>JAYWAZ010000223.1:0-4337 GCA_043781975.1 Bacteroidota bacterium
GGAATATCGAATATTTGCAGCAATACAGGATCACCGATGTGGTGGTAAATGTTCACCACTTTGCCGGGCAGGTCATGGAAACGATTGAAAAAAATAAAGGATGGGGAAGCAATATCATTATCAGTGATGAAAGAGACGTATTGCTGGAGACGGGCGGCGGATTATTAAAGGCAAGGCCGCTACTGGCCGGCAACGAACCCTTTGTTACCCTGAATGTTGATATCCTGACCAACCTTAACCTGAACAAACTGCTTGCATTCCATCAACAGCTTCAACCACTCATATCTTTCGGAGTCACCAACAGGGTCACTTCGCGTTATTTTTTATTTGATGAAGAGGATCGTTTGTGCGGCTGGAGAAATACAAAAACAGGGGAAGAAAAAATAGCGGTCAATAAACCATTACTGGTTCAGAAAGCATACAGTTGTGTTGTTGTTTTTCAGCCTGAAATATTCTCGTTGATTAAACAGACCGGTAAATTCTCCCTGACAGAAACCTATCTTGACCTTGCAAAAGACCATCTCATCCTGGGATATGATCATAGTGGTGATAAGCTGGTGGATGTCGGTAAACCCGAGATGATTGCTGTAGCAGAAAAATTATTTGAAGACCCCCATCCCACTATTCCCTAAAGGGGGGAATGGAGAAGCGTGGGCCATTAATTCTCCTTGCTATCCACCGGCGCTCCAAACTCAGTTTTCTCCCTGGGCTTGCTTAAACCAAAATTATACCTGAAAGTAATGCCCACCCTTCGTGTATCGTTTACCCTCGAACCGGTTGCGCTTACATTTCCCTGGTTCAGGCTAAACCTCACATGATTGGTCTGTAACGCATCATTTACCGACAAAATGATATTTGCTTTTTTATTCAATATACTTTTATTGGCCGACAAGTATAATCCCCCGAAATTATCCAGCTCATAAAAATTCTGCAGGGCCCTTGTGCGCATGAAGCCCTGCATATTCAGCGTAAGCGATGTTGTGGCTTTGAATTCCTGGTACATGAAGAAGAGCCAGCTGCCATGACTGTAATCCAATGGCTGGTTCTGATAAACACCCTCGTATTTGTTATAATTATATTGCGCCCCCATGTAAAAAAAATATTTTCCGCCGGGTGGAATACCACCAACAACACGAAAATAAAACTCCTTATTCTTCCCTAAATTATCGTAGGTGCGATAAGCGATCTTGGTAACATCATCCTGGTAAGTTACATTGCTGAAAATGTTTTTTGTCTGGTTCAGACCAAATGCAAAGACCGGAAAATCATCGAACGTTATATTGAACTCGTAATTGGTAGTGAACTGCGGTTGCAGCTTTGGATTGCCTACATCAAACAAATACTGATCAACATATTTCGGATAGGGATTAAGGATCTCATAATAAGGTCGCTTGATACTCCGGCGGTAAATGGCATTACCAATTAAATGGAATCCGAACATTTTAAACAGGTTGTGCCGCAAAAAAACATAAGGGAACA
Organism: Bacteroidota bacterium; assembly: GCA_043781975.1. Lineage (GTDB taxonomy): Bacteria > Bacteroidota > Bacteroidia > Chitinophagales > Chitinophagaceae > Ferruginibacter. The sequence goes on from JAYWAZ010000223.1 coordinate 1,480, forward strand.
GATCGGTTCTCTTAATGGATAAACTGGTATCTTTTGGAAACAGTTGCCTGCCATTGATATCCGTGGTTTCGAGGCGCAGCCCGGGTTTTAAGGTAAAACCGTAAAAGGTCCGGGATAATTGCAGGTAGGCGGCGCTGATCGTTTCCCTGTATTTAAAACTGTTGGTTTGATATTTATCAACCTGCCTTACATTGTTTCCGGTATCGAAAAAATAGTTGGCCCTGGTGTTGCTCTTGCTCAAAGTTGCTTTAAATCCGGTTTCCAATGTGATCTTTCCCGGCAACTTAAGGGTGAGGTCGGTTTTGGCGGTAAAAATGTTCTTTGTATTATTATTCTCGCCGTCGCCATTTATGGTTGGTGCAGCGGGGAGTATAAAATGATTACTATACCCCTGTGTATTATTGTTGGTATAATAATTATAGTCGAAGGCCAATATCCATTCACTGCCTGAAGAATCGATCTTGTATTTTGAGGAAATATTGTTCACGAGGAAAAGGGAATTGTTTTTATTATTGATGTCCGAAAAACCCTTACTCCACAAGGCTTGTGTTGGGTCCTTGAAAATATCTGTTGTATTGGCCGCATGGCTTTTACCGTTATTGATACTCAGCCGCAGGTCATAAGCGACACTGTATTTTTTTGTAAGGGCGATATCAACGCCCGTTCCTATATAATGATTGGAACCAGGATAAGTGGTGTATGCTTTTTGTTCTAGTAATGAGGAATCAGTTTTGATACGCCGGATAGAGTTAAGTTCTTCAAAACCGTTCTTGTTGGTAAACTGGTAACTGAAATAACTGTTGAGTTTTCCTGCGCTCTTATTGATATTTATTCCTGTGGTCTGAGTGCTGTATACGCCCTGGAAATAGCCGGCGTTCACGCTACCGCTACTGCCCAGTTTAATACCTTTCTTCAATACAATATTTACAATACCGCCGCTGCTGGCGGCATCATATTTGGCTGAGGGGTTTCGTAATATCTCTATTTTACTGACACTGCCGGCCGGCAAACTTTTCAGCAGGGAGGCCAGGTCCTCGCTACTCAGTTTCATTTCCCTTCCGTTGATATAAACTGTTGCGGGTGTTGTACTGTTTAAATATACATTGCCATCCTGGTCAATGATAACACCCGGCGTTTTTTCCAGCACCTCGAATGCATTGGAACTGCTGTTAGCCAATACTTCCGCATCCACGATGGTCTTATCATCTTCTTGTTTTATCAGTGGTTTTTTGGATACCACAACCACGTTCGCCAGGGCTTTTACATTTCTTTTGAGCACAACAGCGATGACCACCGGTTTATCCGCCACGCCAAAAATCCTTTCCTCATTTTGAACGCCAACTCCCGACAGGCGAAGGATATACTGTGAGAATTTATTTACCGAAAACCGGCTATTGTTATTACGTGCGGCCTGCGTACTTAATAATACCGTATCGGGAAGGCGGTAAAGCTGTATGGAAACATTATTCAGCGAATCATTCTTTGCCGATCTCAATAATACCTGTAGCGTAGTGGTCTGGGCCGATGAAAAATAAGCGCATGCAAGAAGGCATAGTGCTGTAATGATGCTATGTTTCAATAATTTATTTCTTTAGGCTGGTATGGATAATAATTACTGTATTGTTTAGGGCCAGGAAATTATTTTTTCTCAAATAGATCCTTTTTATCCACCACTTTAACCTTATCGTTTTTCTTCAATGTTTTACTTACCACTTCATAGGGACCGGTGATAACCATATCTCCTTCATTTAACCCTTCAGTCACTTCGATATTATTGATGTCCTGGATATCGGTTTTCACCTTCACTTTTTTTACCTTGTCATCCTTATCGATCACGAATGCTACCACATCCGGTTCTTCCAGTAATGGAGACGGCGCTTTTACATTTGATTCATCGGGTTTCTTAATATCTTTTTTGGTGCTGTCGTTTTTATCGCGGGTAGTTATCGCATTGATGGGCACACTTAGCACATTGATATGTGTCTTTGTCTGGATATCGGCGTTGGCGCTCATTCCGGGGCGGAAAGGGTAGGAACCCTTACCGATCATGTCCATATAACTTTCGGGCAAAAGGCGGATATACACTTTATATTGGGTAACATCCGTTGAGGTATTGGACAAAGCATTTTGCGAGGCGGCGCCATTATTGCTGCTGGCGATCTGTGTTACAATGCCCTTGAATTTCTTGCTGCTGTAAGCATCTACTTCCACGACGGCGCTGTCGCCCAGCTTTACCTTGGGCACATCGTTCTCACCAACATCCACCCGCACTTCTATCTTTGCCATATCGGCAATGCGTAGTATTTCCGTTCCGCTCATCAGGTTGCTTCCCACCACGCGTTCTCCTTTTTTCACGTTCAGCAGACTTACCACGCCATCCATGGGTGCCAGTACGGCTGTTCTGCTCAGGTCCTTGTTCGCTTTTTCCAGGTTGGCGGTGGCGCTTTTCACGGATGCCTGCACGCTGCGGATACCCTGCACGGCCGCATTATAGTTGGCCTTACTGCTCCTTAAAGCCGATTCGGCGACGTTGAATTCATTGCGGCTGATCACCTTGTCATCAAAAAGTTTCTTTTGCATGTCGTAGGTGCGTTGCGCCTGTTCCATCTGTGCTTTTAATGCGTCTAATGCCGCCTGTGAGTTCGCTACCTGGGCCTGGGTCTGCTCAACACCGCTGGCAGCCTGGTTGCGCTGTATATTATAAATATCGGCATAGATGCGGGCCAGCACCATTCCTTTTTTTACGGTATCGCCCTCCTGCACCATTAATTCGGTGATCTCCCCGCTGATGTCGGGACTCACTTTTACTTCCACCTCAGGATATATCTTTCCGCTTGCATTCACCACTTCTGTGATCG
>JAYWAZ010000224.1:0-4307 GCA_043781975.1 Bacteroidota bacterium
CCGAAAGATCTTTAAAATATTTTCGAGCCCCACAAAGAGTTCCGTATAATTATTGCGCTTATCCACGTAAAATGCATTGGCACCCCCCACCATGTTCCAGCCCAGGCGGTTGAATAAGGGGATCTTATTGGTGAACAAACCATTGAAGTGGTGCTCCATGTGTCCGAAGGTGTAAAAAGAGGAAATGGTACTGTTGGCATAATAACTGGCCAGTTGAAAACTATTCACGTATTCACTGGCTTCGCTTACCCTGAAACCCCCGATCTGGTTCGACCTGGTCTCATTACCGTTGAAGTGCTGATAATCCTGTATGAACACATTCTTCCTGTTCAGGAATCCCCCCAGGCCTACCTTGTATTTCATGGAACCGGCCAGTTTGAAATTCTTATTATCGGCAATGGTTAAACGCCATTTATCAAAATTCACGTCGCTCCCCAGGAGGCCGCTGATCCCCCTGGTATAATTCAGACTGAAAGTGGGATATTTTGAGCCCACCGGCACTTTGCGGTTGGGAAATTCGATATAGCGCTGGCCGGGCTTGATGCTGATATCCATGCTTACAATGAATGCCCGGTGCGGGGTGAACTGCGAAGGGATCCTGTCGTAGGGATAATTGGGCGTAAACCTGCCTGTATCTTTTTTAAACAAGGTATAATCAGTGGTATTATCCAGCGGCATCCTGTCTTCGTATAAGGCATTCAGTGAGAACCGCAGGCCGCTTTCATAGCGCTTGCTGAAATTGATATTGCCAAAATAATTCTCGTAGGTCTTCATGTAATTGTTCCCGAAGAACAGGGTGTTGATGCTATTCGTCAAGGCTGATATCGGGTTGTCCTTATTGAACTGGCTCACCCGCTTGCCGCCCGAAAATGCCCAGCTTTGCCGCCGCAGTTTCTTATCCGTGGCCCAGTCCCTGGTTCGAAAAACAATATCGGCCCATGCATTCAGGTGCGTATTGCTGAACCCATAACGGATATTGGGCTGAATGGAAAGGTTGGTCTTCCATTTTTTTATATAATGGTTGTAACCGGCGTTCACATTCAGTACCAGTCCCTCCGCCGTATTGTATTCCATGTTTTTGATCAATGATTCAATATTCCAGGAATAACTGTTTGTTTTGCTGTAACGCGTGCGGTGTATCCCCTGCCAGAAGACATTGTAGAGTTTGAGTTTACCCTGTCTTTTATTCAGGGAATCCACTGAGGCCTGGCTTCGAACGGAATCTTTTTGCAGTTCATAGATGCTGTCCTTCACCTGGTAATCCTTTTTCTCTTCCGGCTCCAGGGGTACGGGGCGGATGGTATCCCAGTAGGCCTTTGACCTTTTATTGACCGCCGTATCATATTTGATGATCACGCGGTTGAAGAATTTTGGCGTAAACGCGGGGTTGATGGTATAATTGGAATAGACATTCACGAAATTACCGATAGCGTCTATCCCTAACTGTTTAAAATTGAAATGCAGCACCTGGTTCTTCACCCGCCATACATCGTTGCCCACGGGTACGTGTATCTGCGTAATTTGAAGGGTATCCAGTATCTCCAGCTGCGCCGTTTTAACGAGGGTGAGGTCCAGGCTGTGAATGCGCCAGTCGTTTTCCGAGATATTGATGATGCCGGAAAAAAGGGGTTCAAAGGAACGGCGGGGGGTTACCCGGATGCTATTGATCTCCTTGCCGTCTTCAAAGAAACTGCCGAGGAACTTGTATTTATAAAAACCGATGGCGCCGTCGGCTATGGGCGAGATGAATCCCCGGGGATTCAGCCGGTCATTGAAAATGGAAACATTATTTTCATACATGCTGATAAAGGTGGGGAACGTAAAACCAAAGCCCCCGCTGCCACTCACGCGGCTGCTCTTCACTTCCATCTTGAACTGGTCGGGCTGTTGCACGTGTATCCTGGCGATGGATTCGGATAAATAAATGATGCCGCGGCCCGAAGAATCCAGCCCCATTTCACGTCGGTCCTCATCCGGCACTTTCTGGCCCAGTATCCGCCTGGGCAGGTTGCGGAGTTTGACGATGTCCTTGGTGTACAGGTCGCATTCAAAACCCTTTACCTGCTTATTGTAAAAAGGCCTTTTCTTAATGGCCTGCCGGATGATGGCATAAGCCGGGTCCTCTGCACCCGTCTTCACCACCACGTTATTCATCGTAAGTTTTTGTTCGGAGATGATGAAGGTCAGTTCTTCATCGGTCTTATCGATCACCACTTTTTTTTCCTGCCGGGTATACCCCACGTGCTGGCATACCACGATATAAGTTCCGGGCGTAACGGTGATGGAAAATTTCGCTTTGTTATTGGCGCTCGCTCCGGTTGAAGTACCCTTGATGATGATGGAAGCATAAGGCAGCAGGTCGCCCTTATCCGTAAAAACAGTACCATGGATCTTTTGTGCGGCAGCATCAAGTGAAAAGAATAATAGAAGAAAAAAGATAAGCCTTCCCATCAGTTGTTTTTTATTAGCCGAAAATAGTAAGGAATTTGTTACAGCAGTGTGAAAGAAATTGATTACCCTTTGCGGTATTTTTTACGGGGATTCTTTTTGGCATGATGCACTGAACTTATGTAAATTTCTTTTTTTCGATTATAAATTTTGTACACAATAATAAAAGGAAAAAATTCCACCATTGCTTCTCTGAATTTTTTATTCCCTTTACTCCCATATACTTCCGGGTTCAAGGCAATCTCCGCTATTTTATGTCGTACTGCTTTAATAAATCTTTCACCCAATCCTTTTGATTTGTCTTCATACCATTCATAAGCTTCATTATATTCAATTTGCGTAGCCGGGTGCAAGCGTATAATGTAGCTCATTACTTTTTCTTATTCCTGTTTTTAAAGGCTGTTCTTGCAGCTAATTCCACCGCATCCAAACCCAAGCCTTTTACTTTTCCCGTTTCCATATCTTTAAAACGCCTGGCCATCTCAGCCATATATTTTTTATCACTCCACCAATCCTGTTCTTCCTGAGCAAATGTTTTTACTACAGTTAAAACAGTTTTCTTCTGCCTGTCATTTAAAAGTAACAACGACCGGGTAATTTCTTTATCTAGTAAGCTGGCTGTACCCATTTTATCTATGTTTCTGCAAATTTACTTTTTTTAATACTATAGTAGCAAATATGAAATGGAATTAACTTAACCCTTTTTATCCCTTATTTTTTCTTAAGTAACTGCCGGCCAGTGCTGCGAAACCAGCTACCAGGGCGCCTATCAGCGCGGTAGCCAGTATTAGAAAATAAGGGTTATCCGTCTTCAGTACAATCACCGAGATCTTATGTGCAAGCACCTGTTCATTCTTATAGCTGATCCAGAAACTCAATCCGCCCCACAATAATAACAACGCGAGGAAGGCGGTCAGGAAGGCCTTTCCCGGTTTCTGCGGAATCAACGCGGCAACAATGAAAGCAACGATGGCGATACTCCACCAGGGTGCGTAAAGGCAGACGGCGAAGCTCAGTAAAGCGGTTAATATGACTGAGATGATGAATTTCATTTTGAAAGGTTTAAGGGTTATTATGGTCTATCGTTCATGGGTAATAGTTCATAGTTCATGGTTCATTGCCTGTTGCGTTTTGTTTATTGCCTATTGTTTATTGCTTATTGCCTATCGCCTATTTACTAAAACTCATCTTCCACTTCACCCTTGTATCCTTTGCTTCGGACTTTGTCATCATCCACAGGGGATAATATTTCCCGGCGACCCACTGGTCAATAAAAGTATCATAGTATTTACTGCCCGGATTGCCGTTCTGTCCGCCCGGATAAACGCCCCATGCCTCGGTTTGCGGTGTAAGCTGCACGATCATGCGCCAGCTCGGTCCATGCACTTCCTTGGTGGCATTGATATTATGCGTACCACCGCCAATGGCTAAATTTTTTCTACTGAAGGAAGGCAGCACCCGCAACAAATGATTAATGGCCGTGCCCTTGTATTTTTCCCATTCCAGCCTTTCGTTCGCTTCCTCTTTTACCAAAGCGGCCGCCGTTTTTTTGAAAGCGGCATTAACTTCATCTGCCAGTGTTTCCTTCTGCGGCGTAGAAATATCATCCAGGAATTTATAAGCCGAATCCTTTAACAATCCCTCCATCAGCGTAGTTTCAAAAGGACGGAGTATCACTTTGGGCGCCTTCGCATATTCATCATTGAATACGGTATCCGAAAAATTCTTCCAGAACACTTCAAATACCGTTGCTCCTTTTGAGCCCACATCATTTCTCATATCCCAGCTCTTTAATAATGCATGGTATTTTTTTTCATCCGCATTCAGTTCATTCTCCTTCAGGTTTTTCATCAGCAAGG
>JAYWAZ010000225.1:0-11855 GCA_043781975.1 Bacteroidota bacterium
AACCATGAATTTCTATAATAATTTGCATTAAAATTGATCGTGGCCCTCACGGCTTACGACTGCCGGCTTTCGTAATTTATTTTGGAAGAAGACCAACCACGGCGAAAAATTTGTTCCATTGCTCAATTCGAACCGGGTTTCCGCATCATCATCCAGGGGTTGTGGCCTTGTTGTGGAGTTGTTTAGTTCTTGTTGTGTAGCCAAAACAGGCTCTCAACAGCTATTAAACAGCTATTAAACAACTACAAGAGTAGAACAAGACCCTTAAAATGTAACTCCTGATACGCCTTTTCCGACAATTGCGTCAAAAGCAACGAAATCCGCAAAATACCGCAAGTTTCCCTGTACCGGGGAAATGACCAGCTTCACTTTTCTTTGTGATGAGCATCATGTAAACAGCCCTGTCCTGAACTTATTTTTATATAAGAGAACACAGGGATGCTGAAAACTGAATAGAGTATGCGATACACAAAATTTTATTTTATGCCAGACAATCAAAAACCAAGCGATACCCAAAATGCGGCAACAGATACTTTCGGCAAAGAGAAAAAAAGAGAATTGGATGCACTCGCTGCGGGAGATATGGATACTGCACTTGATGCCCGCGAAAAAATGGAAGCTGCAAAACATCCCGAACCCGCAACCGGAACCGCAGACATAGGAAATGCCTCCGGTACTCAAAGCCTGGGCCATTAAGATCAATAATGGTCCCCGGGGAGAAATAATTGCTTACAACAACTTAAACGTCTTCTTCACTGAAAGATAGTGTCAGGATTTTATTCCTGATCTCAACTTTACGACAGGTAATGCCCGACCTGTCCAGCATCAACCGCGATGCTTTGGCGGTATCGGTACCCGCGTATTTATCCGAGAGGTAGATGACCTCGCTGATGCCCGACTGTATAATGGCCTTTGTGCACTCATTGCAGGGGAAAAGCGCGGTATATATTTTACAGCCGCGCAGGTCCATACCAATATTGTTCAGGATGGCGTTAAGTTCGGCGTGACAGATATAAGGATACTTGGTTTGGAGGAACTCGCCCTTTTTTTCCCAGGGAAATTCATCATCGTCGCAACCCATCGGGAGGCCATTGTAGCCGGCGCCCACGATCTTGTTCTTGTCATTCACGATGCAGGCGCCCACCTGCGTGTTGGGATCCTTGCTGCGACGTGCGGAAAGCAGGGCCACGCCCATGAAATATTCATCCCAGGAAATATAGTCGTCTCTTTTTTTTAAACTGGACATATCATTTTATTTAAACCTAAACGTGTTGTGCTATTAACTTTTCTAATTACCAATGCTAAGTGTTCGACAATTTAAAATAATTTTTCTTTTTCTTTTTTGCTTGGCCAAAAAAGAAACAAAAAAAGACACCCGGCAATAATTACCCCCATTGCCGGGGCAGCCCTGATGTGACTTTTGTACTACTGTAACCTCAACTTCAGTTCCCTGACAAGAAGACTCCAATTATTAAAACTCTTTTCAATAGCACAACGGGTTATACTTTAATATAGATTTTCTTCCTGTCGAGCAGCCAGGCCAAAAACCACATCATGGCAATGAAACAAAGTGCATATACCAAAGAGCCGATCCTTGGGTCGAAAGGGAAAATGAGTTTGCAAACATGTTCATAGAACCATCCCAGCGGGCTGAGGAATTTTACTTTGCCTTCGGGCGTGAAGCCATTTGAAATGCGTATCAGTCCCATCAGCCGGGGCAAGAGCCCGCTGAGCACGAAAATAAATAAGGCGTTCTTTCCAAACACGTCGAAGAAACGGCTCCAGGCGCCCCTTTTATTTTTAAATTCAACCAGGTAGATCATCAGGGCCAGGATCATCAAGGCTAACCCCGTGGTGTAAACGGTGTAGGAACTGGTCCATATTTTTTTATTGATGGGGAATACCATGTCCCAGCAAAAGCCCGCAAAGACCAGCACGCAACCCGCCACGAACAAGCCGTTCAGCATTTCGGCCGTTTTTCCCTTTGATAAAATATAATTGCCAACCAGCCAGCCCAGCACCACCTGCACGATGGCGGCGAATGTATTCATCAGTCCCTCGGGATCAAAGGCAATGCCCTCGCCGTGGTACATGTGGTTTTCACCAAGGATCATTTTATCAACACCCGTTCCAAACCAGCCGTTGATGCTGAAGGGGTCGGATGGATTTGCCGCCACGCACAAGAACCAATATCCCAGTAATATAAAAGCGCTTACAACAAAAGCACCGCGGACCTTAAAAAAATGAATGATCACGGAGGCGAAAAAATAACTCAGCGCGATGCGCTGCAGCACGCCAAATATCCGAAGGTTCTCAAATGGCTTCGCTACCAGTTTCCCGGCATCGTTGTACATGATGAAGGGGAACCAGTTCAGGAACAGGCCGATAAAAAAAATGAGCAGGGTTCTTATAATGATCTTTTTCCAAAATGCCCCTTCGCCCGCAGCATCCAGTTTGGGCATCACGAAGGCAAGGGCATTGCCAACGGCGAATAAGAAGAAAGGGAAGACCAGGTCGGTGGGCGTACACCCATGCCAGGCCGCATGATCCAGCGGGGCGTAAAGATGGGCCCAGCTGCCGGGGTTATTTACCAATATCATCAAAGCCACCGTGGCGCCGCGAAATACATCGAGGGAGTAAAAGCGTTGGTTCATGCAGGATGGTTTTGGTTGATTGCGTCAGAAAGTTACTCAAATTCTTTCACTCAGCTCCAGCCAGCGCGTTTCCTTTTCATCCAGCAATTGTACGATGATGCTGATGCGTTCCGCAGCTTTCTGCAATTCATCATAACCCATCCCTCCGCTGTTCATCTTTTCCTCCACTAGGGCTTTTTCTTTTTGCAGGGAGGGCATATCTTTTTCTATCGTCTCAAACTCCAGCTTTTCTTTAAATGAAAGTTTTGGCTTCCCCACTTGCCTCTCTCCACTTCCCCCTTGCTTCTCCCCACTCCCCACTTGCTTATTGCCCATTGCCTGTTGCCTATTGCCCATTGTCTCCTTCTCCTTCCATTCCCTGTACATGGTATAATTCCCCGGAAAATCCTTGATCACACCCTCGCCTTCAAAAGCGAACAAATGATCCACCAGCCGGTCCATGAAATAACGGTCATGGCTAACGATGAGGATACATCCCGGGAAATCCAGTAAAAATTCTTCGAGTGTGCGCAGGGTTTGCAGGTCCAGGTCATTGGTGGGCTCATCCAGTATCAGAAAATTGGGATTCAGGAAAAGAATGCTCAGTAAATGCAGCCGACGTTTTTCACCGCCGCTTAATTTGCTCAGCGGGGTATATTGCTGCTCGGCGTTGAAACCGAATTTTTCCATGAACTGCGAAGCGGATACCTTGCTGCCGTCGGCCAGCGGAAAAAATTCCGCGAAATCCTTTACATATTCAATCGCCCGCTTGTCTTCCTTGTATTGCAGGCCTTCCTGGTTGAAGTTGCCGAATACCACCGTATCACCATGGTTCACCTTGCCACTGTCGGGCTTTTCCTGCTTCAGGGCTATTTTTAAAAAAGTGGATTTGCCGATGCCGTTCTTTCCCACGATACCAATACGTTCACCCTTTTTAAAAGTGTAATCAAAGCCCTTTATCAAAACTTTGTCGCCATAACTTTTGTTGATCTTTTTCATCTCCAGCACTTTGCCACCCATCCTGGTCATTTTTACCTGCAGGCTCATATCCGTATCCTCTTTTTTCTGGCTCACCTTGTCTTCCAGCACGGCATAGGCGTCCTGCCTCGATTTGGATTTGGTGGTCCTTGCCTTGGGCTGCTTGCGCATCCACTCCAGTTCCTTGCGGAAGATATTCTTGTCTTTCTGCAATTCACTTTGCTGCACCTCATGACGCAGGCTTTTCTGTTCCAGGAAATAATCATAATCGCCTTTGTAAACATAGATCTTCTCCTCATCCATTTCCAGTATCTCGTTGCAGACCGCGTCTAAAAAATAACGGTCATGTGTAACGCAAAGCAGGGTGATCTTCTGGGCCGATAAATAATCCTCGAGCCACTCGATCATCTCCACGTCCAGGTGGTTGGTGGGCTCATCCAGGATCAATAAACATTTCCCGGCGTGCAGTTGCGCTTCGATGAGGGACTGTGCCAGGGCTACCCTTTTGCGCTGCCCGCCGCTGAGGTTCCTTATGGGTTCATTTAGGTGGTGCAGGTTCAGCTTGCCCAGTATCTGCTTCAGCTCGCTTTCAAAATTCCAGGCGTTGAGCTCATCCACGCGGGCCATCAGGTCGGTGAGCTTTTCAATGTTCTCCGCTTCCTGCTCCAGGCACATTTCGTACTCCTTCACCACCTTGACAACGGGATTGTCTAAACGCAGTATATTATCCCAGATGCTCTTCATCTCGTCAAACTGCGTATCCTGCTGCAGCATGATCACTTTGATGTCCTTGTGTATCCATACGGTTCCGCTGTCGGCTGTATCCAGCCCGGCGATGATTCTCAGCAAAGTTGATTTCCCGCTCCCGTTCCTGGCCACAAATGCGATCTTGTCTCCTTCCTCCACATAAAAAGAGATATTACTGAAAAGCGCCCTGATCCCGAATGACTTGCTGATATTTTCTATGGAAGCGTAATGCATGGCGGCAAAGGTAAAGGCAATTAAGAATTAAGGATTAATAATTAATAATGAAGACATATTTTTGTAATGTATAATTGTGCGAAAGGCCCTGGTTCAATATTCAGCATCGTTGTGTCACCCACTTGTACAGCATCAATTCATTCAACTTCAGCTTTCATGTCAAACCAACTCATACACCCCACAGCAGTGATCGATGCAGGCGCCCAAATAGGCGAGGGCACCCGTATCTGGCATTTTTGCCATGTGATGCCCCGCGCTGTAATCGGAAGCAATTGCAATATCGGGCAAAACGTTTTCGTTGATAATAATGCCATCGTGGGCAATGGGGTCAAGATCCAGAACAATGTGTCGGTTTACCAGGGCGTGGTTTTGGAGGATGATGTGTTTGTAGGTCCCTCGGCCGTATTCACCAATGTCATCAACCCCCGCAGCTTCATTGAAAGAAAAACGGAGTTTAAAAAGATACTGGTCAAAAAAGGAGCCACCATCGGCGCCAACGCCACGATCGTTTGCGGCATCACCATCGGGGCCTATGCGTTGATCGGCGCCGGTGCCGTGGTCACCAAAGACGTACCGGCCTATGGATTGATGGTGGGCAACCCCGCCCGGCAAAAAGGATGGATCAGCGAACAGGGCTACACGTTACAATTCAATGCCGAAGGCAGGGCGGTTTGTCCCGGCGATGCAGCAGTATATCAACTGGGCGATGACACCGTGCAAAAGATATCATGACCGATCCCTGTAAATCCTTCATCCCATAACCTTGATCAATACTGTTGAACAACGATAAAAAAATACGGCTGTTTATCTTTATTCCCACCCTTGAATGCGGGGGCTCGGAAAAATATGTATCGCTTTTATGCGGGCACCTCGACAAAAATAAATTTGAGATCACCCTGGTGGTACTTGATAATTCCCGCCCTTTTTATGCGGTCAAAAACAACGCTGTCCATGTCATTGACCTTAAGGTGAAGCATGTACGCCGTTCGCTCTTCCCGATCAGGAAGGTCATTAAAGAGGGGCGGCCCGATATCGTGTTCACCGCCGCCAATCACCTGAACCTTTTATTCGCCATATTCCGTGGACTGTTCCCAAAACGCATCCGGTTGATCGCCTGGGAATCCAGTATTGTAAGCATTAACAGCCGCCGGGCAAAATTTCACCTGCTTTACAACGGACTTTTAAAAATATTTTACAGGAGGCTTGATTTTATCATTTGCCAGTCGGCCTTTATGGAACGCGACCTGGTTTCAAATTATGCGGTTGCTGAAGACAGGACCGCGGTCATTCATAGCCCGGTGGAAGACATGACCCGGGGTGAAACAGGGCTTAGGGCAAAAGAAGATCCTCCAAAAAAATACCAGTTCATCACGATCGCCCGGCTATCGGAAGAAAAAGGGATCGACCGTTTGATACGTGCTGTCGCCCGCCTGTCCGTTCCCTTTCAATATCATATCATCGGTGAAGGAAATGAAAGGGAGCGGCTGGAACAATTGATCGGGCAATCATCACTGCAGGATAAGGTGTTCCTGGAAGGTGAAAAAAAAGAACCATGGGCCGGTCACGAAAATGCCGACCTGGTGCTGATGGGTTCACGTTACGAAGGCTTTCCCAATGTGTTGCTGGAAGCGGGTGCCCTGGGTATTCCCGTGGTGGCCTTTGACGCTCCGGGCGGCATCGGTGAGATCATTACCGACAGTGAGAACGGGCTGCTGGTGAAGGACAATGATGAGCCTGCTTTTGCCGTTACTGTTGAAAATGCATTGCAAATGAATTTCGACAGGAATAAGATCATTGCGGATACCCGCGAAAGATATGGGATGAACATGATCATGAACAAGGTGGAGGATTTGTTGCTGCAATTGTCACCACATAAGGACGATTCAGAATAAATAACTGATATTTGTCACCCTTACCGCTGAAAAATGAAATTGAAATGAACGGGATCAAGCCTAAGCTGTTAATATTCATCAACACCCTGCAGTCGGGCGGGGCCGAACGTGTGGTTTCACTTTTGCTGGGCCACCTGAAGGATGATTTTGAGATACACCTTGCCTTATACTGTAATATCGTTGACTATAAGATACCTCCCGAGATCAAGCTGCTCGACCTGAAACAACCCCTGAACCAGGCAAGGCTTATCCGGCTTTTTAAGATCCCCTTTCTGTCGTATAAGGTATACAGCTATTGCAAAAAGAATAATATTAAGATATCGGTGGCATTTTTATACCGTCCCTGCTATATCAACGCGTTGATGAAAAGCTGGTGGGGCTACAAGGGCAAGGTGATCATGTGCGAGCGCACACACCAGACCACCATGTTGCAGAACCAGTCGCATTTATACAGGATGTTCTCGAAATTCATGGTCATGTTCTCTTACAAAAGGGCCGACCTGGTGCTCACCAATTCCTACGCCATGCAGACCGACCTGATCGAAAATTTCAAGATCAAGACGCCTGTTCGTGTGATCTACAATCCCATCGACCTCAATTTTATCCGCACGCATAAAGACGAAGTACCCGAATTCGTCTTTGATCCGAATACCTTTCATTTTGTGAATGTGGGCGGTTTCCGAAAAGAAAAGAACCACCTGCTGTTGTTGCAGGCCTTCTTTATTTTAAAGAACCTGCCCTGTAAACTCGTGATTGTGGGCGGCGGTATCATGGAAGATGACCTCAAGCAAAAAGTGGCCGACCTTGGGATGAATAACAAGGTCATCTTCTGCGGATTTGAGACCAACCCATTCAAATATGTGAGTCGCTCTGATTGTTTTGTATTGAGCTCCGACGTTGAAGGGTTCCCCAATGTGCTGATAGAGGCATTGGCCTGTGGCAAACCGGTGATCTCAACGGACTGCAGTTCGGGCCCCAGGGAATTACTGGCCCCGGCCACCGACCTGCATCACCGCGCCATCAATAATTACGAGGTAGGGGAATATGGTATCCTTACACCTGTAAATGATATCACTGCATTGGCTGCCGCCATGAAAAGAATGTATGAAGACCTTCCGCTGCGGAAACAATTTGAAGAAAAAGCGGCGGCCCGGGCACAGCAGTTCGATGTAGACGAGATCAAGGAATACTTTCACGTGGCGTTCTCCGCATTATAATACCCGGCGACACAACCGCCTTTCACAAATTAATGTCTATTTTTGCCCTGCTTAAAAAGCATCAAAAAATGCATACGATCTTACTCACAGGAGGGGCAGGCTTCATCGGTTCACATCTAACGCGTTTGTTCGTCAACAAATACCCGCAGTATAAGATCGTGAACCTGGATAAGCTTACCTATGCGGGCAACCTCGAAAACCTGCGGGATATCGAAGCAAAACCAAATTACTTTTTTGTAAAGGGAGATATCACCGACCTGGAGCTGCTGCGTCAATTATTCAGCGAACACCATTTTACCGCGGTACTGCATTGTGCTGCCGAAAGTCATGTGGACCGGTCCATCACCGACCCGCTGGCATTCATAACCACCAATGTGCTGGGTACCGGAGCCCTGTTGCAGTCGGCCAGGGAATCCTGGGCAGGGGATATGGACAATAAGATATTCTGTCACATTTCAACGGATGAAGTGTATGGCTCACTGGGCGCCCAAGGTTTTTTCACGGAGCAAACGGCCTATGATCCACGCAGTCCCTATTCGGCCTCCAAAGCGGCTTCCGACCACATGGTCAGGGCCTTTTACCATACCTATCAATTGCCTGTGAAGATATCCAACTGCAGCAATAATTACGGCCCCTATCATTTCCCCGAAAAACTGATCCCCCTTTGCATCCATAATATCATCAACAACAAAGCGCTGCCTGTTTACGGGAAAGGCGAGAACATACGGGATTGGCTATACGTAGAAGACCATGTAAGCGCCATTGACCTGGTCTTTCACCAGGGAAGGGTGGGACAGACCTATAATATCGGCGGTCATAATGAATGGACCAATATCGACCTGGTGAAGGAATTGTGCCGGCAGATGGACGAAAAACTGGGCAGGGAGAAAGGCGCTTCAGAAAAACTGATCAGTTTTGTGAAGGACCGCGCCGGCCACGACCTGCGTTATGCCATTGACGCGACAAAGATCAAAAATGAACTGGGCTGGATGCCATCACTGCAGTTTGAAGAAGGGATCACCAAAACCATTGACTGGTACCTGGATAATGAAGAATGGCTGAAACATGTTACCAGCGGGGATTACCAAAAATATTACGACAAGCAATACCATAAACCATAAAACATGAAAGGAATAATTCTTGCCGGGGGTAGCGGTACCAGGTTATATCCGATCACCATGGGTATCAGTAAACAGCTAATGCCGGTTTACGATAAGCCCATGATCTATTATCCGCTGAGCACACTGATGCTGGCTGGAATAAAAGATATACTGGTGATCACCACCCCGGAAGACCAATCCGCCTTTCAGCGTTTACTGGGTAACGGTAGCCAGTGGGGCTGCGCCATTTCCTATGCGAAACAGGAAGTGCCCAACGGACTGGCCCAGGCATTTGTGATCGGGGCACAATTCATTGGTACCGACAGCGTGGCGCTGGTATTGGGAGATAATATCTTTTACGGAAGCGGTTTCAGCAAATTGTTACAGGGTTGTATTGATCCCGCCGGCGCGGTCATTTTCGCTTACCCGGTAAGTGATCCTCAGCGTTACGGTGTGGTGGAATTTGATACGGAGAAGAATGCCGTCAGCATTGAAGAAAAGCCGTCAAATCCTAAAAGTAATTACGCCGTACCGGGTTTATATTTTTATGATAACGAAGTAGTAGAGATTGCAAAAAATATTTCCCCCAGCGCCAGAGGCGAATACGAGATCACCACGGTGAATGATCATTACCTCCGGCAAAAAAAATTAAAAGTAGCTGTGCTGGACCGTGGTTTTGCCTGGCTGGATACGGGTACTTTTGAGTCCTTGCATGATGCATCGGAATATGTGCGGGTGATAGAAAAAAGACAGGCCTTTAAAATTGGCTGTCCTGAGGAGATCGCCTGGAGGATGGGGTTTATCAGCACGATACAATTGATTGCCCTTGCCGGCAAACTGGGAAAGAGCGGGTATGGGGAATATCTGAAAAAGATAGCGGAATAATACCAGGCAAACGATCAATCTGCGTATTCAACTTCTATTATTCATAATATTTTCATAGGTTGGTAAGGATAAAAGATACATCTTTTACATGAGAAATTTAAGCGTAGCATAACAGTAATTAATGGTTACACAA
Organism: Bacteroidota bacterium; assembly: GCA_043781975.1. Lineage (GTDB taxonomy): Bacteria > Bacteroidota > Bacteroidia > Chitinophagales > Chitinophagaceae > Ferruginibacter. Next base: position 9,820 of record JAYWAZ010000225.1, read on the forward strand.
TTTTATCCTTTGATCACGGTAGGGATACCTACTTATAATGGCGGAAAATTTCTTTCTCAGGCTATCCAGTCGGTTTTAGGTCAAACCTATCATGAGCTTGAAATACTTGTATTGGATAATTGTTCAACAGATGATACCGCATCAATTGTCACCGAATTTCAAAATAGAGATAGCAGGATAAAATATATCCGGCAGCCATTAAATATCGGGTATATCAATAATTATAATTCAGTAACCCGGCATGCAACCGGCGAATTCGTTTTATTTTTTGCCGATGACGATATTTATGACAGGGACTACATAAAATTGTTATGGGAAGAATATGATAGGGACCCCGGGATTACCATATCGATGGGCAGTGTTACATTAATTGATCCGGGTGGAAAGGAAATAGAGCGGATAAACAACTTTGGCCAGGCTAAAATTGGATCTACACTGACGTTAAAGCCTGTGAACCGGGTCTCCCGGATCATCAGGTATGGAAAAAACAGGGAATGGGCCTGGGGCATAATTCTGGGGCTTCATAAAAAAGAGGTTTTACTAAAGCATCCATTTAACTCAAAACTAATAGACCCCGGAACTTTATTTTTCATGTCTGTTATTTATGAAGGGGATGTTGCCTTTAATGAAAATGCAATTTTTTATAAACGTACCGGGGGGTTATCAGCTGAAAAAAATTACGGACGACAGGAAGAGACCCTTAAGACAAAATATGCTGATGTAAAGAACCAGGTCTTGCAGTCATATTATGAGTTTAAAGCGGTGGTGTCTGTAAAATTTGCCATAAGGGATAAATTAAAATTAACATCAGTTTTCTTGTGGTTCAGATTCCCAGCTTTGGTAAAAAGGAATTTTCTCTTTGTGCTATCTTTTTTTTCATTCCTGCTGGTAAAGAAACCGTATCGTTTTTTTAAGTCAATACTATTTGAGCGGCATAGGGAAAATATTTGATATCTGCAGAAATAACAGTTATATGCGATCCATGATTTTGGTCATTAAAATTGAATTATAAACGGGTACGATCATCAATGATGTCCTCCATTAAAATAAATATTGCAGCTAATCTCACCGGCAAAATTTTTGCGGCCTTAATTGCAATTCTGCTTATCCCGCAATACATAAAATACCTGGGTATTGAGTCATATGGATTGGTGGGCTTCTATGGTACCCTTATCGGTTCCATGGTTTTGCTCGACCTGGGTTTAAGCACCACCATGAACAGGGAACTGGCCATGTTCAGGTCAACAAACGGTGAATCCAAAAGGATCAGGGACCTCACATTTTCACTGGAATGCGTGTATTGGGCGATCGGCTTGTTCATTTGCCTGCTGATCGTTGTATTATCAGGTTTCATCGCGAACCACTGGGTGAAATTGGAACACCTGCCCGTTACCGTTGTCAGGCAATCCGTAATGCTGATGGGCGCCGTGATCGCATTTCAGTGGCCGATCAGCCTGTATGACGGAGGATTGACCGGGCTGGACAGGCAGGTGTTGAATAACGGCATCACGGTCGTGATGAGCACGCTGCGGGCGGCTGGTGTCATCATCATCCTGAAATATTTTTCACCAACACTGGAAGCCTTTTTTTTATGGCAGGCGGGATTAAGCCTGTTATATGTACTAACGTTGCGGGTAGCACTCTGGAAAGCAATGCCCCGGGATCACCGGCGCCCGGTATTTTCAAAACAACAACTTAAAACCATCTGGCGGTTCGCAGCAGGTATGACGGGTATCAGCCTGGCCACCTTTTTTTTAATGCAGGTCGATAAGATCGTATTAAGCAAGATACTCCCGCTCTCACAATTTGGATATTATACACTTGCCTTTACGGTGGCCACCAGCATTGGCATGATCGTTGGGCCGATCAGCATCACTTTCTTTCCGCGGTTTTCAGGACTTATCGCTTTGGGCAAAAATGATGAACTAAAAACCCTTTACCACCAGGCCTGCAAACTGATGGCAACGCTTATTTTTCCAATATGCCTGGTATTGGTATTTTTTATCCATGACGTATTAAGGATATGGACAAAAAAC
>JAYWAZ010000226.1:0-11798 GCA_043781975.1 Bacteroidota bacterium
AATGATGATCCTGCTACGATCGAGCATTTACTCGCGCAATACCAACCGGACAAATCCATTTTATCTTCGGTGATAAATCATAACCCGGCTGTTGAACAATTGCTGGCGTCCCGTACAAGATTTCACCTGCTTTCTCATGAAACCAGAATCAATTTCACCATCCCGGTGGGCAAACCCGAAAGCGTAGGTGCCGACCGCCTGGCCCTTTGCGCAGCGGCCGTTCATTTTTATCCCGGAAAAAACAACCTGGTGATCGGGATGGGAAGCTGTATCACTTATAATTTCATCAACCAGTACCATCAATTCCTGGGGGGAGCCATTTCGCCGGGTATGGAAATGCGCTTCAGGGCCATGGAGGTTTTTACGGCAAAGTTGCCATTTGTGGAACCAGAATGGAATTTCCCCCTGATCGGCTACGATACCAAAACAAATTTGCAGAGTGGTGTGATCGCCGGTATTTCCTATGAAATGGCCGGTTTCATTGATTCTTACGCTGCCAGGTATGATAACTTTAACGTGGTTTTAACCGGGGGTGATACCACCTATTTTGCCCGTCAACTTAAAAACAAGATATTTGCGGACTCTAATTTTTTATTTAAAGGCTTATATGCACTCAGCGAAACTAACAATGACTAAATTTTTACCCTTACTTTTTGTGGCTTGTGGCTTGCAAGGGGTGGCAAATGCGCAGGATAATTCCCCTTACTCAAGGTATGGTTTAGGCGATCTGACTCCCAATCACAATATATTTTCCAGGGGGATGGGCGGCATAACAGCGGGGGTGCTTGATTATCAAAGCATCAATTTTACCAACCCGGCTACACTGGGCGCCATCTCCAATACTATTTTTGACATAGCCGCCGAAGCAGATACCCGGTCACTGAAAAGCACCAACCCAGCCAAGAAATTCACTACCACCAATGCCATTTTCTCTTACCTGCAGCTGGGCTTCCCACTCACTACACCCAGAATGCGAAAAAATAACGTGAATTGGGGGATGAGTTTTGGGATCAGGCCGGTATCTTCTATAAATTACAGGATCGAAAAGCGTGAGCGGTTAACCGGCATCGATAGTTTACACACGCTCTATGAAGGAAGCGGAGGCGTGAACCAGGCTTTTTTAGGTACGGGCTTTCAATTTAAGGACGGGTATGGTAAGTATGTAAAAAAATACAGCGTGGGGCTGAATGTAGGGTATATGTTTGGTAATAAAAACTATAGCACCAAGCTCACTTTCCTGAATGACAGCGTTGATTATTATCGTTCGAACACGGCCAATGAAACGCATTTCGGCGGAATATTCCTGAACCTGGGATTCCAGTACGAGGCGGATATGAAAAAAGGCATATTGCGCATTGGCCTTTATACAAATATGCAGCAAAGGATCAATGCCAAACAGGATGATATCCGGGAGACATTTTCTTATGATGCAGCCGGCAATACCTATCGCGTTGACAGCATCTATGAACAAAAGGATGTAAAGGGTGTCATCATCTATCCTGCATCAGGAGGCATTGGCTTCACCTTCCAGGGCAAGCACTGGCTGTATGGCGCTGACCTTGTTGCTACCAGCTGGAACAATTACAGGTTTTATGAAAAATCCGACCAGTTGCAGAACACCTGGATGGTAAAGGCAGGAACCCAGTATTTTCCCGCGAATGAAAACACACCCGCTAAAAAATATTTCAGTTTTGTAAAATACCGGGCGGGCCTTTATTATGGTCCCGATTATATCAAACTGGGCAGTAACCGCCCGATCTATGGCATTAGTGTTGGAACCGGTATGCCATTGACCTCCCTGCGGAGGCTGTCATATACCGGCGAATACGTGATGCTGAATACGGCAGTGGAAGTGGGTAACCGTGGAGATAAGAATTCTAACCTGCGGGAAGGGACGATGCGGATCAGTGTCGGCGTATCCATGAACGCCAGCTGGTTCCAAAAGCGTAAATACGATTAATACAACCGCGATGCTGTTGATAAAAGGATATAAAAAGATCGCTGCGGCCCTTATTTCGGGCTGCATTTTTTTATCCGCCTGTGAGAACAAAGAGCAGGAGCTGAAAGACCTTTACTCGAAAAAACTGGGCATAGAAGAGGCCAGGGATGTAGACATCAACTACACCCTTGGCGGAAAAGCAAAAGCCAAATTACTGGCGCCGGTGATGCTCAGGGTGCAGGATACGATCCCCTATGTGGAGTTTCCCAAGAACCTGCACGTAGATTTTTATAATGATACAGCAGGCGTGGATAGCCGCCTGGATGCCCATTATGGAAAATATTTTGAAGCACAGAGTAGGGTATTCCTGAAAGACAGCGTGAAGGTCATCAATGTGTTGGGCGATACGCTGTATTGTGAAGAGTTGTGGTGGGACCGGTCTAAAATAAACCATGAATTCTATACCGACAAACCGGTGCGCATCCGTCGTAAGACGCTGATCATTGATGGGGTAGGGATGGATGCCCGACAGGATTTTAAACAATGGACCATTCTCAATCCCAAAGGATTTTTAAAAGTCCCCTCCTCTGAATTTCCAACCAATTAACTGGTGTGAAAACAAATCTCCTTTCATTTTGTTATCATAACTTCGGCCATTAAATCAGTAATCATCATGGAATATCGTCGACTCGGAAAATCGGGGTTACAGGTAAGCGTACTCTCCTTTGGCAGCTGGGTGAGCTTCAGTAAACAGATCAATGACAAGGTAGCGGACGAATTAATGGGCATAGCCTATGATAAGGGCGTCAATTTTTTTGATAACGCCGAAGTATATGCGCTCGGAGAAAGTGAAAAGATGATGGGACGGGTGCTGAAAAAGAAAAAATGGGATCGTAGTTCCTATACCATATCCTCAAAGGCGTTCTGGGGATGGCGCGGTAAAGACAATAAGCCCAATCAAACGGGCTGCAGCCGCAAACACCTGCTGGAAGCCTGTAACGAAGCATTACAGCGCCTGCAGGTTGATTACCTGGATATGTATTTCTGCCACCGACCCGATAAGAACACGCCGGTTGAAGAAACCGTATGGGCCATGAATCATTTGATCCAGCAGGGAAAAGTATTGTACTGGGGTACCAGTGAATGGAGCGGGGTGGAGATCATGGAAGCACATAAAGTGGCCCAGCAATACCATCTGATCGGCCCCACGATGGAACAGCCGCAGTACAACCTTTTTGAACGGGATAAGATGGAGAATGAATTTCTGCAGCTATTCAAGACCGTTGGGATGGGTACCACTGTCTGGAGCCCGCTGGCATCCGGACTGTTGAGCGGCAAATATAATGACGGTATCCCAAAGAACAGCCGCTTTGCATTGGAGGGCTTCGACTGGCTGAAAGAAAGATGGATCATGGATGAAAAGGTGAAGAAGGTAAAAAAGCTTTCGGACCTGGCTTCCAAACTGGGGGTCACAACGGCAGCCCTCAGCATCGGATGGTGTATCAGTAACCCCCATGTAAGCACCGCCATATTGGGGGCCACCAAAAAACAGCAGTTGCTGGATAATTTAAGAGCGATCGATGTGATAGCCATACTCACACTTGAAATAATGGAGAAGATAGAAGTGATCATGAAAACAAAACCAAAACTGCCTGATTTCTGATATGGACAAGCTCATGGTTTACGGCATACCCAATTGTGATACCGTAAAAAAAACACTGGACTGGTTTAAGAAAAAAAGTATCGGTTTTCAATTTCATGATTATAAAAAACTGGGGATCGGTAAAGTTAAGCTTGAAGACTGGTGTGCTAAGGTTGGATGGGAGATTTTGCTGAACAGGAAAAGTGCAACCTGGCGGGAGTTGTCAGGCGCTGAACAGGAAAGGGCAACCAACCAGACCAGTGCAATAAAAATAATGATGAAGAATAACAGTATCATTAAGCGACCGGTCATTGAATTTGGAGACAAGCTGATCGTTGGATTTAATGAAGAAGAATATAAAATACTTTTAAATAAATAAAATACACATTTAAATCAGACAAATGAAACGTAACGCAACCGCCGTTTGGAACGGCACCGGAAAAGAAGGTTCGGGCCATCTTACCACACAAAGCACCACATTGAATAAAACACAGTATTCTTTCAATTCCCGTTTTGCAGAAGGGGTAGGCACCAATCCCGAAGAACTGGTAGCAGCCGCACACGCGGGTTGCTTTGCAATGAAATTAAGTTTTGTTTTGAATGCCGCCGGATTTACTGCAGATACAATTGATGTTAAATGCGAGATACTTTTGGAAAATGGTAATATCACCAATTCCCATTTAAACGTAACGGCAAAGGTGCCGGGTATAAGTCAGGACCAATTTGATCTTTGCATGGAAGATGTAAAAGCAAATTGCCTGATATCCAAACTACTGAATACCAATAAAACCTATGAAGTGATTTTAAATTGACCCACCTGTTTTCATAATGGTATTTAACAGGCCAGGTTCAATAAAAAACTTTAATGATTTATTTGTAAAATGGTATTGGTAATATCCGCATTTTACATCAGCCCTGTATAATATTATTTTTTTGACAAAATCAGCAATCTATGTCTTTTCAAAATAAAACAGTGATCATTACCGGGGCATCCCGTGGTATCGGCAAGGCCATTGGCTTGCGCCTGGCAAAGGAAGGCGCCAATATCGTGATCGCCTCAAAGAGTGTGGAAGAAAATCCAAGACTGGGAGGAACGATTTTTTCGGCTGCCGAAGAAATGGAAAAAGCCGGCGGAAAAGCACTGGCGGTACAGTGTGATATCCGGTTTGAGGACCAGGTACAAAATGTTATTGATAAAGCCGTGGCTGCATTCGGCGGGATCGATATCCTCGTTAACAATGCTTCGGCCATTAACCTTACCCCCACCGAACAAATAGAGCCCAAGCGTTATGACCTGATGTTCGACATCAATGTACGCGGAACCTTTATGGTCAGTAAAGCGTGTATCCCTCACCTTAAGAAAGGAACCAATGCGCATATATTGAACCTTTCTCCGCCGATCAATATGGACATGAAATGGTTTTCCAAACACCTGGCTTACACCATCAGCAAATACAATATGACCATGATCGCTTTGGGTCTGGCAGCGGAACTGAAAAAATATAATATCGCCGCTAATACGCTTTGGCCGCGAACGACCATTGCCACTGCTGCCGTGCAAAATCTGCTAGGGGGCGATATGCTGATGAAGATGAGCCGTACACCGGAGATCATTGCCGAGTCCGCTTTTTACATCTTGTCCAAAAATTCTACTGAATGCACCGGAAATAGTTTTATTGATGAAGCCGTGCTGGCCGCGGAAGGCATCACTGACCTCGAACAATACTCATTTGTGCCCGGAGCTACATTATATAATGACCTGTTCGTTTAAACCTGTTAATAAAATCCTAAAACCTTTTTGTTTTGATGAGCGGTAACATTTTGCCGTAGGGTACGTTTAATTTCGTACCGGTATCATTACGCCATGAATGATGCTGATTCAACTCAACCAAAAAGTATAGCCATGATTAACAGATCCACCCGGATGCTTATCGCATTCCTGTTGTTGCATTGCATTGCAACCGCTCAAACCAATTTCAAAAAATTTTCGGTGCCGGAGAATGCCAGGGAACTAACCGCGAAACGGATCACCACTCCTTTTAAGATCGACGGTATACTGGACGAGCCGGCCTGGAAAGGAGCTCCCGAAGCGGATAAATTCATTGCTTTGAGACCTACTCCCTTCAAAGTGGAAAATCCCGACAATGCCACTCATGTGTATTTCCTCTATGATGACAAGGGTATCTATATCGGGGGAAACCTTTATGAAAAAAGCAGGGACAGCATCTCGTATGAACTGAAGGGAAGGGATGGGTTTGGCAACAATGATTTTTTAGGCGTCATCTTCGATACCTATGTCGATAAACTCAACGCCTTTGAATATTTTGTAACCCCGCTGGGAGAACAAATGGATGCGAAAAATTCGCCGAACAATAACGGCAACAGCGAAGATTTCAGCTGGAATGCCGTTTGGCAAAGCGCCGCAAAGATCAACAGCAACGGCTGGAGCTTTGAAATGTTCATTCCTTACTCGGCCATCCGGTTCGGGAATAAAAAGGTACAAGATTGGGGGCTCAATATTGTCAGGCGCCGCCAAAAGAGCGGGGAACAATTGTTCTGGCAAAAAATTGATCCAAATTTCAATGGGTTTTTAACGCAGGAAGGGATGTTCAGAGGTTTGGAGGACATCAAGCCACCGCTTCGCCTGCAATTCTCACCCTATTTTTCCACTTACCTCATCAATGATGGTGCCGCTCCTGCCGGAACGAAAAGAACCACCACGCAGGTGAACGGGGGCATGGACGTAAAATATGGGATCAACCAGGCGTTCACGTTAGATATGACACTGATCCCTGATTTCGGACAGGTGCAAAGCGATAACAGGGTATTGAACCTTACGCCTTTTGAACAAAAATTCAATGAGAACAGGTCTTTTTTTACAGAAGGTACCGAGCTGTTCAACAAAGGGAATCTCTTTTACAGCAGGCGTATCGGCAATTCACAGCCCATACATTACTGGAACGCGTATAACCAAACGGCCCCGAATGAATATGTGAAGGAAAACCCGGTGCAGAGCAAACTGATAAATGCAACCAAGATCAGCGGGCGAACGCAATCCGGGCTGGGCATCGGTATGCTCAATGCGGTCACCGGGTCTGTGTATGCCGTTATTGCAGACGATAAAGGCCAGGAACGAAAAGTGGAGACCGATCCGCTCACCAATTACAATGTGTTTGTACTGAATCAATCCCTTAAACATAACAGCAGCATGTCGCTGGTGAATACCAACGTATGGCGTAGCGGAAAGGATTATGATGCCAACGTAAGTTCATTGTTGTTTGACCTCTACGACAAAAAGAACACCTGGAATATCGGTGGGGCAGTTGGCGTGAGTGCGCTGCTGAATAAGAACAATAAGAATATACTTGGATATACACACAACATCTACTTCGGTAAAGTCGGCGGCCGTTTCAATTTCAATATATGGCAGGATCTTACCAATGATAAATACGATAAGAGCGATCTGGGGTATTTCACCAATAATAACAGCATGGAGCAGGGGTTATGGATGGGATATAACTGGACAAAGCCAAAGGGCTGGTACAATAATTTATACGTGAACGCCAATTTTTATTACAGCCGGCTGGTCACCCCTATAGACCTGTTCAGGGGAAAGGTGATGATGTACCAGAATGCAGGGGGTAATTTTAACGCAAACGGGCAAACGAAAAAACTGTGGCAGGTAGGGGTCAATATAAATTTCGGCGCGAACTACAACGACTTTTATGAACCCAGGGACTATGGAAGGGTATTTCAAAACAAGGGACGGATAGGACTTAACGGATGGTGGAACAGCAACCAATCGAAAAAACTATCCTGGGGCGGCAGCCTGTTCACCGGTATGGGCGGCGTGTTCAAGCGCACCAGTTTTGAATACAGCTTATTTGGAAAGATTCGCTTCAGCAGTAAATTTTCTATTGACCATTCCATCAGCGTTCAAAACAGCTGGAATCAGCCCGGTTGGGCTTATACGGGTTATTCGGGTATGGGCCCGCTTTCCGATACCATTATATTTTCAAGAAGGGACGTTAACAGCACGGAAAACATATTGAGTTTCAAATATAATTTCACCAACAAAATGGGGCTCACCCTACGCACGCGGCATTACTGGAGTAAGGTTGACCCCAGGCAATTCTATGAATTGAATAAATACGGAAACCTGGTTACTCCGGCTGTTCCATTCACTCAAAATGTAAAACAGAACTATAATTTCTTCAGTGTAGATATGGTATATACCTGGCAGTTTGCCCAGGGAAGTTTTATCAACCTGGTATGGAAGGATGTTGCGGAAACCTTTGACAGGAGCTTTGAAAAAAATTACATGAAAAACCTTAAGAACACCACCAGCGGACCGCAGGCAAATAATTTCTCCCTGCGGGTGATCTATTTCCTGGATTACCTCACGGCAAAAAATAAGTTAAAGAAAAAATCGGGCGTGTAACAGTGAACAAAAATAAGCCCCTTCAAACAGAAGGGGCTTATTTAAAAAGTTATTTGGAAGCATTATTACCGATAATAATGGCAGCCATGGCAAGGGCCGTGTCTTTTAACAGTGGCGCCAGGTTTCCGTCCATTGCGGGTTTAAGATGCAGGGTAAAAACAAAGATAAGTAACATCAGCGCCAGCAGGTAACAGGCCGCCTGTTTGAATTTATTGATGAGGATGGCCAGGGCCGCCGCAACAAGACCTGCGCCAGTAACATAGATCCAGATTTTTCCCTCACCGGGCATAAAACTCGGCACACCGCCTCCCATCATATCGGCGTGCATAAAATGTAATACACCAAAAGTACCAATTGCCAAAGCAAAAAGTATTTCGGCAATTCTTGTAGGAATGATTGATTTCATATTATTTGGTTTTAGGTTTTACGCTGAAAAATTAATGCTAAAACCTGAGCTTTGCAACATTTATTTTCCTTCCCTGTTTACAAATAAGAACAAACGCATCCGATATATGTAATGCTGTAAACGAAAAAACCGCCATTCAATGAGTTGATACATAGCATTGCGGCTTTACGGTTGAAGGGTCTTTTAAGAAACCTGCAGCGTTACTTCAGTATTTCTTTTGGAACGGATTTTTCCAATAAATACCTGTAAATGAATTTTGTTTTTAAATTTTGAAAATGAACACCCTTGTTGCCACCCCAGCCATGCCTTCCCCCGCTGTATTCCATAAATTCAAAATCTTTTTTCGCATCCTGTAATTTACTGATCAGATTGATGCTGTTCTGGATATGTACATTATCGTCTATGACGCCGTGTGCGATCTGTAGCATCCCCTTGTATTTATCCACGTAGGTCAGCACGGAACTGCTCTTGTAGCCCTCGGGGTTTTCGGCAGGCGTATCCATGAACCGCTCTGTATAATGCGTATCATAAAAACTCCAGTCGGTCACGCTGCCGCCCGCCATGCCGTGTGTGAATACGTCACTGGCGTAAGTAAGCGCATAGCAGGTCATATAACCGCCGTAACTGAAGCCGGTGATGCAAATTTTTGTCGCGTCCGCATTGCCGTTAGCGATCAGCCATTTGACCATGGTGCTGTAGTCCTTCATTTCCCAGTAACCCAGGTTGCGGTGCATGTAGTTCACACCTTCTTTTCCGAAATGGCCGCTGGCGCGGTGATCCATCACCACCTGTATCAATCCCTCTTTGGCATACCATTGCTGGTTTCCGTTAAGTCCCCAGGTATCCCAGCAGCTACCTGCATTGGGGCCGCCGTAAATGGAGATGAGCACCGGGTATTTCTTATTCTTATCCATGTTCACCGGCCAGGTTACTTTCATGGGCAGGTCATATAGGCCGTCATCGCTTTTTACCCTCAGCAATTCTGTTTTGGCCAGGGTATAATTATCAAACTGCGCTCCCCTGCTGTCGGCCAGTTCCTTAATGATCTTTCCTTTGTTGCTTACCAGCGTCATTTTAGTGGGGGTGCCGGAATTGGAATAAGTGGTGACGAAATAAGAACAACTCGGGGAATAATTGATATTGGTATGATTGTATTCTCCAAAAGTCAGCCGCTGCAGGTTCTTACCGCTAAAATCGACGCGGTAAAAATCCGTCCTGGCTGTATTCTCCCGGCTTCTCGCCGTGAAATAAACGATCTTGTTCTTCTCATCCGTGAAAGTGATATTCATTACGGTGAATCTACCGCCCGTGATCGGGTTGATCTCTTTCCCGTTCATATCCATGAGGTACAAATGGTTCCACCCGGTCTTGTCGCTTTCCAGGATGAAGTTCGTGTTGTTATTTAAAAAATGAAGGCGCTCATAACCATCTTCCAACTGTATCCATGTTTTTTGTTTTTCATCATAGATCTCCTTTTTTGTGCCGGTTGCCGGGTTCACTGACCATATCTTCAGGTTATCCTGACCGCGGTTCATCCACTGCACCCATAAAGCACTTGCATCGGGTGTCCAGTATGGAGCGCCAAAATACTGGTCATCCTTGTCATTAAAATCTGCCCAGGTGATCGTGTCGCCATCCGGTGCCGTTATACCGATCTTTACCTGGGGATTCGGATCACCCACTTTTGGATATCGTTCTTTTTCCACGTAACCGTGCTGACCCGTTCCGTCGGTGATGGTGAATACAGGCACCGGCGAATCATCCGTTCTGAAAAAAGCAAGATGCCTGCTGTCGGGACTCCACCAGAAAGAACGGTATTGCGACCGGCGTCCCAGGATCTCTTCGGTGTACACCCAGCTGGCATATCCATTCAGGATGGTTTCGCTGCCGTCGCTGGTGATCCTGGTCTCTTTTTTAGTATTGATATTGATCGTATAGAGATCATTATTCTTAGTGTAGGCCACATAGTTGGCATCAGGACTGATGGTGGGGTTCACTTTCTTGTCCTTATCATTGGTAACCTGTGTTTCGATCCCGTTTATCTTAACATAAATGTCTCCTGCTTTGAGATAGGCCGAGGATTTTTCCGCTTTGTCATCCGGTTTTGTATCGGCATCTGTTGCTTCTCTTTCCGAACCGTTCTTGCAATCGATCACGTAATTCTTTCCGTCTCTTTTTAAGATAAAATGACTGTCATCGGTCCATTTGTTCACAAATGGCAAAGCATTGGTAATGCCTTTGAAATTGCCTTTGAAATATTGGTCATCCGTAAGGTCCTTCTTTTGGGCCAGGGCGGAGAAAGTAATTATTATCAGCAATAAAACAGCCGTTAAACTTTTTGCAAATCGTATCATGCTAATTGATTTTAAAATTTGAGTGACAAGATAGTTTTTTTGGGAGAAAAGGTAAAAGGAAAATGATGAGTGGAAAGAAGTCTGAACGGGGATTTAGAAGGATTTTAAGATTAACAGGAAGTGACCATGAATATCTTTTTAATCCCGGCAATCCACCTTATCCCGTTCAAGCAGTATCTGAAGCATTAACTAATCATCATGTTTTTCAGGTCTCATCATCGGGAAGAATAACACATCCTGGATAGAATGCTGATTGGTCAGCAGCATGCATATCCTGTCGATCCCAAAACCAATACCGCTGGTTGGTGGCATGCCGTATTCGAGGGCGCGCAAAAAATCATGATCAATGAACATGGCCTCGTCGTCACCGCGCTCCATCAAACGGGTCTGCTCTTCAAAGCGTTCTCTTTGCTCAAGCGGGTCGTTCAGCTCACTGTAGGCGTTGGCGATCTCCTTGCCATTGCACATCAGCTCAAAACGTTCTACCAGACCGGCTTTGCTGCGGTGTTTTTTGGTAAGCGGACTCATTTCCACAGGGTAATCCGTAATAAATGTGGGTTGAATATAATTGCTTTCGCATTTGGCGCTGAAGACCTCATCGATCAGTTTTCCCTTGCCCCATTTTTGATCCGCGTGGATATGCAATTGCTTACATACATCCCTGATACCCGCCTCATCCATGGCGGAGATATCGAAACCTGTGTGTTCCTTTATGGCATCAAACATGCTTATCCTTTTGTAAGGCGCTTTAAAATCAATTTCCTTTTCACCCGCCATAACGGTTGTTGTTCCGTTGGTGGCCAAGGCCGCTTTTTCGAGCAACTGTTCGGTGGTTTCCATCATCCATTCATAATCCTTATAAGCCACATAAAATTCCAGTACAGTAAATTCGGGATTGTGCGTACGGTCCATCCCTTCATTCCTGAAATTGCGGCTGAATTCATAGACCCATTCAAAGCCGCCCACGATCAGCCTTTTCAGGTACAACTCGTTTGCGATGCGCAGGTACATGGGTA
>JAYWAZ010000227.1:0-11760 GCA_043781975.1 Bacteroidota bacterium
ACTAATGGTGTTGCAAACAACTGATGGGTTTCCGAAATGCCAGTGGAGGTTATAAATATCCGCACGGTTAAGCAAAGCGTATTTTTTCATATTGCAGAATAAATAAAATGATAAAAGAAATTTATTCCAACAACAAAGCCCGGTCGCTTGCAGGCCGGCGATTCTTGATTGGCAGGCCGGTAGACAGGATGAAGATTTTAAAAACGTACAATCCTTTACCCGAAATCCTGTTCATCACCACCTATCCGCCAAGGGAATGCGGCATAGCAACGTACTCGCAAGATCTGATTAGGGCGTTGAACGATAAATTCAGTCACTCGTTTAACATTAGCATTTGTCCGCTTGAATCAGAAAATGAACAACATATTTACCCCAGTGATATAAAATACATCCTCAATACCGCTCAGTCTGGTGCGTTCTCACGGCTGGCCGCCTCCATCAACGCAAACCCTGCTATCATGATGGTAATGATCCAGCATGAATTCGGGTTATTTGAAAATAAAGAAGAACAGCTCAAACAGTTTTTAGAGACCCTTACAAAGCCGGTGATCCTTGTCTTTCATACCGTATTGCCAAACCCCGATGAATCATTTAAAAAATTGGTGCAGCAAATAACCGGTGTGGCGGCATCGATCATTGTGATGACCCGTTCGTCCCAGGAGATCCTGATCGATTGTTACGCCGTACCGCGTAAAAAAATAACCGTTATCCCCCATGGCACTCACCTGGTGCCCCATTCAGATAAGGACCTGCTGAAGAAAAAATATCAATTATCAGGGAAGAAAGTGCTCTCCACATTTGGATTACTCAGTTCAGGTAAAAGTATTGAAACCACGTTGGAAGCACTGCCAGCCATCATCGAATCAAATCCCGATATCATTTTCCTGATCATCGGAAAAACGCACCCTACCGTCATCAAGCAGCAGGGATATCAATACCGTAATATGCTTGATCAGATCGTGAGGAAATTACAATTGCAGGAGCATGTACGATACATCAATTATTATTTGCCGCTTCCTGAATTGCTGGAATATTTACAGCTGACAGACATTTATTTATTTACTTCAAAAGATCCCAACCAGGCAGTAAGCGGTACTTTTTCTTATGCCCTTAGCTGTGGATGCCCCATTGTATCCACGCCCATACCCCATGCCCGTGAAGTATTAGGGAATGACGCGGGCATTATTATTGATTTTGGGCAGGCCCGGCAATTGGCCGATGCCGTAATCGGTTTATTGAATGATGAAAGCTTGAGAAAGAACATCAGCCTTAACGGGCTCCACAGGATGGCGCCCACTGCATGGGAAAACGCTGCCATCGCTCACGCCCTCTTGTTCGAAAATATTGGAGATGCAGGGATCTCATTGAAATATAAATGGCCCGTCATCAATCTTGATCATATCAAAAAAATGACCACAGGTTTCGGCATGATCCAGTTCTCCAGGATTAATGAACCCGATATCTGTTCAGGTTATACGCTGGATGATAACGCAAGGGCCTTGATCGTTATGTGCCAGCATTTTGAATTGACGAAAGATGAGACGGATATAACCTATATCAGGATCTACTTTAATTTCATTAAACATTGCCTACACCTGGAAAGTTACTTTCTGAATTATGTAAACGAACAAAGGTTGTTCACAGAACAAAATAACCTCACCAATCTTGCAGATGCCACCGGAAGGGCCATCTGGGCGCTGGGCTATTTGATCTCCATGAGTGATGCACTGCCGGGTACATCCCACGCCCTGGGAAGAGCCGCCGAATCTATTATGCAAATGGCGCTGAAGAACGTGAATAAAATTCATTCCGCCCGCGCCATGGCATTTATAATAAAAGGTCTGTATTACCGGAATATTAAAAATAAATCGGCGCCTGAATTATTGTTGCTGGAAACGCTTGCCGACAGGTTGTTACAAATGTACAGGCATGAGGCCGAACAGCAATGGCTTTGGTTTGAAGGCTATCTTACTTATGCCAATAGCATTTTACCCGAAGCGATGCTGTGCGCCTGGTTAGCCAGCGGGAAACAGGTATATAAGGATGTCGCCAAATCATCCTTTGATTTTCTATTGTCGAAAACCTTCAGGGAAAACAACATAAAAGTAATATCCAACAAAACCTGGTTACATAAAGAGGATCGGCCGAACAAATCTGCAATAGGCGGCGAACAGCCCATTGATGTAGCGTATACCATTATTGCGTTACATAAATTTTATACCGTTTTTAAGGATAAAAGCTACCTGCAGAAGATGGAAACTTCATTTAACTGGTTCCTGGGCAGCAACCACCTGCACCAGATCATTTACAACCCCTGTACCGGCGGATGTTACGACGGGCTGGAAGAGAACTATGTAAATCTTAACCAGGGAGCCGAATCAACGGTTAGCTACCTGATGGCCAGGCTGGTACTTGAAAAAAACAAAGCCGGAAAAAAGGATAAGCACGATGCAGATAAACATCATCTTAGATCCAAACAACAGGTCAAAACAGCGTAATGTGTGAATGATGTAACTTATTTGAAATGTTGTGTAACACTCGTAATACCGGGAATGTTCATATTTGCATTGTAATAATTCAATTACAATTTTAAAAGAAAAAAATGAAAAAAATAGCAATGCTGTTCATAATGGGTATCCTGTTATCCCTTGGCGCAATGGCACAGAATAAAGATGTTAAGAACGATCAGAAAGTTCTTAAAAATACCATCGTCGATAAAAAAGCAGACAAACACGAAGCCGGTAAGAACCTGGCCCATTTAAGAATAAAAAAAGCGCTCAGGGGCCGCCGGGAAGTAAGGCGTCACCGCAGAAGCATTCACAGGCAAGGTGAACACCTGGAAAGCCATGGCGTAAAACATCCCATCCATAAAGCGAGGGAACAGGCTAAATTGGAAAAAGAAAGAAAAGAAAATTAGTCTATAACAGCTAAGCGTCCCGAATATAAATGCCTGACTGAAAAGCCAGGCATTTACTTTTCAAAAACGCAATAACTGTTATCAATTATTGTTGATCATGGCACAAATAATGTGGGAATGATGTAACCCATTTTCAATATTATGTAACACTTTTCATTCAAAGTGGACCCATCTTTGTACCATAAACATCAATCAATAAAAAAGTTAATCATGACGAATTTCACTGAATTACAAGGAAACTGGAACGAGATAAAAGGAAAACTAAAACAAAAATTTGGCATGCTCACCGACAGTGACCTGCTTTTTGCCGAAGGAAAACAGGATGAGATGCTGGGCCGCCTGCAAACCAAACTTGGGAGAACTAAGGAAGAGATACACAAACTCATTTCAGAATTATAATTACGTAAACGGTCACTTGTCCGTCAATGGTGACAACCTAAAATCATAAAAATGGAAAAGGTAACCTTACGCCGGCAAATAAAGATCTGGATAACGCCCGCAAAAAATGCATGGTGGATATTACAGATTACGGGAACCAGGATCGGGGGCGGGCAAATGACAATTGAACGTATCAACACAGAGTATAAAACAAGTATTGTGAATTCAAACCTTTAAAAATTAAAATCAACAAGATCATGGGAAATTTATTGTATATCCTCGCCGTAATATTGATCATTTTCTGGGTAATTGGATTCCTCGGATTCCACGCCGGGGGTATCATACACCTGTTGCTGGTAATAGCCGTAATCGCCATATTGCTCAGGGTCATCCAGGGTAAAAGGCCCGTTTAATCTTTACAAAATTAACAAAGATCAGTTTCTGATTAAGGGCTTTAAGTATGTCGTTGACATTTCAGTTGATGTAACCATCATTATCATATTGCTATTGATCATTTTATTGTAAACAATTAAAAAATAAAAAACATGAGTTCAGGAAAATTATTATTAGGCGTATTGGCGGGCGTTGCCGCCGGCGCATTGATCGGTGTGCTGTTTGCACCCGAAAAGGGTTCGGATACCCGGAAAAAGCTCTCTAAAAAAGGCGGGGATTATGCCGATGACCTCAAAGAAAGATTCAATGGCTTCCTTGATGAAGTAAAAAACAGCACGGAAACAGTGAAAGCAAAGGCAGATGAATTCATGGACAATGCCGCTTCCAGGGTCGATCACGTAAAAGTGAGATGATCATATCCTACTTTAATTACACCAGACAGGATAGATTCAACAGCCGGGGTGTCAGCATCCCGGCTTTTTAAAACATAAAAACATACCATGGAAGTCAGGGCAGATTTGATAGAACCCCTTTTTGAAACTGCCGAAGCATATGGCAAAACAAGTTTTGAATTGCTGAAGCTGAGGTCGCTGGATAAAACGGCAAGCGTTATGTCTGCGCTGATTTCCCGTTTATTGCTGGTATTTGTATTGCTGGTCTTTATCCTCATTTTAAATATCGGCGTCGCCTTTTGGCTCGGCGACCTGCTGGGAAAGAACTACTATGGCTTCCTGGCTGTTGCGGGTTTCGACGGGCTTATCGCGATCATCTTATATTTCAGTCACAAGGCCATCAGGGTACGTATAAAAAATTCGGTCATCACACAAATGTTTAATTAAAGTTACTATGCCTACAATCACAACAGCAGCTGACCTCGCTGACGCCATTCAGCAACTTGAAACTAAACGATCGGGTGAATGGATACAGCTCAGGGAACAATTCATGACCACCTATGAGAACCTGAAACCGATCAACCTGCTGAAAAGATCTTTCAAAGAAGTGATCACCGCCCCCGACCTGAAAACCACCATTGGGAATGCCGCCATTGGCCTGGTATCAGGATTCATCGCCAAAAAAGCCATCCTTGGTAAAACCAATAACCCGTTGACGAAACTTTTAGGCATCCTAATAGAAATGGTAGTTGCCGGTAAAGTGGTAAAGAATGCGGAAGGGATCAAATCATTCGGCGGCATGCTTCTCAATAAATTTATCGGGAAAAACGACAAAGTGTAAAGAACAAAATGGATATTTCATTTAAACCACCGTTCTATGCCAGGGCCGCGCTGATCTTTATCAGCGTTTTTGCTTTCATTTTCACCCTGCACATCGGGCAGGGAATCATTATTCCGCTGGTGTATGCAACCATCATCGCCATCCTGCTGAACCCGCTGGTGAATTACCTGGTACGGAAAAAAGTAAATAAGATCATCGCCATTTCCATTGCAGTTGCCCTTGCTATCCTGGTGGTGGGGGGAATCCTGTACATTGTTTCCTCGCAGATTACCATGTTCAGTGAAACCTACCCACAGCTGAAGATCAAATTCAATAAAACAAGTGCCGAACTGGTTCATTGGATCTCAGAAAAAATGAAGATCCATCCGGCCAAGATCAATACCTGGATCAATGACACGGAAACCGAGGCGATCAATAGTTTTTCTATCAGCGAAAAATTAACCGAGGTCTGGCAGGTGATGGTCATTATCGTACTGTTGCCCGTTTATTTATCCATGATACTTTATTATAAAACCTTATTGCTTGAATTTATCCGAAAACTTTTCAAGACAGAGCATCATGCCGCGGTGGTGGAAGTATTGGCGGGGTCCAAAACGATCATCCAGAATTATCTCGTAGGACTTTTTTTTGAGATGCTGATCATCGCGGTATTGAATTCCGCCGGGTTGATATTGTTAGGGATCGATTACGCGGTCATACTGGGAATTACTGGGGCTATACTCAATATCATCCCTTATATCGGCGGGATCATTGCCATCGCATTACCCATGATGATCGCATTTGTAACAAAAGATTCAGGATCCTACCCCATTCTCGTCTTCTTTGTATACATTTTCATCCAGTTCATCGACAACCATTATATCATACCCAAAATAGTGGCATCGAGGGTTCGGCTGAATGCGCTTATCTCCGTTATTGTTGTTTTGGTCGGTGGCGCGCTTTGGGGGATCCCGGGTATGTTCCTTTCTATTCCGTTAACAGCCATTATGAAGGTCATATTTGATCATATCGGGCCATTAAAGCCCTGGGGGTTCCTTTTAGGGAATGTGGTTCCCACTACATCCAGGTTTTCCTTCATCAAGAAAAAAGAAATGCCTAAAAAAGTCCTTTCCATGTAATAATTTATGTTAAAACAATAATTCATTAATCATCACAAAAAAATCAAAAACATGAGACCGAATATTGGTATTTCAGAAAAAAACCTGAAGAACGGTAGTGAAGTGCTTTCAAACGTCCTCTCCAGCGAGATGACCCTGTATATTAAAACCCGGAAATTCCATTGGAACGTATCGGGTGAAAGTTTTATGGAGCTCCATAAACTTTTTGAGTCTCAATACAAACAACTGGAAGAATCGATAGATGAGATCGCCGAACGTATCGGAAAACTGGGCCACAAAACGATCGGTACCATGAGTGAATTCTCCGAGCTTTCTTCCATCAAAGAGAGTCCGGGAGTATACGCTGAAACGAAAGATATGCTGAAGGAATTGCTTGAAGATCATGAAACGGTCATCATCCAGTTGCGCAAAGACATAGACGATGGTGCGGAAAAAAGCAAAGATGCCGGTACGGTCGATTTTCTTACGGGTTTAATGGAACAACACGAAACCATCGCCTGGATCATCAGAAGATATATTAACTGATCATCCACCCCGAGTTTTTTTTTAAAGCTTAATAAAACTTGGAGTTATTACGGTACGGCTTTTATAACAATTCCATTACCCGTTTCAGTAATTTTATAATGATCAAAAAGCCTTTTAAATGAATAAGTTCCTTTACGTAATGCTTTTATCAATCATATCATTACCGGGTATCAGTCAGCAGACGGATACCCTGATCAGGAAATTAGACAGTTTAAGCCACAAGACAGATAGCGCGGGCAAACAGCTGAACAATACGACCAAAGGGGCTTACAATGAAAATACAAAGATCAACTTCAAATCTTATTTGATATTGCTGGGAAGCAACCTGAAGCAGGAATTTACCAAGCCTTTTCACATGACAAGAAAAGACTGGGGAAAATTGGGTGTATTCGCACTGGCAACCGGGGCTTTGTGTTTTGTAGATGTACCCATACAGAAATTTGTCATCAGATACAGGAATAACCATCCCGGAGGGCTGAATGCCAGTAAGTACATCACCAACTTTGGAGGAACCTATGAATTTTATACTCTTGCCGCCATGGGAGCCTATGGATTTATCTTTAAAAATGAAAAGATCAAGACCACGACAATGCTTGCCAGCCAGGCTTATATTACCGGGGGAGTGATTGAAAGCGCATTGAAATTTCTGTCGGGAAGAACAAGGCCCAATTATTATGATCCCGCAAAAAATGCCAGGCCGGTCTTCAAAGGTCCTTTCGGAAATACTTCCCGCGACTTTAACGGAAACAGGTCAAATAGTTCTTTCCCTTCGGGACATGCTACCGTTGCATTCGCTGCTGCTACGGTTTTCGCCATGGAATACAGAACCACCATCTGGGTGCCGATCCTTTCCTACACCGCAGCATCATTGATCAGTATAAGCCGGATCACGGAAAACAAACACTGGACAAGCGATGTTTTTGTTGGTGCGGTATTGGGATACCTTACCGGAAGGCAGATCGTTAATAATTATCACCGGTATGCCAAACTAAAAGCTCCCGGCCAGCCTAAAAATTCCGTTACGTATAATCTTCAGTATTCAAGCGGACAATTCAGGCCCAGTGTGGTATATCATATTAATTAAATCATCAGCCAGGGTAGAACTCGGGGATCACTCCCGGCAGTTGCTAAAACTGTGAATCATACAAACCATTCCCGCAATTGTATAACACTAACTACTCAAAAGGGATGCAACTTTACAGAACAAATTAAAAACCAATAAAATGAAAAGAACAATCTTAATTGCCGCATTGCTACTTAGTGGCTTTGTATTTCAAACTGCCAATGCGCAGGTTCGCATAGGCGTTAATCTCAATATCGGTTCACAGCCCATTTGGGGGCCTGTAGGATATGATCATGTTGAATATTATTATATGCCTGATATCGATGCCTACTATTATGTTCCAAACCACCAATACATTTACCTGGAACGCGGGCGTTGGATTTTCGCATCATCTTTACCGTACAGCTATCATTATGACCTTTACAGCGGATATAAGGTAGTGGTGAATGAACCACAGCCCTATCGCCAAGCCGAAATGTATCGTATAAAAT
Organism: Bacteroidota bacterium; assembly: GCA_043781975.1. Lineage (GTDB taxonomy): Bacteria > Bacteroidota > Bacteroidia > Chitinophagales > Chitinophagaceae > Ferruginibacter. The sequence goes on from JAYWAZ010000227.1 coordinate 8,119, forward strand.
ATGCTTCCTATAAAGGCAATCATGAGCAGCAGATCATTCGCAACAGCCACGAAGAAAAATACTTTGAGGTGAAGGACCATCCGGAACACAATAAATGGAAAAAAGATAAGGACCGTGGAAACAACAATGAACACGGAAATAAGGGAAAAGGCCATCACGGCCACGACTAACAGGAACGGAATTGATCAATTTCGCCGGTAACCAATCCTTCTTCGCCCTATGGCGGTGAAAGAAGAGTTACCGGCGATTTCATTTTCGGGAACATCCCCAATGTTAACCTATTGACATCATGTTTAAATTTTATTCCTATTTCTCCTTCTATTCCACATTCAAATAAAAAAGATATAGCTTATTCAATTTCCAGTTCAGTGATGATCAGATCATTTAAGTGACCATTTACAAAACAGGAAGGTCAGAATTTTATGAGCTGGCTTGTCAACTTATTTCTACAAATAATGCTTTCAATATCCAAATTTGCCCGTTCAGAATAAAAATCCGGTATATAGAATAATATATTTATACTTTATTCGTTACATCCGGGAAGGCGAACTTTATATACCCATAAAGTACCCTTCATAACGCCCTTTAATCCATTACAGTGAAGCTATTCACTGTACAAAACCCAACTATGAAAACAATTTCTGCGGAATTGCCGATACCCCAATGTTTTTCACTTACCCGTAAATTATTAAATCTGTATCCCGTTAAAAGCTTTAATCATTTAAACATAAACCTATGAAACCAATCACTACATTACGCAATTTTTTATTGCTGTTTTTCTTTCTGGGAACCGTTACCGGAAGCCTTGCAAATGGCAACCCGGGCAGTCCCTGCCCTTCGGCAACGATCAGTTATCCGGGTTCCCCGTACTGCAGCAATGCAGGAACAATATCGGTAACGATTTCAGGTACCGGTGGCGGAACCTATATATCAAAACCAGGCTTAAGTCTTAATTTCTATACTGGTGATATAGACCCTGCCAACAGCATACCCGGCACTTATACGGTGATCTATACGCTTGATGCAACAGCCGGTTGCCCGGAATTCAGCACAACTGCAACTATCACGATCAATAATGCCCCAAATGCAAGCATATCTTATCCGAATCCCAGTTATTGTACCGGTTCGGGTAATATCAGTGTGAGCCTAAGTGGTGATCAGGGAGGTACATTTTCTTCATCGGCCGGCTTGTCCATTGATATAAATACTGGCGAAATAAATTGTTCAGCCAGTTCGCCCGGCAGTTATACCGTAAGCTATACCGTTAGCAACAGTTGCGGATCTTATACAGCCTCAACCGACATAAGCATTGAAAGCACGCCCGATGTCAGCATATCGTACGACAATTCACCCTATTGCGCCAATGCCGGTATTGTCAGTGTTACCCTCAATGGAATTGGCGGGGGGACTTATTCATCCTCACCGGGATTATCCATCGATCCAACAAATGGCCGTATAGATGTATCAGCAAGCACACCCGGTACCTATACCGTTTATTATGTTGTTAGTTCGGGTAATTGCTCAACAACTGCATCAACAACTGTTACCATTACGGAAATTCCCAATGCGACTATTTCATATCCCGCGTCTCCTTATTGCGCCAACGGTGGCATGGCCAATGTAGCCATTAGCGGCACAACGGGGGGAGTATTTTCAGCAGATCCCGGGCTTTCCATTAATTCATCAACAGGCGCTATTGACCTGGCTGCATCCGCTCCAGGAACTTATACAGTAACCTATTATATCGCTTCATCAGGATGTGGTGATTTTACCACTACAACAGATATTACCGTAAATGCGGCACCTTCGGCATCTTTCTCGTACCCCAGTTCTCCTTACTGCCAGGGCAGTGGTTTCGCAGTGGTTTCATTTACAGGAACACCCGGTGGTACTTTCTCTTCCATCAGCGGTTTGTCTATCGACCCAAATACGGGTACGGTTGATCTTGCGGCTAGTATTCCGGGCAATTATCCTGTCCTGTATTCCATAACGGGAGGAGGTTGTGGTGACCTGTATGCTAATGCAAAACTTATCATTAACCCATCACCAAATGCTTCGATCAGTTATCCCAGCTCATCCTATTGTAATGTTTCAGGCATTGCCAGTGTTAATCTATCGGGTACGGGTGGGGGAACTTTTTCTTCTGATCCAGGATTATCACTGAATATATCCAACGGAGATATAGACCTTGCGGCAAGTACACCAGGCACCTATACTGTAACCTACACCGTTGATCAAAATGGATGTTCTTTCAGCACGAATACAGACATCACTATTGACGCGGCGCCATCAGCCAGCATTTCGTACAGCGGTTCACCGTATTGTTCCGCTTCAGGCATTGCCAGTGTTAACCTGTCGGGTACAGAGGGAGGAACTTTTTCTGCCGATCCGGGATTATCCCTGAATACATCCAATGGAGATGTGGACCTTGCAGCCAGTACGCCGGGTACCTACACAGTAACCTATTCTGTAACTACGATTTGCGGGACCTTCGAGGCAACGACAGATATCACCATCACTGCAGCGCCCTCGGCCAGTATCAGTTATGATGGCTCGCCATACTGTTCAAACGGAGGTACAGCCAGTGTAAATTTAAACGGCACGGGTGGAGGAATTTTTTCTGCCGTAGCGGGATTATCACTGAATACATCCAATGGAGATGTAGACCTTGCTGCCAGTACACCAGGTACCTATACCGTCACTTACAGCGTAGACCAAAACGGATGTTCATTCAGCACCAATACAGACATCACTATTGACGCGACGCCATCTGCCAGTATTTCGTACAGCGGTTCACCGTATTGTTCCGCTTCAGGCATCGCCAGTGTTAACCTGTCGGGTACAACGGGAGGAACCTTTTCTGCATCATTTGGATTAATCCTCAATACATCAAACGGGGATGTGGACCTTGCGACCAGTTCGCCCGGTACTTATACTGTAACCTATGCTGTAACCACGAGTTGCGGAACCTTCCAGACAACGTCAGACATCACCATCAATGCAGCGGCTTTGGCCAGTTTCAGTTATGATGGCTCGCCATACTGTTCAAGCGGAGGTACGGCCAGTGTAACTTTCAATGGCACGGCCGGAGGAACTTTTTCTGCCGCAGCAGGATTGTCGCTGAATACATCCACAGGAGATGTGGATCTTGGGGCCAGTACGCCTGGTACCTATACCGTCAGCTATTCTGTATCACAAAATGGCTGTTCAGCGAATGCTTCAGCAGATATTACCATTGTTGCAGGCCCGAATGCCAGCATAGTATACAGCGGTTCGCCCTATTTTTCCAATGCAGGCATCGCTAGTGTAACACTTACGGGTGATGCGGGCGGATCATTTTCCGGAGAACCCGGTTTGGTCCTTGATCCGGCAACCGGTGATGTTGACCTTGCAGCAAGTTTGCCAGGAACCTATACGGTCACTTATACCCTTTCGTCTTCGGCACCTTGCGGATTATTCACGACCACCGCAAGTATCACGATCGTTAGTGGCCCGGTAAATTTGCATCAAAAGGATAACGGTGTGCTCAAAGTGTATCCCAACCCAGTTATTGGAAGAACACTGGGATTGCAGCTAACGAATATGAATAAAGGCACTTACAGGGTAAGCCTGTTCAATAATTTTGGGATTGAAGTATTCGCC
>JAYWAZ010000228.1:0-4271 GCA_043781975.1 Bacteroidota bacterium
TTCAGGCATAGTTATTATTCTCGTTTTTTTGTATATTACATAATCAATATCCTTGCGGGTCGGTAAGGCTTTCTTTAAAGAAATTTAAACACGCTTTAGTAAATTTATCCTGGTGTAGCCGGATAATACCTGATAATGACAAATATGAAAAAATCGAGCCCTGCTTATGACCATTCCCAGCCGGATATCATCGATATCCCGCCCGCAACCATAACAGAAGACAGTTACCATGCGATCGTAGAAAATTCATTGCATGCTTTTTTCCTCACCATACCCGAAGGCACGATCCTGGAAGCCAACAGGGCCGCCACTGCGATCTTTGGCTACAGCAGGGAAGAATTCAAGCGGGTAAAAAGGCAGCAGATCATCGACCATGATGATCCCGCCGTTTTGCTGGCACTGGAACAACGTGATAAAAAAGGGTATGTAACGGCGGAAGCAACGGGGATCAGGAAGAACGGCGAACGTTTTCCCGTAGAATTTTCATCGGCCTATTTTCTCAACGCCGAGGGGGAAGAACGGACGAGTACCATGCTAACGGATATCAGTGAACGAAAAAAGATAAGGCAGGTGCTCAGGGAAAGCGAGCAACGGTATAAAATGTTCCTGCAACAGATCACGGAAGGGATATGGCGGGTGGACCTGGATAAGCCCCTGCCGGTAACCACACCCCCGGAGGAAATGATAGCATACACTTACAACCACGCTTTTATCGCCGAATGTAACGACACATTTGCCAGGATGTATGGATTTAAAACCGCTGCTGAAATGGTGGGCCTACCTTTGAAGACACTGCTGCCCAGGGAAAACCCGGTAAACCAGGGATTCCTGGTGAGTTTTTTTACCAACGGTTTCAAAATAAAGGAACAGGTCAGTTACGAGTACGACAAAGATGGAAACCAGTTCATCTATGTAAACAATATGGCGGGGATCGTGGAGGGAGGTTTTATCCAGAGCGCCTGGGGAATACAGCGGGATATCACTGCGCAAAAAAAGGCGGAGGCGGAACTCGTTTTGGCCAATGAACGGAACGACCTGATATCCCGGGCCACCAATGATGCGGTTTGGGACTGGGACATAAAGACCAACCGGATCTGGGGCAATGATACCTATCACCTGCTGATGGGCATTGATCAGCGGGATACGCCCTATGACTACAGTTCATTTATAGAAAAAATACATCCGGATGACCGGGATAAAGTGCTTTCCAATTTTAACAGGGCCCTGGAAAAAAAGTCGAGCACCATCACGGAAGAATTTCGCTGTATCTTATCAGACGGCAGTTACCGGATCTTCTTCGACCGTGCCTATATGCTGTACGATGATGACGGTGTGCTTTACCGGATGTCGGGCGCCATGCAGGATATCACCGAGCAGAAAAATGCTGAACAAGCACTGGCGGAAAGTGAAAATCGTTTACGCACCATCGTTGATGCCGAGCCGGAATGCATCAAGGTCATCAATGAAGAAGGCGAGTTGATCGATATGAACCCCGCCGGCCTGGCCATGCTGGAAGCGGAAGACCTGGAACAGCTGAAGGGCAGGAAAATAGCGGAGGTTGTATCACCTCTGTACCGCGAGGCTTTCATTCAATTGCATAACGAGGTCTTTAAAGGCAAATCCGGCAAACTTCAATTCGAGGTAACGGGATTAAAAGGGACCAGGCGTTTCCTGGAAACACATGCCGTTCCCTTGAAAAATGAAACCGGTGGTATCACTGAGATCCTTGGCATTACCCGTGATATCACTGAAAATAAAAAGGCCGAAGCCCTGCTGCTGGCCTCTGAAGAACGCTATCGCTATTTATTCAATAATAACCCGTTGAGTATCGTCATCTGGGATATTGATACGCTGGAGATCAGTGAGGTGAACAAGACCGCCAATGAATTATACGGTTATTCAAGAGAAGCGTTCTTAAAACTTACCGTGCTTGACCTCCGGCCTGAAATTGAACATCGCCGGTTTTTGGATATGGTTCAACAGGCCCGGCAAAATAATTTCACAAAGAAAACGATGATATGGAAACACCTTACCAGGAAAGGCGAAACATTCATCATGGAAATATCATCACACAATATCATTTATAACGGGAAAAAATCAGTTTTGGCTTTAGGCAATAATATAACCGAAAAGGTAATGCTTGAAAACAGCCTGGCCGAGGAGCGGGAGATACGCCAGCAACAGATAACCGATGCCGTGATCCTCGGCCAGGAAAAAGAACGGTCGCAATTGGGAGAGGAACTGCATGATAATATCAACCAGATATTGGCCACCACCCGGCTTTACATTGACCGGGCCTTACAGGATCCCCATCCGCGAAACGACCTGATCAAAGAAAGCAAGAACCTGCTGGAGAAAGCGATGACGGAGATCAGGAAGCTTTCCAAATCACTGCTGCCGCCATCCCTGGGAGAGATGGGACTGCTGGACGCACTGGATGAACTGACGGAAAATATCGTTGGCGTGAATACATTGAAGATCATAAAAGAATGGAAGCATTTTCCAGAGGAACTGCTGAGCGATAAGATCAAACTAACACTTTTCCGTATCGTACAGGAACAATTGAGCAATATCAGTAAGCACGCAAAGGCGAAGCGGGTGACCATCCGTTTAAAAATGAACGATCAACTTATCCGGCTGCAGATCATCGATGATGGCATTGGTTTCAATACCGCCGTTAAAAGATCGGGGCTGGGACTGCGGAATATGGCCAGTCGTGCGGAGCTGAACAAAGGCACCCTCCTGATTATCTCCCAGCCCGGCGAAGGCTGTGAGATCGAGGCTACATTCCCAGTTGAAGCAATGTGATAAAATATAACTACCTATTCCCGGGCGCTGAGTTTCCGGGCAAGCTTCCCGATCGTGAGTCCCTGCACGATGATAGAAAAAATGACCACGATATAAGTTATGGCCGCGAATTCATCCCGGAACATTGTTTTGGGCAGTGACAGGGCAAGGGCAACGGAAATGCCCCCACGCAATCCACCCCAGGTCAGTATCGGTATCGCGTTCTTTTCAAAGACCTTTCTGAACCGCAGGAAGAATACGGGCAGGGCCACCGAGATGAATCGCGCCAGCAATACGATCAAAATGGTAATGGCCCCGATCAGTAATAATTGGGGCGTCCATTTTATCACCAGCATCTCGAATCCGATCAGCAGAAAGAGGATGGCATTCAATATCTCATCGATCAGTTCCCAGAATTTTTCCAGGTAATCCCTGCTGATATCACTCATGGCGTTTTGCTTGCCTATATTGCCGGTGATGATGCCCGCGACCACCATGGCCAGCGGTCCCGATACCTGTATCACTTCCGCCAGCGCATAGCCGCCCATTACCAGGGCCAGCGAGATCAGCACTTCCACCTGGTAGTGATCCACCGATCTCATGGCCCGGTAGCCGATAAAACCAAGCAGGGCCCCAAAGACCAGTCCCCCAACCGCTTCCCTGAAAAATAACACAAGGACATCTGTTACGGAAAGGTTAGCCGTTCCAGTTAGGGCCACGTCAAGAATGGTGACAAAGATCACCACGGCCACCCCGTCATTGAAAAGGGATTCGCCGCTGATCTTTATTTCCAGTGAAGGAGACATCCGGGCACGGCGCAAGATCCCCAATACCGCTACCGGGTCGGTGGGTGATATCAGCGCGCCGAATAACAGGCAATAAATGAAGGCAACGGGCAGGTGAAACAATTGCAGCAGCAGGTACATCAGGCCGCCAATGATAAAAGTGGAAAGGATGGTGCCAACCGTTGAAAAGACAAGTATGGGCAATCCCTCTTTTTTTAAACGCTGCGCATTGATATGAATGGAGCCCGCAAATAATAAAAAACTCAGCATCACCTTCATCAGCAGCGTATGGAAATCGATGGAATTCATGATGGAAACCGCCCAGGTCGAAAAGGCCGGATCGAACTTTCCCAATAGAATAAAGAAGAGCGAGGTCACCAATGAGAAGATCATGATCCCGATGGTGGCCGGAAGTCTGATAAAACGATGGTTAATGTAGCTGAAAAGAGCAGTCAAAACAATCAGTGCCGAAAGGATGGTATATAATTCCAAGTCGTTTTTAGGTTTTTTGAAAGATACTAAGAATTGGTCAATGCCCCATACCCAAGGGCTCAGGGGCGAATACCCCCTTAAATCCACTTTATGATTCAACGCATAAAACCAGCAGCTATCCGGAGATAATTTCGTAACAGGATTATTAAAATCAAAACCTGGAAAATATGAAAAAGATAGTATCGGTTTGCGCAGGTATCGCCTGCC
>JAYWAZ010000229.1:0-11642 GCA_043781975.1 Bacteroidota bacterium
AGGAAATTGTCTTTTTTGAATATCATTTGAACAGTTTCTTTTTTTCAAGTTGTGCTTTCAGGGCATAGTTGGTGAGGTCGAACTGGACCGGCACCACGCTCACGTATTTATTCTGCAGGGCCCATACATCGGTCTCTTTGCTTTTATCGAAATTGACGAATTCGCCGGTGAGCCAGTAATATTTTTTGCCCTGGGGATCCAGGCGTTCGTCGAAGTCCTCCACGTATTTGGCATAGGCCTGCTTGCAGACCCTGATCCCTTTTATTTCGTTCATGGGCAGCGAAGGGAAGTTCACGTTCAGCAACAGGTGCTTATCGAGTTTATTCGTGAGCACGGTTTTGATGATCTTGTTGGCGTAAAAGGTCGCCGCGGTGAAATCGGCTTCATAACGGTAATCCAGCAACGAAAACCCGATGCTGGGTATGCTTTCGATGGAGGCTTCCATGGCAGCACTCATGGTACCGCTGTAGATCACGTTGATGGAATGGTTGGCGCCATGGTTGATGCCGCTGAGGCAAAGGTCGGGCTTGCGGTGCAGGATCTTGTCCACGGCGAGTTTCACACAGTCCACCGGTGTGCCTGAGGTCTGCCAGGCTTCGATCCCTTCAAAGAGTTCCACCTTGTTCATGCGTAAGGGCGTGCCGATGGTGATGGCATGTCCCATGCCGCTCTGTGGTTTATCGGGTGCCACCACCACCACTTTTCCCAATGGCCGGGCGGCTTCCACCAGGCTCCGGATACCGGGGGCGGTGATGCCGTCGTCATTGGTTATTAAAATAATCGGTAGGTCTTTCTTTTTAGTAGCCATTCAACGCTTCCTGTTTTACTTATAAAAATAATTTCCGTCTTTTTGTGAAACCAGTGCCATTAAAACTGCGGAAACAATTCCCGCGCAATACCCAGCTGCCGGTAAGGCCAGGGTATCATGGAGAGGATGAGGAGCAGTGCGATGCCAAACCATATCAGGCTTTTTTTATGTTTCAGCGCATCGGTGCCGGCACGTTTCATGATGCTTCTTCCAAAATGCACCAGCAGCCAGGCGATGATCATCATGAGGGCGTGCTCCACCGAAAAAAAGCGCAGCGCACTGTCCTTCATCACGATACCCGGTTCGCTTTTCAGTTTATCGAACCACATCCCGTTGAAATATAAGATGAGCCCCAGCAATAACTGGATATCGCAACAGATCATGAAGATCAGGCTGGTGCGGTTATCGGTAGGGGTAAAACCTCTTTTGGAAAGTATGCCGGTGATGGCGTTGATCACGGTCCAGAGACCGAACAATAGCACCGCCCAGCGCAAAACGGAATGGATCATCAAGGTATAATTCATAATTTTCGCTTTGCTGCAAAAATAAGGCAAGTGGGGGGAAGGGGGATGGTTTTTTTAAAGGATGGGAAGCCGATGAGGCAGCAGGGTGAGACAAAGTCTCTTGACCAACACATCCCTGTCTGCCCACCTTGCTCCGCCATAGCGGCTACGCGAAAGCGAGCAGGCAGGCTCGTCAGAGACGAGGATGAGACAGCTCATTGTTCGGGAATTCTTTAGTTCTTATATATCTCTGCGCTATCTCTTCTTTATCTCTTGTTCGGGAAAGGGGTAAAGAAAGATATAGCAGTCCCGAAGCAGATACGAAGCAGGGATAAACAAGAGTTAAACAAAATATCCGGAATTTACACAGAAAGGTTTACCGGGAAACCAGGAACACAAAGATCTATTCTGCAGTTGTGGGGTCAATGATGGTCGACACCTCGCTCACCACATTGGCAGGAAAGCCGCCCTGCTTTGCATGTTCAAGCACCATTTCCTTATTGGGGGCGATATAAACGCAATAGATCTTATCACCCGTTACATAGCTTTGCATCCATTGGATCTGCGGCCCCATATTGCTGAGTACCCCGCAGGAGGTTTGTGAAATACCTTTTAATTGTTCGGCGCTTAATTTACCTGCACCGGGGATCTCTCTTTCAATTACATACTTTGGCATGGTTGTATATTTTTAAGTTGATAAAATGGTTTCCAAATTCATCATTCGCCAGGGTTCGTATCAGGAACCATCGCGAACAGATCAGTTATTTGACAAACCTCCCCTGTATCCAAGCCCCGACCTGGTAACAGCGCAGGGAGAAGGACCTATAAAGTCAATATCCCTGCATTCGGTTTGCCATACTACAGTTTGTGTTTTATAATTATAGGCATACACGAATCCGGCCTGGTAAATGCCCCCGTTTGGCAGGATTACATCACTTAACGACGAAGTATAGTAAACGATATTGCCAATCACGGTAAGCCCGTAATTGGTTCCCGCCCTGGTGGGCAGTGAAGCCTTCCATTGGCCTGTATAAGCATCATAGATATACAAGCGGTGTTCCGGTATGAACACCAGGCTGTCGATGATGAGCGGGGATATGCCGTCACCATATTCAATAATCCCGGCGTAAATATGGGGGGAGGCAGCAGTAGAGGATTTAAACGTACCGGTCGCGGAATCAAGTATGACCAGGTTGTCTGTCGTGATGTAAATATTCCCGTTCTTCACATTCAGCCCTTCGGGATCATCTGCGGTAAATGAATAAGACGGCTTCTTCCATATTTCCGCTCCCGTTGCGGTATTCAATGCGCTCAGTGTGTTGCTGTATGAGATCACGTATGTCCTGTCGGTAAATACCACGGGCGGAACACTTGGATTCTCACCCGCATAATATCCCCATTTCTTCAGCCCCGAACTGGCATCGATAGCATACAGGGAATCCTGGGAATTATAATAAACAACGTTATTCTTTATCGTTAGGAGGGTACTTCCCCCCGGTTTTACAAAGCTCCACATGATCGAACCATTGTTTGCATTCAATGCGTACGCGCCCGTGGAGGTTGAAATATAAACGATGTCATTTCCCATTACGGGCGAATTGCCATAGATATTACCGGTAAGTTGGGTGGACCATTTCAGCAGTCCCAGGGTATCGTAAGCATACACCTTATTGTCCCAGCAACCCACGAAGACCCTGCCTTTTGAATAGATGGGGGAGGCCGTTACATTTCCGCCCAGGGTGACCGTCCATTTCAGGCTGCCGTCCGTAGCATTCAGGGCCAATAGCTTTTTGCTATATCCCCCGCTTGCAAAGATCAGCGTTGCGGTATCCGAGGGCAGCACGATCACCGCATTGGTTCTGAAGGGAATCTCATTTCCGTAAAGGTATGTGCTACTCACCTTCGCATAGGCCCTTACGTAATAGGTGGTATTGGGTAAAAGGCCGGTGATGATACAGGCAAAAGCCCCGCTGCCGATACCGCTGATGATCTTTTGGTTCAGCACGGTTGGTCCGGTGGCGGTATTATAACAGATACCTCTTTCGGTAACGCTGTCTACCCCGTTGCCGGTAATGGTTCCGCCTGAGATAGACGTGGTGGTGGTGATCAAATAGGGCGTTGTGGTGCTAATGCCTATTGGATTCGTGGGCGTTGGGTTATTCGTGATGCTGCTGCTTTTTTTGCATCCTGTCAGAAAGCAAAAAAATAAAATGGCGTAGTAAAAGGACAGCAACATTATTTTTTTCATATCAACGGGTTTGGTCATGATGCTTTGTTGGCATCTGACATTTCTGCCAGGGTTCGGGGGTCTTGCAATTTGGGTAATTGATGCGGGCCCGCCACCATAAAGATTTATATTAAAGAAACGAAATTTTCTTGTGATTACAATGGTGTAAGTGCCCCTAAAATGCAGACAGTTTAAAATTAGAGTTAAAAACTTAATGAGGTCCTCCCTTAGCCGTGGTTCGTGAAGACAGGAACCGAGGCCGCACCCGGGTGATCCCTGCCTTATATCAACCATCTGCATGTACCTGTACTGAAACCACCCTGTTCCTGCCCTTCTCCGAAACTATACAGTGGTTTCAGGAACGCTTCAGGAACAGTTCAGGAACAGTTCAGGAGAAAGTATAGGGAAGGGATATGGTAGAAACAGTTTGTGTCTTGTACTTGTCTTGTACTTTAAGCTATTTGAGTATCATCATAATCGTTCGAAAACCGGCACTTAAAACCTTAAGCTGATGTGGCGTGGTTTTCAACAAGCTTAGCCATGGGTCGGCCGGGGGCACTGTTTTATTTCCGGGTGGCGTATCATATTTATCGCTTCAACCCCCGCTCAATCAAATCCACCATCCCTTCCGAAGCCTTATCATCCATCAGTTGCCAGAACATGATGCCACCCAGTTTTTTGCGAAGGATGAATTTTGTTTTTTCCTGTATAGAATGTTCATCATCGAATGTGGCGAATAATTTTTTGGAGGCATTATATCGCCAGGGGGCTTTCGTTTTTTCATCCCAGTAATAAATGAATCCGGTGCTGTCGCTGAAATAGTCATCAAAATCTTTGAATGATACACCTCTTAAAAATTTTCCGGGCTGGTAAAGCCCATGATTGGTATCGGCCACGTTTTCCCATACACGGGCGTAACATGCAGCGCCAATGACCAGTTTGCCGGGGGGTATTTTTTTGTTCAGCAACCAGTCCACACATTTTTTTACCGATTCCTGCCCGGGAGAATCATCTGCCAATGGGGTATGATGTCCGGTAACCATGCTGTAGCCGCCCACCAGGTCGTAGGTCATCAGGTTCACAAAATCCACCTGTGGCATCACCGCATCCCAGTCGACAGACCGCTCCAGGTAATTAATAAAACCGCCTGCCGCAAAGCTCAACAGGTATCTGTCTCCCATTGCTTTCCGTAGCGCTTTTACCAGTTCGGTGAAGTGTGCCTTATCGGCCGTATCATATTTATGGCCGGGATAACCCTCCATGGCCGGGTATTCCCAGTCAAGGTCCAGCCCGTCGATCTCATTTTGTTTTAAAAATTCAACGGTTGTCCGGGCAAAAACATTGCGCTGTTCTTCGGTGGCAAACAGGTCGGAACAGGAAGCGCATCCACCCCAGCCGCCGATGGAAACCATGATCTTTAATTTGGGATCTTCTTTTTTCAGCATGGCCAGTTGCTGCAGGGAGTAGCGCTGTTGCTCATTGAAAAACCCGAGCGTATCGTTCTGGAAACGGAGAAAACTGTAGATGATATGTGTGAGTTTTTGTACCGGGAACCGGCAAATGGCATCTGAGCTGCCGGTATAATAGGCGATCACCTTGTATGGTTTCTGAGATTGGGCCAGCGTGAATGATCGCGAAATAAAAATGAAAGCAGCTAACAGGAAATATTTCATCGGGGTAAAGTTAAAAAGATCGGGCCATTAAATTATTATTAGCCCTGGTTCGTGAACATACGAGCCGGGCCGGTATCAATCTGTTTGTCTGTAATATGTCTTTTTTTTAATGGTTAATTATGACTTTTTAAATTTTACCTGTGTCAGGAAAAGTAAAGAGAAAAATAACATCACTGGCATAATAAAATAACTGAAAATTACTGGAAACCAATTAATGTAGCTTGTATCCTGAGTAATAATTGTCTGAATATGGAGTGGAATACTCGCGATTAAATAGAACATTCCTACCCGGTAAGCTATTTTTTTCCAGGTTTTGTCGAAGCGAACATTTTTCCATAAGATAATTCCGGCTATCCCGGCAAATGCCATTGGTATTCCAAATAGGCTATCAAATAATGGTGTAAAGACATAGTTAAGAAATTTCTCCCTTCCAATTATTAATGCTGTCAAATGTATCACAACACCAGTCAAAAAAACAAGCCCTGCGGTGATATGCTGAAATTTAAATAAAACTTCCTTTTTTTCTGTTGTCATATTGGTTTGTTATTTTTTCCACCGTGGTTGGTGGCACTTCTTCAACTATTACCGGGCCATCGTTACGTTTGCAAGCCGGCACTCATAACCGGAAGCTAGCGTGGTTTTCATCCAGCCAGGAACGAAATTAAGATAAATCTCATGGCATTTCTATAGCACAAATGATTTTGGTATATGGGCACATTATCCGGTCAATCGGGAGTGGGTTGCTGGTTCGGGCTGGTCGAAGACCAGGCCCGGGCGTTCTGAATAGAAATGGGTTTAAATGGGAGTGAGGTGGGGGCACCAAACGCGGAGGAAAAATAGAAACACAATTTTTAAACGGTCAACCCCATAGCCAATGATTGGTAGCAACAGCCGATTGTTATTCCGTCCGCCAGCCTTGCGGCAAACCTTTTGTGCGTTCGTGCTTATCACACTCAATAATTTGCAAATTCTCTTTTAAGCTATTATTTGTTTTTTATCTAAAATGATATTTATCTCCAAAGTACATAATGAGTCGAGTAGCTTGCTCTTTCAGCGCAATAGAATTTTTTTGCTGACCCTGAGTCATAGCCCTGTATCGAAATAAATCATTAAAATATTTATTTAATAATACCTTATCATTTGAAAACAACAGTGGAATTTCAACTGAACTGCTGTCAGCACCTGCACTTCCCTTGAAAAGGAATTTATTTGCAATAAAATCTTTAAGCATGCTGGCAGTACTTCTGACATCGTCCTGGCTTTGCTGAAGTGCAGTAGTTTGAAAATTTAAGTATGCCTGAGTAGCTTTGTCATAACTTATAATACTGTCCCTGTCATCTTTGTTCAACAAACGAAATCCACCGGCATTTTTTAATTGCTGCATTGTTCCATTGCTGAAATTAATTCCATGATTGCCTCCTGAATTCCTTAAAATACTAACAAGACAAGAGGTGGATTTCCAATCAATCTGTATGGAATCATAACATTCAAACATTCCATTTAACCCCATTAATTTCTCATTGTTATAAACTATAAGTTTTGAAAAAGTTGCTGTATCTGTTTCCAAATCGTTGTAAAAAGATTCGATATATTGTTTACCTCTTTCCTTTTCTACCTGATGCTCTCTGAAATTCTCAACAAGAAATCCAAGAAACACTGCAAGGAAAAGCATAAAAAATTCCAATAAATATTCACCCCATTTCTTTTTATGTGTTACATGGTGAGGATGTTTGTGTACTTCCATATTTTCAGTTTCTTGATTTTGGTTAATAGCCTCTGTAACTGTAGTAGTAATTTCGTCAGAAGGATTTTCCGATTGAGTGTTTGTCTGATTATCTAAATGTTCTTCGTCTGTATTGTCTGCCATTTGGTTTTAGTTGGTTATGTTATTAGAGTGTTCAATCGCATGACGCACAACTCTTAAATATACACATAAATAATTTTCTGTCATGCGCAAATCACCCTTAAAATACCCGGATTGCCGCAGGCAAATTCATCCCTCCAAAAATAAATTTGCTGCAACTAAAATAATTAGTATATTTGTGCTAATCAAATTAGTTGTACCATGTCAATAGCCGGACAAAACCTCAAGTATTTACGCAAGCTCCGCGGATGGACACAGGAGGAATTTGCGAATAAACTACGCATCAAACGCTCTCTCATCGGGGCCTATGAAGAAGAACGCGCCGATCCCAGGCTCGACGTGCTGGAGATCATCGCCGAGATGTTCAAACTCAGCCTCGACGAGCTTTTGCTGAAGGACCTCAGCAATACATCGGGCAATTACCTGGCCAAAAGAAGGCAACAGAAAATGATGAGCGCCGACAGGAACCTCATCCATTTTGTTCCCGTAAAAGCCGCCGCCGGTTATCTGGCCAGTTATGCCGACAGTGAATTCATCGACGAGCTCAATACCTTCACCCTGCCCATGCTGGCGGGGGGTAACTACCGGGCCTTCGAGATCATCGGCGACAGCATGCTGCCCACACCCAGCGGCAGTATCATCGTGGGCGAAAAGATCGAGAACACCACGGACATCAAGAACAGCCAGGCCTATATCGTGGTGAGCCGCAACGAAGGCATCGTGTACAAGCGCGTGGAAAAAAATAACCGGGCCAAGAATAAATTAACACTGGTAAGCGATAACCCGCAGTACCAGCCCTACCAGGTGAACGCCGAAGACGTGGTGGAATTATGGCAGGCCCAGATGGTGATCAGCAAAGTGAGCCTGCAGCAGCGCTGGGACGTGAACTCTCTGGCCAGCATGGTCAATAACCTGCAAAGCCAGGTGAGTACACTAAAGAAGAAAATGAATTAAAATAAATGGGTTGTGATATTAAGTTTTCACTTGAATCTGTCCGCTCCTATTTAGCAAACTGTTATGAGTTAACGATCAGGGAACTGAATTTGAGTTTACACTAGCACAACAGCTAAATCAAGGAACCATCCGCCATCGGGGTGTAATCGATGGCGGGGCCCTTTTTGGTTCCTTTTTGGGCGGGCAAAAAGGAACAAGAAAAAATCATGAACGCAAAAGAATTACTGATATTGAATTTTGAAGAAGTACGGCGCAGGAGCATCAAGGTCTGGAAATCCATTTCGGAAGAAAATCTATACTGGAAACCAGACCCCGGCGCCATGAGCTGCATTGAAATGATACGCCACGTACTCGAATCCGAAAATATATACCACCATATCATTTTGCATCACGGCGGTCACGGTGATTATGAAAGCCCCCTGACCGGCAACCCCTATACCACCATTGATGATGAATTGAAAAACGCACAGCCTTACCGCGAAAAATTTTTGAAGATGGTGCATTCCTTTTCTTTAAAAGAACTGGACGAGGTCTATATCACCCGCAAGGAAAAAAAGCAGCACCGCAAACTGGGCGACTACCTGCTACGGGTGGCCTATCATGAAAGCGTGCATACGGGTCAATTGCTGGATTATTTACGCACATTGAAAGCACAGCGGGCAAATATTTGGGATTAGCATTTATCTTTAGTTAATACATAACATCGCAACCAGATACATCGATTAATAATTAAAAACACACAGTTATGATTAAGTTACAGATCGTGGGCAATCTTGGGAAAGATTGCATCATCAAGGAAGTGAACGGAAAAAACGTGATCAACTTCAGCGTGGCGCACACCGAGCGCTACAAGGATGCACAGGGCAACCAGAAAGAAAGGACCACCTGGGTGGAATGCGCTTACTGGACCGACCGAACCGCCGTTGGACAGTACCTCAAAAAAGGACAGATGGTCTATGCCGAGGGTTCGCCGGAAGCAGATCCTTACCTGAACAAAGAGAACCAGCCCGCGGCTACCTTGCGTATGAGGGTGCAAAGCCTTCAGCTATTGGGCAGCAGCAAGGAAGGGCAGGGTGCCAATGCGGGCAATGTTACCCATGCGGGTATGAGCACGGCTCCCGTGGCTACTTCACCGGTCACTAATAATGCAGTGCCGGTGGATGACCTCCCGTTTTAAAATGAACATCCTTAAAAATGGAGCTCCCTTCGGGGAGCTTTTTTTATTGGTTCAACTTTTCATAAAGTTTTATCTTGTGTAAAATGTTTGCCGTGAAAAAACGAATTGTATTTCTCTGCCTCATAACCCTCTTTTTCTCTTTTGATCTCTTAGCCCAAAAGAACTACACCCAATACGTTAACCCCCTGATCGGAACAGGCGGTCACGGCCATACCTATCCTGGTGCCGTAGTTCCACATGGTATGGTGCAACTGAGTCCGGATACCAGGCTCGAGGGCTGGGATGGTTGCAGCGGTTACCACTACAGCGATAATTATATTTACGGGTTTACGCATACACACCTCAGTGGTACGGGTTGCAGCGACTATGGCGATATCCTGCTGATGCCGATGAATGGAATGCCCTCTCCCGATAACAAGCTGTACGGAAGCAAGTTTCAACACGCCCATGAAAAGGCCTCGCCGGGTTATTATTCCGTTAAACTGGATGACGATGATATCCTGGCCGAACTTACCGCAACGACCAGGGTGGGTTTTCATAAATATACTTTTTCCGGCGCGGGTGATCATTCCGTTATCCTGGACCTCAAACACCGTGACGAGGTATTGGAATCGTCTGTAAAGATCATCAATGACCATACGGTCTGCGGACTGCGGCGCAGTAAGGCCTGGGCGGAAGACCAATACGTTTATTTTTGTATGGAGTTTTCTGCTCCTTTTAAAAAATACGGGATATGGAGCGATGACAAGTTAGGATCAAATGAAAAAGAGCAAAGCGGGAAGCACATAAAATCTTTTTTCCAGTTTGAAAATAAATTAGTGATGGTAAAGGTTGCGCTCTCGGGTGTAAGCATCGAAGGCGCTCAAAAGAACCTGGCCAAAGAATTACCGGGCTGGGATTTTGAAACGGTAAAAAAAGACGCCCTTAAAAAATGGAATGCCGAACTGGGAAAGATAGAAGTGAATGGAGGCAGCCCGTCGCAAATGAATATTTTTTATACCGCCCTCTACCATACCATGGTGGTACCCAATGTGAATATGGATGTGGACGGGCAGTACCGCGGCCGGGACAATAAGATACATACGGCCACGGGCTTTACCAATTATTCCGTCTTCTCACTATGGGATACTTACCGTGGCGCACATCCGCTCTACACCATCATTGACCGGCAGCGTACCTCCGATTATATCCGCTCCTTCCTGGCGCAATACCAGGAGGGCGGCCGACTGCCCGTTTGGGAACTCAGCGGCTGTGAAACGGATTGCATGATCGGCTATCATAGTGTACCCGTGATCGTTGATGCCTATATGAAAGGGATCAGGGGCTTCGACGAGCGGCTGGCACTGGCGGCGATGATAAAAAGCGCTACCTGGAAGCACCTGGGATTGCCCGCCATCATCGATCATGGTTTCCTGGAGATGGATGATGAACACGAAAGCGTGAGTAAAACGCTGGAATACGCTTATGATGACTGGTGCATCGCACAGTTCGCAAAAAAACTGGGAAGCGAACAAGATTATGTAAACTATATCCGGCGTGCACAGTCGTACAAGAACCTGCTGGACCTGCAAACGGGTTTCATGCGCCCCCGTAAGAACGGCAACTGGATATCTCCCTTCGACCCCCGTGAAGTAAACAACAATTTCACCGAGGCCAACAGCTGGCAATATTCTTTTTATACGCCCCAGGATATGGACGGCTACCTGCAAATGACGGGGGGAAGAAAAAAACTGGAAGAAAAACTGGATAAATTATTTACCGAAAATTCACAGACCACGGGCCGCGACCAGAGTGATATCACGGGTCTGATCGGGCAGTATGCCCATGGCAATGAGCCCAGCCATCATATCTCTTACCTCTATAATTTTTCGGGCGCGGCTTACAAGACCCAGGCGATGGTGCACCGGATCATGAATGAAATGTACCACGATGATCCCGACGGTCTGGCGGGCAACGAAGACTGCGGGCAGATGAGCGCCTGGTATGTGCTAAGCGCAATGGGTTTCTATCCCGTTACTCCGGGCACCACAGACCTCATCATCGGTACACCCTTATTCCCTTCGGCCACCATCCACCTGGAGAATGGTAAAAGCTTTACCATAAAAGCCGCTAAAGTGAACAAAGATAATTTTTATGTTCAGTCGGCCCTGTTAAACGACAAGGCCTATACGAAGTCGTATCTTTCTTATTTTGACATTGCGAAGGGCGGTATCCTGCAATTCAATATGGGCGCTGCACCGTCCGCATTCGGTTCAACGGGTTACCCCTCCACCGCCATCACGGATCACCGGATCGTGCTGAACCCGGTTATTGATGGGGGAGTGATGTCTTTTAAAGGGAATAAGCCGATACGGATCTATTCCAACCAGGAGGGCGTGAATATTTATTATACCACGGATGGATCGTTGCCAAATGACGCGTCAAAAAAATACGTTC
>JAYWAZ010000230.1:0-4212 GCA_043781975.1 Bacteroidota bacterium
TCGTAAAGTTTTGCAACCGTAGCTGCATTATTGGTTGCTGTTGTTGTGCTCATAAAATTGTTTTTGGTTAAATGAATTATTGAAAAGCTGTTTATGAAATGTGACCGGTGGTTTTGTTTAACGCCGGGAAGATAAAATACGAAAAGATTTGACAAGTGGTTTGCTCTGGCTGTATTTTTTTTATAACGGGATTGTTGCAGGCGACCAGGACTGGCTTATTTACTGCCGGGTGGCGTTTAACGCTTTGACCCTTAAGACTAGATGGGACATTATACCTTTGATATGTTTCATAAAAATTTAGCATGCAGACTTCTAAATTACGATTTAAACTATAATGCTAAAAGATAAGCTTTAATAAAAGTTTCACATAGAAATGGCATACAAGTGAGTGACAAAAAGACGATGCCATGAAATACAGGCGTGTAAAATAAACTACTAAAAAAATCAGAAGTTGATAAAGTTCTGCAAACTATTATGCGCTAAAAGTCTCCCCTATGGGGGAGATTTAGAGGGGGCTTTTCTCCGCCATATCAGGGATCAACTCCGCCTTGTAAGCGCCGGCGTCTAATTTCTTTTTGGTTTCCTCGAATGCTTTTAGTGTAAGTTCAATGTCTTCATCACTATGTGCCGCGGTGGGAATGATGCGGTAGATGATATCTCCTTTTGGAATGACAGGATATACAACTATTGAACAAAAAATATGGTAATTCTCCCGCAGGTCCATCACCATCTGCGAGGCTTCGGGCACATCGCCTTTCATGAAGATGGGCGTGACGGGGCTGTTGGTATGGCCAATGTCGAATCCTTTTTCCTTCAGACCGTCCTGCAATTTTTTTACATTGCTCCATAATTTTTCCCTGAGCTGGGGCATGGTCTTCACCATTTCCATGCGCTTCAGCATTCCTTCCACGATCATCAGTGGCAGGCTCTTGGCAAATATCTGAGAGCGTACATTATAACGTAAATATTTCAACACCGCTTTGGGTCCGCTGATGAAGGCGCCGATACTGCCCATGCTTTTTACAAAAGTGCTGAAGTAAAGGTCGATCTGGCCCTGGCAGCCCTGCGCTTCATCGGCCCCGGCGCCGGTAGGCCCCATGTAACCAAAACCATGTGCATCATCGATCAGGATACGGAATTCGTATTTTTTCTTCAGCGCAACGATCTCCCTGAGTATTCCCTGCTCGCCATCCATGCCAAAAACGCCTTCGGTGATCACCAGTATACCGCCGCCGTTCTTAGCCGCCATTTCGGTCGCCCTTAAGAGTTGTTTTTCGCAATCCTCAATATCATTATGTTTAAAGGCATAACGATGGCCCATGTGCAAACGAACGCCATCCACGATACAGGCATGCGCTTCCGCATCATACACGATCACGTCCCTGCGGTTCACCAGCGCATCGATGCAACTCATGATGCCCTGGTACCCGAAATTGAGCAACATTGTATCCTCCCGGTTAACGAATGCACTGATCACTTTTTCCAACTCTTCGTGCATCGCGGTATTTCCGCTCATCATGCGGGCACCCATCGGGTTACCCATTCCATATTTGGCAGCGGCCTCCGCATCAACCTTACGTACATCGGGATGGTTCACCAGTCCCAGGTAATTATTGAGGCTCCATACGATCATCTCCTTACTGCGAAAGGTCATCCTGGGCCCCAGTTCTCCCTCGAGTTTCGGAAAGGCAAAATAGCCATGCGCCCTGTCCATGAACTGGCCAATGGGGCCGCCGTCTTTTACTAGTTTTTCAAATACATCCATGGTACAGTTTGTTGTTTTGTGTTTGTTGTTTAAGTTCCCTAAATCCCCTTCGCGTTCCCGCTTCATGGGAGGGGATGGGTGAGGCTGCAAAATTAAGGCATTGAAGGCAAAATGCATAACCTTCGCTTAACATTGAACAGGCGGTAAATTCTATGGCATAACAATTATCTTTGGTAAAATAATCTTCCATGCGACCCAGGCACATACTGATCTTTTGTATCCTATTCCTTATTTCTTATCCGGCAGCTGCACAGAGCAGCAAACCTAAACTGGTGGTAGGCATCGTCATTGACCAGATGCGATGGGATTATTTATACCGGTACAATGCGCTCTACGGAGCAAACGGCTTTAAGCGTTTATTGGGTAAGGGTTTCAGTTGCGAGAATACCATGATCCCTTATGTGCCTACGTATACCGCAGTTGGGCATACCTGCATTTACACCGGGAGCGTACCGGCTATTACCGGTATTGTGGGCAATAACTGGTTTGATAAGACCACCAATGCCGCGGTCTATTGCACCGACGACTCTACGGTTTCAACGGTGGGCAGCAATACAAAAGCGGGTAAGATGAGCCCGGATAATTTATGGGTGACCACCATCACCGATGAATTGCGCCTCAGCAATCATTTTAAAAGCAAGGTGATCGGCATCGCCCTCAAAGACCGCGGAGCCATATTGCCTGCGGGCCATAGCGCCAATGCGGCTTACTGGTACGATGCCGGCAAATGGATCAGCAGCTCATATTACATGAGCGAACTGCCGGCATGGGTGAAACAATTCAATGATAAGGACGAAGCGGGCGCTTTTATGCATACCGATTGGAATACGGTCATGCCGCTTAATAAGTACGACCTGAGTACCGAAGATGATAAACCTTATGAAAACAAGATAAAAGGGGAGCAGACCGTGACCTTTCCGCATAAGCTTTCTTCCATCGGCGATGCCGACAAATACGAAGCTTTTAAGACAACCCCTTTCGCAAATACTTTTACATTTGATTTTGCAAGGTCGGTCATAGAAAATGAATCCCTGGGAAAGAATACCGTTCCTGATTTTTTAACCCTGAGTGTTTCGTCTACCGATTATATCGGTCATTCCTTTGGACCCAATTCCATAGAAATAGAAGATACTTATTTACGCCTTGACAAGGATATCGCTGATTTTTTACAATGGCTCGATACCCGGATCGGCCAGGGAAATTACCTGGTCTTCCTGACCGCAGACCATGGGGTAGCGCATATCCCGGGCTTCCTGGCGGAACATAAAATACCGGGCGGGACTTTCAATGAGGGCGATCTGATGAAAGAATTGAATAAAATGATCGAGGATAATTTTGGTTTGAAGAACATGGTGCAGAGTTTACAGAACTACCAGGTATATCTGAATAATGGTGAGATAGAAAAACAGGGCAGGGACCCGGCTGCCGTAAAACAGGCTGTGATAAAGGCCCTGAAGCAAAAGCCCTATATCATCAATGCCTTTGAAACGGATAGGATCACCGGGGCGGCATTACCGGAACCACAGAAGACCATGATGATAAACGGCTACAACCCCAAGCGCAGCGGTGATATACAGTTTACTTTTAAGGCGGGCTATTTCGATGGCGTTAATAAAGGCACCACGCATGGCCTGTGGAATCCCTATGACGCCCATATTCCCCTGCTATGGTACGGCTGGAATATCAAGCAGGGCAAGACCAACAGGGAAACTTATATGACGGATATTTCGGCAACACTGGCTGCGCTGTTACAAATTCAGATGCCGAGTGGGTGTGTGGGGAAAGTGATCACGGAATTATTTAAATAAAAATCCTTATTACACGAATTACACGAATATTTTAAAAGATATCAATTGGTGTAATTCGTTTTAATTCGTTTAATAAACATTCACTCTTATTACTGTTTCACAAATTTCGACTCCGTTATTCTTTCATTGGGCCTGCTCAATATAATAAAATAAGTGCCGGCCGGCAAAAGCGAAACATCTTCAACAATATTGTTTTGCCCCTGGGTAAAATAAGTTTCTATATTCCTCACCAACCTGCCTTCGCTATTGTAAATATTACAGGTTGCTTTAGTTGATTCATTTGCCGCACAACGCATATTCAGTGTATGGATAACGGGATCGGGATTAATGGAAATAATGCTTAGTACCGGGTTATCGAATTTTACAGCGATCACATCAGAGAAAATGAATTTACCATCCAGGGCCACCTGCTTTAAGCGGTAAAAATCAATTCCGTTTACAGGGGAGGCATCTGTAAAAGAATAATCGGTCTTCAATGAAGTGGTATGGTATTTACTCGCCACGGATGCGATGGGCTGGTAATTTACTCCATCCAGGGAACGTTCAATGTCAAAATGATCATTGTTCATTTCCTGGGCGGTGGTCCAGTTAAGATCCACCTGTCTATTGATCTGTTGGCCAGTGAACCTCGTCAGGTCT
>JAYWAZ010000231.1:0-4203 GCA_043781975.1 Bacteroidota bacterium
ATGATTTTAGGGAAACTTTCAATGTGGTGGATGACAATACACAGATGATGATCATGTACGGGCCCGGACCGGATGGCAAAGAATATAAAATGATGGAAAAAAAGTTTACCAGGAAAAAATAATGATTGTTTCTGAAAAATAAATGAATGATTTAAAAACTAAGTATCCGAAAAAACTCCGGCCAGGGGCCCATCTCTTCTTTATATTGTTTGGCCATTACCCGGGTGATCTGTGCGATATGCGTGAGGTCGTGCACAACCCAGGTGGCCAGCAGGTTTCGCAAGCTTACATCGCCCAATACCGGATGCATTCCTTTTTTGTTTAATCGGGCTTCGGTTAAATTCAGTGACCGGAACCAGGTCATATTTGCTTTTCTTACTACTTCAAATTCATCCAGTAACTGTTGCAATGTTTTTCCGCTGCTTTCTTCATACATGGCCACACGGTTCCATTTTTCAAAGGTCTTTGTGTTGCCGAACTCAAGAATTATTTTTGCCCTGGCAGTCCAGTCCGTCTTTTCACCATGTATCAAATGGCCCACCACATCATATGGTGAAAAGGTTTCAGGGCCTTCGTTAGCCATTATCCATTCTTCGCTGAGCCCTGCAAGTAATGACCTGAGAACGGCAGGTGTTCTGTCCAATATCTCACAAGATCTGTCGGGACTATAATTCATTTTTTCTTTTTTGCTGACGGTTTTGCAATTTTATTAAAGGCCAATGCAAGGTTTACCCAGTACTCCAGTTGCTTTTTGGTATTGAGTACGTCGGCATCAACAAATACGTACCCCTTCATTATCCTGCCCGTAAAGTCCATGGGCCTGCATCCTTCCATTTCCATCACTTCATCATATTTTGCAGGGTCAAGCCTTACCATCATGCGGTCTTTCTCAACACCAACACACATTTTATCGTTAACCATAAAACACAACCCTCCAAACATTCTTTTCTCTGTTACATTTTTGTGTGTTGCTGCAATAAGTTCTCTAACCCGGTCGGCTAATTTTTCATTGAATGCCATAAATTTATTTTTACATGGCTGCAGGAATATTGTGCAATGCGATACGATTCCCCTCGGTATCAAAAAATACACCCATATCGCCATACTCCGGGCTGATATTCGTTTTAGGGACCATGATCTTTCCACCCGCAGCTTCCACTTTGTCCAGGATCAGCTGAACGTCGGGGTTGCCATTTAAATAGATCAACGGCCCTTCGGTAGCCGAGGGTTTGTGAAAACCGCCGCTATCGGCCAACGTGCCCCCAACACCATTCATCGGGTCGTCAAACGGGAACATCCGCATTTTAATATTGGGCATATCCATTGGCATCATGGTGATGCCAAAAATGGTTTCATAAAATTTTTGCGCCATGTCGATGTCTGTTGCCGGTATTTCAAACCAGCTGATTGCATTTTTCATATACTTGTTTTATAATCTAAATTGTTAAGGATATAAATATTTTTTTGTCATTTCTTCCTTCTGTACTCCAGGTCATATTCTGTGTACCATACAGCACCATTGTCCTTGCTGATCTCCCCATGCTGCCGCAGTTTTTCTTTACTGACATTGGTGAAGGTCATTTTTCGAATGGCCATGGTGTCTTTATTGAACTTAAACGGGATAGAAGTATAAATGATCTGGTTGTTTTCAAATTTTCCCGTCAGGTATTCATTGGCTCCTGCTGCATTATCAACCCAGGTTTGTTGCCACTGTTTCGTAGCGGCGTTGTAGGTATTAAAACTCTTCCCCGCATAACGAAGGCCTTGTTGTACCGTTTCACTGGTCCATTCCTCCAGGATGACACAACTGTCCAGTATCAAACTTATTTTACTGTTTCCGGCTTTTTTCCCATCGGTCCCAAACGCCTCCCAATCCCCGATCCAGAAATCAAACTGCCGGTAAACAGGGTTGCTGCAGGGAAGTTTTTGTGCCCTTATTGTTGTGATAAAACAGGTACCGATGAAAAAAAATAAAAGAAATCTCATATAGTGATTGGGTGTTGATAAACTGTTTAACATCTCCGGGTATTAATTGAATTAGTTTCTGC
Source organism: Bacteroidota bacterium (assembly GCA_043781975.1). Lineage (GTDB taxonomy): Bacteria > Bacteroidota > Bacteroidia > Chitinophagales > Chitinophagaceae > Ferruginibacter. The sequence continues at coordinate 2,049 of JAYWAZ010000231.1, forward strand.
CGCCTTACTTAACTGAACACCTGGATTCAGAAATATTCATCAAAATACACTTTCTCTTTTTTTCTTTTCCCGTTTTTTGATGAACGGCGATGCGGGCCGCCCGGGTTTCCATAAATATATATTTTAATTGCATTGACAATTTTTTAACAATTGATTTATGCAATTTTTCAAGCTTGAACATCCTATTGGCAAATTCAGCTGTTATGTTTTTTGGGGCAATTCATAAAGACGCACGTTATTTCCAGATCATCTTTCAATCTGTTTTTCTTTGTTACGGCATATATTACCTGCACTGGAATGCTGAATGGTGGCTGTATACAACTTATTTTGTCACCAGTTTATTTACCCAGTTGATCTGTTCTGTTATTTTTTGTAAAAAAAATGTGGCCCGTTTTTCATCCGCCTGGCACAACCAGTTTGTACAAAGTATCCCTTCTGCCCTCATCAGTTCTTTTGGATTATCCTTATTGCTCAAAACAAATCACTGGTACGTTGCCGCACTGGCAGCCATCATATCCATCGCATCGAAATACATTATCCGAATCAGGGGCAAGCACATTTTCAATCCCTCTGCACTGGGTATCGTAGCAGCCATATCACTCACCGGCGATGCCTGGATTAGCCCGGGCCAGTGGGGAAGTAATATGGTGATCCTGTTCGGGGTTTTAAGTTTGGGATTTATCGTAACCACCAGGGTGCAGAAGCTCGACGTGAGCCTTGCCTTCTTAGGAACATTTGGCGTTTTACTTTTTGCCCGGCAGATCATTTACCTGGGATGGCCAATGGATTACTTTATACAATCCATCAGCACGGGCAGCCTCCTGCTCTTTTCCTTCTTTATGATCACAGATCCAAGAACAACTCCCAACCATACGATGGCAAGGATCATCTGGTCCATAGTGGTCGCCGCGGTGGCATTCTACCTGACCGCCTTCAAATTCATGAACGGCGCTCCGATATGGGTGCTGGTATTTGCCCAGCCACTGGTTCCATTGCTCGATAAATTATTTAAGGCAGGTACTTTTCAATGGAAGACGCCCAAACGACTCACCACCAAAGAGCATCGTTTTTTACACGCTGTTCATACGTATGCCATAATGTGATCATTCAACTAAAAAAATAAAATATGAAACGTAAACTATTGGTCATCGGGGGAATTATTGCCCTCTCGCCACTGCTCTACTCCTTCTGCGGTTTTTATGTAAGCAAGGCCGATGGCACTTTGAAGAACAAAACATCACAGGTGATACTTGTCCGTGATGGCAACAGAACCGTTATCACCATGTATAACGATTTTAAAGGTGATACCAGGGATTTCGCCATGGTGGTACCGGTGCCGGTTGTACTAAGAAAGGATGACATACATGTGGTGGATCAGTCCATCTTTCAGCGCCTGAACGACTACTCCGCGCCAAGACTGGTGGAATACTGGGACCAGAACCCCTGTGAGGTATTGGCGGATGAAGAAAAAATGGTTGCTCCCCGGTCCAAGATTGTAAAGAGTGAAGTAACGGTAACGGACAATGGTATTAAAAAGGACCTGGGCGTAAAGGTGGAGGCCAAGTACCTGGTAGGTGAGTATGATATCCTTATCCTGAGCGCTAAAGAAAGCGGTGGATTGAAAGAATGGCTCACTACGAATGGGTATAAAATTCCCGAAGGCGCAGAGGAAGTGCTTGACCCCTATATCAAAAGCAATCTTAAATTCTTTGTGGTCAAAGTGAATGAAAAGGAAAAGCAAAAACTGAATAATAATTTTTTACGCCCCCTGCAGATAGGTTTCAATTCACCCAAGTTCATGCTGCCCATACGGTTGGGTATGGCCAATGCCGACGGTGATCAGGACCTGGTCGTATATGCTTTTACCCGTAAGGGCCGGATTGAGTGCACCAATTACCGCAACGTGAATATCCCTACCGATAAGAATGTGCCCCTGTTCGTTCAGAAGAATTTCGGGGCCTTTTACGGCAACCTGTTCGACAGGCAATGGAATAAGGAAGATAAAAGCGTGGGATTCCTGGAATACGCATGGGACGTAAGTCCGGCCAATTTTTATCATTGCGATCCCTGCATCGCGGTAGCACCCAGCGAACAGGACCTGGTACAAAGCGGGGTGTGGTGGTTAAAAGGAAAAGACTGGAATGATTACAGTGAT
>JAYWAZ010000232.1:0-4196 GCA_043781975.1 Bacteroidota bacterium
GGTATCCTTAAAAGCGGACTCGCCTTCCAGCATTGCGATGTGGCCATTGTAACCAATATCAGCGCCGACCATATCGGCTTGGGCGGCATCGATTCGATGGAACAGATGGCCAAGGTGAAAAGCGTGGTACCGGAAACCGTATTCAGACATGGTTATGCCATTCTCAATGCAGATGATGACCTGGTGTACGCGATGAAGAGCGGACTCGAATGCAATGTCGCTTATTTCAGCATGGACGAAAAAAATCCGCGGATCGTGGAGCATTGCAAGAGCGGCGGCTTTGCAGCGGTATTTGAGAACGGGTATATCACCATTATGAAAGGGACCTGGAAGATAAGGGTGATAAAAGTGACGGATGTTCCGGTAACCTATGGCGGCAAAGCATTGCACAATATCATGAATTGCCTGCCGGCCGTGCTCAGCACTTATTTCTGGCGGAATATCGGCATCGAAGACATCAGGCTGGCCCTGCAAACCTTTGTGCCTTCCGCGACACAGGCGCCGGGCAGACTGAACATGTTCCAGTTCAGGCAATTCAAATTTCTTGTAGATTTTGCGCACAACCCCGCCGGGCTGGAACTGCTCTGCGATTTCGTGAGCAAGATGGACGGGGAGCCCAAGGTAGGCATCATCAGCGGCACGGGCGACCGGCGCGACGATGATATCCGCGAACTTGGAAAGATATCAGCCCGCTTTTTTGACGAGATCATCATACGCTGCGACAAAAACTTACGCGGACGCACAGCCGAAGAGATCGTGAACCTGCTGGTGGAAGGCATCGAGGAAACAAAACCGAAGGACATACCCATCACCATCATCTACAATGAAAAAGAAGCCATCATGCACGCTTACAATACGGCCAAACCGGGATCGCTGGTCACCATCATGTGCGATGTGGTGGCCGAGGCGCTGGACCTGATCAGGGGACTGAAGGAGAAGGAAGATGCGGAATGATATTTCACAGAGTTTCACAAAGAAGTCACAGAGCACACGAAGTTAACTTTGTGACCTCTGTGCATCCTCCGTGCATCTTTGTGACAAATATTTTTTCAATCTTTTAGATGACAGACCACACCGCAAACAAAATATACTCTGCAAAAAAGAAAACCCAGAAACGCAGGTAGAAATTCTTGATGGAATTTTTATCCGCCAGTTTTACATAGAAATAATTCAAAAGGAATACAAAAAATAAAATGCTATGGGTGATGAGTAAATAATTCCTGTTTGTTGCTACAGTAAAATAACTCCAGGCCAGTACATAAATATAGGCGGCGCAAACCAGCAAGGTTCCGCCCAGCAGGGCATTTCGTTTTGAATACAACACGGCCAGTGTTTTTATGTGGAACCGGTCATCACCTTCCGTATCAGGCAGATCTTTGAACCAGGCAATGGCAACGCTGAACGCCATGATGAAAAAGGTAAGGCACCAGATATAGCCCGGCAAATAAAAATTGTTGTACAAAGCATATTGATAATGCAGAAAAATGCCAACATTGACGATCAATCCTCTTACCAACGTGATCGAAAGCGCTGCAGGAAGATGGTGTTGTTTTAATTTCAATGGCGGCAATGAATAAGCCATTCCGATCAACAAAATGATACCCATGATGAGCAATAAGAATAAAGCGGTGATAAAGGAAACGACCAGGCAAATGATCAACGCTGAATAAATGATGAGGAGTGCATTTTTGCGGGATAAGGTTCCGGCGGCCAGCGGCAGCCAGGGTTTATTTATTGTATCCAGCTCCACATCTTCCAACTGGTTTAACCCAACGATAAAAACATTACAGGCCAGCGCAGCAATCAGCGTTGCGATGTATAATCCCGCATGATCCGCTAAATGCCGGCCCCCGCAGGCAATGATATAAAGCGCGGTGATACTGCATACCGAGCCGATGATGGTATGCGGCCTGCTGAATTGCCAGAATATCTTTAATCTTTTCATCTTTGTCCGGGAATCCCTTTAATGTAAATGACGCGTCCCTTCCAACTGCCGTAACTGTTCACCGTTATTGTATAATCACCTTCAGAAATATTGGTTAATAATTGCCGGTATTGGCCAGCCTTTTTCGACTTCATAACAGAAATGATCCCGTCGTATAAGACCGTTAAGAGGTTCACCGGGATGATGTACGTAAAAAATAATCTTGCCAATGAAAATGGTTTTACGAACGGGGCCGAAAAGACCTGCAATATCGTGGAGACGAATAATATCCTGATCAATGTAAAAAAAACCGGCTCCAGTATCTCAACAAAACAAAAGCAGGATCCCGCCTGCACCATTTTCTGCACCAGTGACCTTTGTTCATTGTTTGAAAAATGGTGAAAACTGTTGTACATCGTATAAAGCGTTGAAGGTTGCGGTAACAGCATCAAAACATCGGCAGCGCCTGGTAAATATGCTGTTTGGGGGGTGTTCACAAAAGAAACATCCGGGTATTTATCAGATAAAATGGTCTTATCGATTCCCCTCACATGCTGCCGGATATATGCCGCCGGCAAACCGCTGCCCGAACAAAGGTCCTGTACAAGAACGGGCCTGTTTTCACCGATTATCTCCTGCATCACCGGTATCAATGGTTCATATAATTTAAGCCATACCACCAGGCTGCCGATATACTGCGCCTGGAACCTGCGCAATAAAGCCGGGAACCATTGATGATCTTCCAGTTCTTTGATCATGTGTTTTTTTGAGTTCACATCCACCGCTATCAACGATAAAAATCCATTTGGCTGAAACTCAGTGAACCCTTATTTTTGCAGCCAATTAACAACCATGGGTTATGGTGTAAAGGTAGCACAACAGATTTTGATTCTGTTTGTCTAGGTTCGAATCCTAGTAACCCAACTGGCACAAGGTCCCATCCCGATGGATGGGATTTTTTGTTAAGCTATTGTTAGGCGAAATGAATTTTTAGCGGTATCCGCTGATAATTGTAACTTTGTCATTCACATACCTTACCTATTCCAATATCCTGGTCCCCCCTATCAAACTATTTCAGGAACAAAAAAATTAAAATTCGGTCTCCCGTCATGAGGATATTGCTGTTCATACTATTTTCTTTTTTATCGACTGCTGTATTCAGCCAGTACAATTTCTATTTTGGCAATATCCATTGCCATTCCTCCTATTCCGACGGCAATAAAGACAGTACTGCCAGTGGTTATTATTATCCCGGGCAGGATTATTATTATGTAAAATCCAGTTATCATATGGATTTTCTCGGCATTGCCGATCATAATCACTATAGTTCCCCAAATAACCCGGGAATGCACGTGGTTGATTATGCACGTGGATTATATGAAGCAGATACGTCGAATATTGACGGAACCTTTGTTTGCATGTATGGGATGGAGTATGGTGTCATCAATAACGGGGGCCACGTTGTAATATATGGCGTGCCGGGATTAATTGGATGGGAAAGCGGAAGTGGAGGATGGGGCAGCAGCAATAATTATAATATTTACTGTCCTGAATTCACCTATTCCACTCTTTGGGATATAGTCAATACATATCCCACAGCTTTCTGTACGCTGGCACATCCTCAAGCAGGCGATTATACTGCTCTTGCAGGCGCATCAACTTACAGTACTTCTGCCGATAATGCAATCGTGGGCACTGCCATAAGGAATGGCCTGGCCATGTCCCAAACTAACAATTATTCCGACCCCACCCCTGCCACTTCTTATGAATGGAATTACCTGGCATTGCTTGCCAAAGGATATCATTTAGGGCCTACCATGGACCAGGACAATCATTATACAACTTTTGGGAGAGTAAATAAGATCAGGACCGTTGTGCTGGCGAGTGATTTAAAAAGAGACAATATCATGGCTGCCTACAAGGCCATGCGTTTTTATGCCACCGAAGACTGGAATACACAGGTAACTTTTACAGTTAACGGCAATTATATGGGAAGTGATTTTACCACCAATACTAATTCTTCCATCTATGTGTCCGTGACCGATCCTGATATAGGTGATAATGTAAGTTCAATTGAGATCTATTATGGCGCACCCGGAAGCGGCATCAACGCAACTTTATTAACCTCCAATAGCGGCAGCAGTACTTTGAGCTATTTGCATAATACCATTGCAACCAATACATATTATTATTTTGCCAAGATCACGCAAACTGACAACAATGTCATCTGGACCTCCCCTGTTTGGGTATACAGGAGCGTTGTTTCCTTACC
>JAYWAZ010000233.1:0-11552 GCA_043781975.1 Bacteroidota bacterium
TGTGCTATTAGGGGAGATCAGTTTTATAGTGAAATAATCTTTGGTTCTCTCCATTATTTATCCCTGCTGATCAGGTACTCCGCCAGTTCCATCAGTGGCTTTTTCCGAACGGCAAGCACGGCGGTATCTTCGAGGTGTTGAAGGGCGGTTTGAAGGTATTTTTCTTTTAATGCGGTTGCCCATTTATCTACATTGGAGTCTTTGAATATCTGTAATATTTTTTCAACCTTGTCAGCAGGATCGCTGTCTAATAATTTTTTTAATTCATCCGCCTGAGCAGGATCAGCTGATTCCAGTGCTCGGATCATCAAAAAGGTTTTTTTATTGGCAAGGATATCACCTCCCTGCTGTTTACCAAATTTTTCAGGGTCGCCAAAAGCATCCAGGTAATCATCTTGTACCTGGAAGGCGATACCCAGGTTTTTACCAAATTCATACAAATGATTTTGATTGCCTTCCCCCGCTCCGCCCAGTATGGCGCCGAGTTTAAGGCTGGCTGCCAGGAGTACGGATGTCTTCAGCGTGATCATGTGCAGGTATTCGTCCATGCTGACCCTATCCCGCTTTTCAAAATCCATATCCAGTTGCTGGCCTTCACAAACTTCTTTAGCGGTCTTGTTGAAGACCTGAACAATACGCTGTGCCGTATCCGATCTAATTTTATTCAGGTAATCATAAGCGGTCACCAGCATTACATCGCCGGCCAGCAATGCCGTTGACGAACCGTATTTTGTATGCACGGTCTCCACACCCCGCCGCAGCGGGGCCTTGTCCATGATATCATCGTGTACCAGGGTGAAATTGTGGAATAATTCTATCGCGGTGGCCACGGGCCAGGCATCGGGATTGATCTCGTCAAACAATTCATTCCCCATCAACACGCAAACGGGGCGCACCCTTTTTCCGCCCAGTCCAAGGATGTATTGCGCAGGATCGTATAAGCTTTCCGTGTGCGCGGGAAAGTGACGAACGTTGAATTTTTCTTCAAACAGTTTTGAAAGCGAAATAAATGAATGCATAGAAAAGTAAAAAGTAAAAAGTAAAAACCAAAAAGTTTAGAAGCAGTAATATTTTAGGTAAAAATAAAAAGTATAAAGCAAGAAGCTGAAAAGCTCCCCCCTTTAGGGTTTTTTACTTTTTACTTTTGACTTTGGAAGATCTGCCTCCGCCAACTTTAGTACCCTTGTCCGGCACCCACTCATAATCCAGTTGCCGTTTATTCAGGTTGGCAGCCACCACCTTTATCTTAACCATATCGCCCATCCTGAATTTTTGCCTGGTACGCATGCCCACCAGGGCATAATCCGCTTCATCGAGCCTGAAATCATCATAATCACTGAGGTCTCTTACCGTTACCATGCCTTCGCACTTATGCGTAACCGTTTCCACAAAAAAACCGAATGAGGCCACGCCGCTGATGATACCGTCGAACTCATAGCCCAGGTATTGCTGCATGAACTCTACCTGCTTGTACTTGTTTCCCGCCCTTTCGGCTTCCATGGCTTTGCGCTCCCGGTCGCTGCAATGTTTGCATTTCTCTTCCATCTTTTTATCCGGTGTGAGGTTCTTTTCCAGGCACTCCTGCAGGATGCGGTGCACCAGTACATCGGGATAACGGCGGATGGGGGAAGTAAAATGACAGTAATGTTCAAAACCCAGCCCGTAATGCCCGATATTTTCGGAAGTATATACCGCTTTCGACATGGTGCGGATACCCAGTTGTTCCAGCACGTGCTGCTCGGGCTTGCCCTGCACTTCTTTCAGCAGTTTGTTAAACGAAGCCGCCACCGCGCTTTCGTCATGCATATCGAATGTGTAGCCGAATTTTTTTGCAAAGGCGACAAAGGGTTTCAGTTTTTCATCATCCGGCGTATCGTGTATGCGGTAGGGAAAGGGAATGGGTTCCTTATTGACCTTGATCTTTGAAATGTAAGCGGCGATGGTGCGGTTGGCCAGCAACATGAACTCTTCTATCAGTTTATGGGCGTCCTTGCTTTCCTTGACGATGATACCGATGGGCCTGCCCTTTTCATCGAGCTGAAAACGCACTTCCTGGGAAGAGAAATTGATGGCCCCGTTGCGGAAGCGCTCACGCCTGAATTTTTGTGCCAGGTCATTCAGCAGCAGCAAGGGTTTATGGTGCAGCCCGTCCTTTTTCTCAATGATATCCTGTACTTCTTCATAAGTGAACCGATGGTTACTGTGTATGAGGGTCCTTCCGATCCAACTGTGTTTTATCTCGGCCCGGTTGTTGATCTGGAACACGGCCGAGAAGGTATATTTATCCTCGTGTGGCCGTAGGGAACACAATTCATTGGATATGATCTCGGGCAACATCGGGTTCACCCTGTCGGGAAGATATACGCTGGTGGCCCGTTCATAAGCGCTCTTATCCAGTGCCGTACCGGGTTTTACAAAATGACTTACGTCGGCGATATGCACCCCGATCTCATAATTGCCGTTATCCAGGTTCCGTATCGAAATGGCGTCGTCAAAATCCTTCGCGTCCGCGGGATCGATGGTAAAGGTGAGGATATCACGGTAGTCCTTTCGCTTTTTGATCTCTTCGCGACTAATTGTACCCGAAAGTCTTTCTGATTCATCCAATACCGCTTTTTCAAAGTCAAGCGTAAAGCCGCAGTCGATCAGTATCTCTTTCATGGCCATATCATTCTCGTCCTCGGCCTTTAAAACAGACACCACTTCACCCTGGGGTTTCTTATCGCCCTTATCCCAGCGCAGCAGTTTCACCACCACCCGGTCCCTGTCTTTGGCGCCATTGATCTTGTCGGGAGCCACAAAAAAATCGGGTATGGGTTTTTCGGAAGCAGGGATAAAGAACGCGATGCCCTTATTCAGCTGGATATTGCCGATGAATTCGGTCTGTTTCCGTTCGGCCACGTCAGTAACAGTACCTGATAAACGCTTCCCACCCGATGAATCTTTTGCAACCTGCACACGTACAGTATCGCCGTGAAAAGCGCGGTTAAAATCATTGGGCTTAACGATGATATCCCTTTCCATCCCTTCCACGATCACATAACCCATGCCGCTGCGGGAAATATCCAGCCTGCCTTTTACAATACTGACCTGAGATGATTTTTTGGGGATCTTTTGTTTTTTATTCATAAAATTTAACTTCTGTGCATCCGTAGGGCTACGGCGCTAAAAATACTCCTGCAATGTACCAACAAATTGCTACATTCGGGCAAATCAACAAACTTGCCGCTACCTTCAAATCCCCGGCCGAAGATCATTACCAGAACGATCTGGATCCTGTCGCTCGTGAGTTTGTTTACCGATATGGCCAGCGAAATGCTGTATCCCATAATGCCCCTCTTCTTAAAACAGATAGGATACACGGCGATATTCATTGGCGTACTCGAAGGCGTTGCCGAGGCGGTGGCGGGATTGAGCAAAAGTTATTTTGGCATGCGCAGCGATATCAGCGGCAAACGCGTACCCTTTGTACAATTGGGATACCTGTTCAGCGCCATCAGCAAACCCATGCTGGCCATCTTCATCTACCCCTGGTGGATATTCCTGTCAAGGACCATTGACCGGCTTGGCAAGGGCATCCGAACCGGGGCGAGGGATGCTTTGCTGAGCGATGAGAGTACACCGGAAACAAAGGGGCAGGCATTCGGTTTTCACCGTGCAATGGATACGCTGGGAGCCGTCTTCGGTCCTGCCATAGCGTTAGTATATCTTTATTTTTATCCCGGTAACTATAAAACACTTTTTTTGATCGCCTTCGGTCCGGGAATGGTGGCCGTGTTCTTTACCCTGCTGATCAGGGAAAAGCGTCGCCCCGTAACCGGTACACGCAAACCCCAAAAGAAAATGTTCTGGTCCTTTATAACGTACTGGAAAACCTGTCCGCCACCTTATAAAAAGCTGGTGACCGGCCTCTTACTTTTCGCTTTGTTCAACAGTTCAGACGTATTCCTGCTGCTGAAGATGAAGGAGAGCGGTTTACATGATACCGCCGTGATCGGCATCTATATTTTTTATAACTGCATATATGCCCTGCTCGCCTACCCGCTGGGCATACTCGCTGATAAGATGGGTTTGAAAAATATATTCATCGCCGGGCTTTTTATCTTCGTACTGGTGTATACGGGATTCGCACTGAACAATAGCCTGGCGGTCTTCATCCTGCTTTTTGCGTTATATGGTTTGTATGCAGCCGCAACAGAAGGCATATCGAAGGCCTGGATCAGCAACCTGGTGGATAAAAACGAAACCGCTACCGCCATTGGAACCTATACCGGTTTCCAGAGTATTTGTTCACTCATCGCCAGCAGCTTTTGCGGGCTGCTGTGGTATAATTTCGGATCATTGGTCACATTCATGATCACGGCTGGGGTAACGGTCATCGTGATCATCTATTTTACTGCTTCCAGGGGATTGGGAGGCCTGAAGCCGTTAAGACCGGTTAAAGCCTTGGAAAAGATTTCTTAACTTTAATACCAACTGATTCAACATGGTTTCATACGATACGGTAACAGGGGCATTGAATGGCTTAAGGTCCAGGGGTTATACCCTCGATTTCAATATCGCTTTTGATAAGATCATGTGCCCGGGCAATAGCATCTGCCTGAACCCGCATGAATTTGAGATCATGGAAGTCTACCGTTTCGAGGGAGAAAGTAATCCCTCGGACGAGGATGTGGTGTATGCCATTGAATCGAAGGATGGAACGGTAAAAGGGGTGATGAGCAGCGCTTTTGGGATGTATGCCGATACCGTTTCGAATGAAATGATACAGAAATTGACCATGCATAAATAAAAACAGGGTGCACCGCACCGAAAAAACATTATGTCACATACCATCGACCGGAGAGATTTCATTAAAACGACGGCGTTGACCGGAGCCGCATTAACGCTTACCGAGCCCATCCGCGCATTCGCTTCCCCGAAAAAAGACAAACTGCGTATAGGCATTATCGGTGCCGGATTCCGCTCGCATGAGCACATGGGGAATTTTTTACAGCGTGACGACGTGGAGATCGTTGCCATCGCCGATCCCCAGCAACGAAGTGTGGACGAGGCGCTGGCTGTCTTCAAAGAATATAAGCGCTCCGAACCCGTCGTGTACAAGAACGGCGATCACGATTACCGGAACTTACTGAAGCGGGATGATATTGACGCGGTGGTGATCTGCTCTCCCTGGGAATGGCATTCCATACAGGCCATTGACGCGATGAACGCGGGCAAGATACCGGGCGTGGAGGTTTGCGGCGCCCTGAAACTGCAGGAATGCTGGGACGTGGTGAACACCTCCGAGAAAACAAAGATACCGCTGATGATGATGGAGAACGTTTGTTACCGGCGTGACGTGATGGCCGTATTGAACATGGTGCGGCAGGGCATGTTCGGTGAACTGATCCACGGGCAGGGCGGATATGAACACGACCTTCGGGGCGTACTCTTCAATGATGGCAAAACGGCCTATGACAGCGGCGTGGAGTTTGGAAAGAACGCCTACAGCGAAGCCCAGTGGCGTACTGCGCATAACCTCAACCGTAATGGAGAACTGTATCCCACCCATGGCCTGGGCCCCGTGGCCGTGATGATGGACATCAACAAGGGGAACCGGATGACTAAACTTTCTTCCATCGCTTCAAAATCAAAGGGCCTGCATAAATATATTGTGGATCATCCCAAGGGCGGAAAAGATCACCCGAACGCGAAATTGAATTTTAAATGCGGCGATGTCGTAAACACGCAGATACAATGCGCCAACGGTGAAACGATCCTGCTGACCCATGACGTCTCCTCACCCCGTCCTTACAATTTAGGGTTCAGGATACAGGGCACGGAAGGTCTTTGGCAGGACTATGGCTCCGGCGGCAAAGGACAGGGCTTCCTCTATTTTCAAAAAGAAATGAACCACAGTCATAAATGGGACAATACGGAAAAATGGCTCACCGAACATGAACACCCGCTCTGGAAAAAATATGGAAAGAATGCCGAAGGCGCCGGGCACGGGGGTATGGATTTTTTTGTGGACCACGCCTTTATTGAATGCATAAAACGCGGCGTTGATTTTCCATTGGATGTGTATGATTATGCCACCTGGTACAGCATCACGCCATTGAGCGAAAAGAGTATCATGGAAGGCGGCCAGCTGCAGCAGGTCCCTGATTTTACCAGGGGCAAATGGAAGACGAAAAAACAGGTCTTTGCATTAAATGATGATTATTAATTGCTGATTAATCTGATTTATCATGATTATGCTGATTCATTTATTCCCAAAGGGATATAATTAATATAGAAATAATGATGTTGAAGTAAAGCGCAACCCCGAAGGGGTGACATTAACTTAAACCTATACCAAAAAATAAATTAAAATGCTGGACAGAAGAAAATTTTTAACAATTTCCGGTCTGACGCTACCATTAATAGCAGTAAAAAAAACCTTTGCTAACGGTTTTGATGAGACGACAAAACCGATCGTGGTCTCCACCTGGGACAGCGGCATGGCCGTGAATGCCGAGGCCTGGAAGGTATTGTCTGCCAACGGCCGGTCACTGGATGCAGTTGAATCCGGCGCCAGGCAGATCGAGGATACCATCAACTGCTGTGTGGGACTGGGCGGTTACCCCGACCGCGATGGCATCGTTACACTCGACAGCTGTATCATGGATGAGCATGCAAATTGTGGTGCCGTAGCGGGTTTGGAAAGGATAAAGCACCCGGTTTCAGTGGCCAGGAAAGTGATGGAAAAAACACCGCATGTGATCCTGGTGGGCGCGGGTGCGCAACAGTTTGCGCTGGAGAACGGGTTTACACTGGAGAGCGCGGCTTTATCAGATGATGCGAAAAAAGCCTACGATAACTGGCTGAAAAAAAGCGAATACAAACCCGTTATCAATATCGAGAACAAAAAAGGAAGCGGCGGCCCCTTCGCTCCCAATTTTTTTGAAGACGGTACACCCAACCATGACACGATGGGGCTGGTCGCCATGGATAACAATAATAACCTATCCGGTGCCGTTACCACCAGCGGAATGGCGTTCAAGGTTCACGGACGGGTGGGTGACTCGCCCATCATCGGCGCGGGGCTTTTTGTAGACAATGAAATCGGCGCTGCTACCTCCAGCGGCGTGGGCGAGGAAGTGATCCGCATCTGCGGAACACATTTGGTGGTGGAATTCATGCGCCAGGGCTATACGCCTGAAAAAGCCTGCCAGAAGGCGGTGGAGAGGATCGTGAAAAGAGATCCGGTAAAAGCAAAAACACTGCAGGTGGGCTTTCTGGCCATGAACAAGAAGGGGGCATACGGCGCTTACGCCATACAGAAAGGATTTGTATTCAGCGTAAAAAGTGATAAGGAGAATCAAATTCATCAATCGAAATACATACTTTGATAAATAGGTAATTAACAATTTCCAATTTCTGCGCATGTGCTACTTTGGAAGTTGAAAATTGAAAATTGAAAATTTGAACATCAGGCATTACAATGAATTTTATCCTGGAAGTCATCGGCTTTACCATTGACGGCTGCTCTCTTGCACAGACAGCCGGCGCACACCGCATTGAATTATGCGATAACCCCGCTGAAGGCGGCACCACCCCCTCCCATGGCTTTATAAAAGCGGCCAGGGAAAAACTGCAGATCGCCCTGTACCCCATCATCCGCCCGCGTGGCGGAGATTTTTTTTATAGCGACGACGAATTCGGGATCATGAAAACAGATGTACGCTTATGCCGGGAACTGGGTTGTGATGGCGTGGTGATCGGAATGCTCCATGCAGACGGAACTGTTGATATAACAAGATGCAAACAATTGATTGAGATCGCGGATCCCATGGGTGTAAGTTTTCACAGGGCGTTCGACCGGACAAATGATCCGTTTAATGCATTGGAAGATATTATTGATATGGGTTGCGAAAGAATTCTTACCTCAGGTCTGCAACCAACGGCTTTGGAAGGCGCCAGCCTGATCGCAAAATTGGTTCAGCAGGCGGGTGACCGCATCAAGATCATGCCCGGCAGCGGGCTACGCGCCGCCAATATTGTTGAGATCGCTGAAAAGACCGGCGCAGTTGAGTTTCATACATCGGCAAGGATGAATGCTGACAGTAAAATGAATTATACAAATGAATCGATGGGAGAAGACCTGAGATCAGTCTCCATAGATACGGATGAGGTAAAAAAGATCATCGCTCACCTAAAGAACCTGTAAGATGAAGATCAGTTTAATCAGTTCCATCCTGCTAATCCTGGTTCAGACGATCTGCGCCCAAAACACATATATAGAACTCAACACAAACTGGCAATTCCATAAAGAAGGAGAAAGCAAATGGTACGGTGCCACCGTTCCCGGCACCATCCATACCGACCTGCTTGCCAATAAACTCATCCCCGATCCTTTTTACCGGGATAATGAAACAAAGCTGCAATGGATCGACAAAACCAACTGGGAATATAAGACCGGTTTTGATGTTGATGACATAACCCTTGCAAAAAAAAATATTGAATTGGGTTTTGACGGATTGGATACTTACGCCGATGTATACCTGAACGGGAACCTGGTCCTGCAGGCTGATAATATGTTCAGGGGATGGACAGTGAATATTAAACGATACCTGAAACGAACAGGCAATGAATTAATGATCTATTTTTCATCGGCACAAAACA
Source organism: Bacteroidota bacterium (assembly GCA_043781975.1). Lineage (GTDB taxonomy): Bacteria > Bacteroidota > Bacteroidia > Chitinophagales > Chitinophagaceae > Ferruginibacter. The sequence continues at coordinate 8,650 of JAYWAZ010000233.1, forward strand.
AGGTGGACAGTATCGCCAGATCCAGGCTGCCATTAGAATTACCGGATAACAACCGGGTGTATGTCCGCAAGGCCCAGTTCCAGTTTGGCTGGGACTGGGGGCCGAAATTTGTCGGCTGCGGTATATGGAAAATGGTCAGGCTTGAGGCATGGAACGGCGTGAAGATAATGCCAATACCGCCGATACACAGGAACAATATAAAACTGGTTCGGAATAATGACCCGGGTGGCACTACCTTTTATTTTGAAAAGGATGGCAAACCCATTTATGCCAGGGGCGCCAACTGGATACCTGGAGATATCTTTTTGCCAAGGATGAAAAAAGAGGATTATCGCAGGATGCTGCAAAGCGCCAAAGACGCCAACATGAATATGCTGCGTGTATGGGGCGGCGGTATCTATGAAGACGATGCCTTTTATGAGCTCTGCGATTCGCTGGGAATAATGGTCTGGCAGGATCTTATGTTTGCAGGGGGCATGTACCCCGGTGACGAAGTATTTTTTAACAATGTAAGGGAAGAAGTGAAATATCAGGTCGCAAGGTTAAAAAATCATCCCTGTATCGTATTGTGGTGCGGCAACAATGAAATTGATGAAGCCTGGCACAACTGGGGCTGGCAGGACCAGTTCAATATACATGGCGTGGATTCTGCAAATGTCTGGAACAATTATAAACGCTTATTTGAAGACAGCCTCAAAAAATGGGTGAATGAATTTGACGGCACCAGGCCCTACCTACCCTCCTCTCCCATGCACGGCTGGGGGCATGAAGAAAGTTTTAAGGAAGGCGACAGCCACTACTGGGGGCTCTGGTGGGGACTGGAAGACTGGGAAGTGTTTGAAAAAAAGACCGGGCGTTTTGTGAGTGAATACGGAATGCAAGCCATGCCCAACTGGAGTACAATTGAAAAATTTACCCTGCCGCAAGACAGGCAGCTACACTCCCCTGTTATAGAATCGCATCAAAAGGCGAATGAAGGTTTTAAAAAACTGGATCACTATTTAAATCGGTATTTCATTGATTCGGCGAAACTCAGCAAACTTTCACTGGAAGATTACACCTACCTGACGCAATGCCTGCAATATTATATACTGAAGAACAGTATTACCGTTCACCGAAGCAAGGCTCCATACAACATGGGCACTTTACTATGGCAATTGAATGATTGCTGGCCCGTGGCCAGCTGGAGCATCACGGATTATTCCCGGCAGCCGAAAGCCGCGTGGTACGCGGTAAGGGAGGCCTATCGGGATGATGTACTACCGGTGAAGGATACCATTTTTCCGAAGGATATCAAACTGGAAAAGGCCACCATATCCTTTACACTGGCAGGGAATGAAATAACACTCACAACGAATGCAGACGCTAAATATATTCAACTTTCAAAAGACGGGAGCACGGCGCTGTTTTCTGATAATTATTTTGACCTGGAAAAAGGGAAGATCAGAAAGGTCCTGCTCAGCAGGGAAATGATGACCAAAGGGCCTGTCAGCAATATTAAAATAAAATCACTGTATGATGTTATTAAAAGATGATACCAATAAGCTGAATAAAGCTGAAAAGGTACAAGTGAGTGACACAACGATGTGGAGCAGGATTACGGAGGCCTGTTACAAAATATTTATCTTCTTTTCCTGGATACTGATCTTAAGTACGGATACAACTGCACAAACAAAACACGATTTTTCGCTTTCCAAAACCGATTTCCTCCTCGATGGCAAACCCTTCCAGATCATCAGCGGTGAAATGCACCCCGCAAGGATCCCCAGGGAATACTGGCGCCAGCGGATACAGATGGCGAAAGCCATGGGATGCAATACCATTGCTGCTTACATCTTCTGGAACTACCACGAACAAAAAGAAGGCGCATTCGATTTTAAAACGGAGAACAGGGACGTGGCCGCGTTCATACGCACCTGCCAGCAGGAAGGCATGTGGGTGCTGTTGCGCCCGGGACCCTATGTATGCGCCGAATGGGATTTTGGCGGGCTACCCACTTACCTTTTAAAATATCCCGATATCAAAGTACGCTGCATGGACCCCCGTTACATGGCCGCCGCGGAAAGGTATATCACCAACCTGGCCAAAGAGGTAACATCACTGCAATGCATAAACGGCGGGCCGATACTGATGGTGCAGATTGAAAATGAATATGGCAGTTATGGCAATGATAAAAATTACCTGGAAGAACTCAGGAAGATATGGGTGGCCAACGGAATTAAAATTCCTTTTTATACCGCCGACGGTGCAACACCCTACATGCTGGAAGCCGGGCACATTAAGGGAACCGCCATTGGATTGGACAGCGGCGGCGGCGATGAAGATTTTGCACAGGCGAAAAAAGCGGATCCCGATGCCCCCGCATTCAGCAGTGAGACCTACCCCGGCTGGCTTACACATTGGGGCGAGAAATGGCAGCGGCCCGATACCAATGACCTTAAGAAAGAAATAGAATATTTATTAAAAAATAAAAAGTCATTCAACCTCTACGTAGTGCATGGCGGCACCAATTTCGGCTTTACCGCCGGCGCCAATGCTTTTGGCGCAACCCAGTACCAGCCCGATATCACCAGTTATGATTATGATGCACCCATCAATGAACAGGGACGGGCCACACCGAAATATTTCATGCTGCGCAACCTCTTTTCAAAATATGCTGACTATAAAATTCCGGATATACCACAACCCGTTCCGGTGATCGAAATTCCTCCGATAGACATGAAATACATGACCGTGGTATGGAATCATTTACCCCGTCCGTTATTTTCTGTGCAGCCAAAACCCATGGAGGCCTTTGACCAGAACCAGGGGCTGATCATATACCGTACCAAACTCATAGGACATAAATCGGGTAAGCTCACGATCACGGAGCCGCATGATTTTGCATTGGTATTTTTGAACGG
>JAYWAZ010000234.1:0-4154 GCA_043781975.1 Bacteroidota bacterium
AAAATTGAATACTTTTGAACTAGAAAGTGTAAACCTCAACTGCAAACCTATATCAGGTTTAATTATCTAACCTGTAAACTTATTTTAGGACGAGTCATACAGCAACAAGGCGACAAAAATGTGGAACTTGCAAAGGGAATGCTGTTTCATTGAATAAATTATTTTCTGTCATGCTGAGGAACGAAGCATCTCAACAATAAGAAAGAGATTTTAGTTTTAAGAAGAGATGCTTCGTTCCTCAGCATGACAGCTACATAGTAAGCGCTGCTTTTTACTGTCATGGTAAATAAAAATATTTTATGAAAAGGATCCTTCTTTTTAGCTTGTCATTACTGTTATTGAAACCCGCTCCTGCGCAAACCTACCAGCCCAACTGGGAAAGCCTCGACAGCAGGCCCGTACCGCAATGGTTCAAAGACGCCAAATTCGGCATCTTCATCCATTGGGGCGTGTATTCGGTACCGGGATGGTGTACCAAGGGTAATTATGCCGAGTGGTACCAGTATGGTTTGCAAACCGGTGATTCCGCCAGGATTAAATTCCATCTGCAAAAATTCGGGAACCGCACTTATTATGACCTGGCCACTGATTTTAAAGCGGAATTATTCAACCCCGATGAATGGGCCCAACTATTTGAACGTTCCGGCGCAAAATATATCGTACTCACTTCCAAACACCATGACGGGTTTACTTTATGGCCCAATGCCACGGCGAATGCAACATGGGGATTTCCATGGAACGCGATGGATATCGGCCCTAAAAGAGACCTGTTGGGCGACCTGTTCAGAGCCGTGCGCAAAACCTCCGTGCATGCGGGCATGTATTATTCCCTGTTCGAGTGGTTCAACCCTTTGTGGAAGAAAGATAAAAGCAAATACGCCCTGCAACACGCCTGGCCGCAGATGAAGGAGCTCATCAATACCTACCGGCCCGATGTTTTCTGGACCGATGGCGATTGGGAAGCGGGGGATGATGTGTGGAAGAGCAGGGAATTTTTAACATGGATGTACAATGAAAGCCCGGTGAAGGACAAGGTCGTCACTTACGACCGCTGGGGCGGCGATACCCGGTTTAAGCACGGTGCCGTGTACACGCCGGAATACCAGCCCGAACTTGATTTTGAGGACCATTACTGGGAAGAGAGCCGCGGTATGGGCTTCAGCTACGGGTACAACCGCGAAGAAGATGCCTGGGACTATAATTCCGCTCAATCGCTGGTACTGCAGCTGATCGATAAAGTGAGCCGCGGCGGCAATTTTTTGCTGGATATTGGTCCCGATGAACACGGAAAGATCCCACCCATCATGCAGGAACGTTTGTTGCAGATGGGAGAATGGCTGGCAATAAACGGCGAAGCCATTTACGGTACCGGGAAGTGGAAGATCCCGTCGCAGTGGAGCGATGGCGCCAGAAATTATAAACCCAAAAGCAGCAGCGGCGACCTTTTATTGAAGCTCACCATCGATCCCGATCCGGGTTATGCCGTGAAAGAAGTCTTTTATACTTACAATGAGCAAACCAATTCACTGTATGCCATTTTTCCAAGATATCCCGATAACCGAAAATTGGTTTTAAAGGAGATGAGATTACCCCGAGCGGCAACCGTTGATTTTTTATCTACCCATGAAAAATTATCATGGCATCAACAGGATGAAGATCTTGTTATCGACCTGCCCATATATGATCCCAATAAGATAAGATCACCCTATGCCTATGCGGTAAAGATCAATAACTATGGCTTGTTTACAAAGCCTCCGAAGATCGAAGTTTCCTATCCCGATAACGGGTTATCCCCCCTGGTCAGCATTTCAACCGAAGGGGTGGAAGCGGTTCGTTATACCATTGACGGGAGTGAGCCTACCCTGCGATCTGCCCTGTACGCAAAACCTTTTTATCTCCATAAAACTGCTACCGTTAAGGCAAAAGCTTACCTGGCCGGAGGCCTGCCCAGTATCGTACGCAGTGAAAAAATAATCCGCTATGAATGGATGAACGCGATAAGTGCCGGCAATCCGAAACCAGGCATCGCTTATCAATATTATGAACCCGTGAAAGAGATCAATATGGTTGCTTCATTTATGTCACCCCCGGTCAGCACGGGTGTTGCCGATATTATTTCTGTCGCGAAAAAACAACGTACGGATAAATTCGCTTTCGGGTTTTCGGGCTATATTAAAATAGATAAGGGTGCGGTATATGACCTCTTTACCGCTTCTGATGACGGCAGTAAATTATTCATTGACGATACCGAAGTGGTGAATAATGACGGCGACCACGGCACCCTTGAAAAAAGCGGAAGAGCGGCATTAAAAAAGGGATATCATAAAATAAAGGTATTGTATTTCGACAGCGGCGGTGGCAATGAATTGAAAGTTTTCATACAGCAACAAGGCAACAAAAAAGTGGAACTTGCTAATGGAATGCTATTTCATTGAATAAATTATTTTTTATCATGCTGAGGAACGAAGCATCTCTCCTTAAAATTAAAATCTCTTTATTATTATTGAGATGCTTCGTTCCTCAGCATGACAGCTACTTAGTAAGAGCTGCCTGCCTGTCCGGTAGGCAGGCAGCGTTCCCCAACATGACAGATCAAACGAAGACACTGACAGTTAATCCATCTTAACAAAAAAAAACTGTAATGAAGCCAGTTAAAAATATTATTGTAAACCTATTACTCTTACTCCTTTTTGCCTGCTGCAATGAAAAGACCTTTGCCCAGCAACAAGCTTATTTCCCCGATCCCGATACCTCGATACAACACCGGTTGGAAGAATGGAAGGACCTGAAATTCGGCCTGCTCATGCACTGGGGAACCTATAGCCAGTGGGGCATCGTGGAAAGCTGGAGCATCTGCCCCGAAGACCTGAGCTGGGCCACCGGCGCCCGAAAAAAAGGCGTGGCCGATAATTATACGGATTATGTAAAGGCATACGAAAACCTTAAAACGAGTTTTAATCCTGTAAAATTCGATCCTGCAAAATGGGCGGCAGCCGCGAAAGAAGCCGGGATGAAGTACATGGTGTTCACTACCAAACACCACGACGGATTTTGCATGTTTGATACGAAGTATACCGATTATAAGATCACGGATAAAGCCTGCCCTTTTTCAATCGATCCTAAAGCGAATGTTACACAGGAAATATTTAGTGCATTCCGAAAAGAAAATTTCTGGATCGGCGCTTATTTCTCCAAGCCCGACTGGCACAGCGATGCTTACTGGTGGAAACAATTCCCGGTGAGCGACCGCAATGCCAATTACGCTATTGCCAAATATCCCGGTCAATGGAAAAAATTCACCGACTATACGCACAACCAGGTCAATGAACTGGTCAGCGATTATGGAAAACTGGATATACTCTGGCTGGATGGAGGATGGGTGCGTAAAAAAACCGATGAAGAAATAAAAAATGAATTGCTTGAAACCTATGAAGGGAGCCGATGGGCCCGTAATCCGCAAAGCCAGGATATTGATATGCCGCGCCTGGTGAAAGAAGTCAGGGCCAAACAACCCAACCTGATCGTGGTTGACAGGGCCGTACCCGGACAGCAACAAAATTACCTCACCCCCGAACAGCATATACCCGATGATGGTTTGCCCTATCCCTGGGAAACCTGCATGACCATGGCCGGCAGCTGGAGTTATGTACCCAACGATGTGTATAAGCCGGCTGATGAGCTGATCAAAAACTTAGTTGATATCGTAAGCAAGGGAGGCAATTATTTACTGAACATCGGTCCCGGCCCGAATGGTGAGCTTGACCCGGTGGCTTACCAGCGTTTACATGAGATCGGTAGCTGGATGAAGATAAACGGGGAAGCCATTTATAATACCAGGATGTTTTCTGTTTTCGGTGAAGGGGCGCAGATACGCTTCACCCGGTCGAAGGACGGCAAGACCCGGTATATCTTTTTATTCAACTTCCCGGAAAATAAAATACAGCTAACCAGGATCCCATTTTTTAAAAATGATAAACTGCAGTTGCTGGGAAGCGATAAGAAACTTTCATGGAAACAAATTGCAGACAGGGTGGAAATAATGCTTCCTGCTGCATTAAAAACAATTACTGATCATGTATGGGTTTTAAAGGTTAAGACTGGCCGGTGAAATAATTAAAAACTAACATGTTGTGCCATTAAACGCGCTAACAAAA
>JAYWAZ010000235.1:0-29468 GCA_043781975.1 Bacteroidota bacterium
GTATCCGGCAATTCAAAATCCGACTTCAATTTGTTATAGAGTTTTTCATTGGCCTTCACCAGGGAATCGTTCGTCTTTTTCAGCTGAAAATAATACTCCACTTTGTTATATTGCTCATTGATCTTGCCCGTGAGCTGGTTGGCCGTATTGGTGAATACCGCCTTATGATAGAGGCTGTAATGCAGTATCAGGTATATGCTGAACCCCTGCAACAACAGGAAAAAAAGAAAATTGAAGTAGCGGCGGATGAAAAGGAAGATATTACGCACCGGGGAAGTTGTTTGTTGTTAGTCAGTAGTCATAGGTCATTGGACATTAGCGTGAAGCGCAAGGGAAAAGCCGCAAGGGAGAAGTGTTTATTGAAAACTTCGTGCTTATTTGCTTACCCTTTGATTTAAAAATTTGTCCCTTGCGGCTCGAAGCCTGGGCTTCCTTGTGGCTTGCAACTGTTATCTCATAACAAACGGATACCGGTCATAATGCTTCAGTGCGATACCCGTACCACGAACAACGCTTTTTAGCGGATCATCAGCCACGTGAACCGGGAGTTTGATCTTTGCATTGAGCCTTTTATCCAATCCCCGTAGCAGTGCACCGCCGCCGGTTATGTACAATCCACGGCGATAAATATCCGAGGCCAGTTCGGGAGGGGTGGTTTCCAGGGCTTTTAAGATGGCTTCTTCAATTTTAAAGATGCTTTTATCCAGGGCTTCCGCTACTTCCTGGTAACTTACCATTACCTGTTTGGGAATACCGGTCACCAGGTCGCGGCCGTTCACAGGAATATCATCGGGGGGATTATCAAGGTCTTTCATGGCGGCGCCAACCTGTATCTTTATCTGTTCGGCAGTACGTTCGCCGATCAGTAAACTGTGATAACGGCGCAAAGCTTCCATGATGTCGGCAGTAAATTCGTCGCCGGCAATACGTATGCTCTGATCGCAAACGATGCCTGCCAGTGCAATTACGGTAATGCCCGTGGTTCCGCCGCCGATATCAATGATCATGTTGCCAACCGGTTCCTCAACATCGATACCTATACCCAGTGCTGCGGCCATGGGTTCGTGGATGAGATAAACCTCTTTGGCGCCGGCCTGTTCGGCGCTGTCGCGGACGGCGCGTTTTTCCACTTCGGTGATGCTGCTGGGGATGCAGATCATCATTCGCCAGCTGGGGGCAAACAGTGGTTTTTTTGGATAGATCATCTTGATCATCTCCCGTATCATCAGCTCGGCGGCGTTGAAATCCGCTATCACACCGTCTTTCAGGGGGCGAACCGTGCGGATGCTTTCGTGGGTCTTTTCATGCATCATCAATGCTTTCTTACCCACGGCTAGTATGTTTTTTGGATTGTTACGGTCCAGCGCCACGATCGACGGTTCGTTCACCACCACTTCATCGTTATGTATAATGAGGGTATTTGCCGTACCCAGGTCTATGGCAATTTCCTGTGTAAAAAAGTTAAAAAGGCCCATATTTTAAAAAAGTGAAAATCGGTATAATTGATGTGAGCAAAGTTGGTGGAAATTATTTGAATTAACAACGGCAAACTCTTTATTTTTCAACATTTTATGGAAACGTTGGCAATCTCCAAATAATCGGAAAACAGGGCCGGTCAAGGGTTTTACTAATTTATTTAGCCAAGAATTTTGAGGTATCCAGGCCTTTTATTTAATTTCGTCTACCCCTTTAAGTTATGCAAATGTCGTCTTTGATGCGATCGGGTTAATTCAGCACGATTAATCGTATAGCAATATATGCATTACCGGAATTCATAGCCGATATCAATCCGGTAATATATATCTTCAAAGAACAGTTGTTCCATCATATAATTAGATTGTTCAGTTGCTTCAATGATACTGGCTCCAAATGAAGTTACCGCCAACACCCTGCCGCCATTTGTAACAATGGTATTTTCACTGATGGCTGTGCCGCATTGAAAGACAATACTGCCCTCCAGTGTGTTTCCATCGTTCAGACCTGAAATCGTTTTACCCTTTTCATATTCCCCCGGATAGCCGCCGCTTACTGCCACTACCGTCGCCGTTGCCCGCTCATCCGTTCGTATTTTAATTTCATGTAGGCGTTGCTGTGAGGTTACGGTCAGTAATTCCACCAGGTCGTTTTTGATCCGCGGGATAACGGCTTCTGTTTCCGGATCGCCCAGTCGGCAATTGTATTCGATCACACGGATGTCATCACCATTGACCATCAGGCCGAAGAATATGAAGCCCCTGTATTCCAGCTTGTCTTTCTGCAACCCGGCAAGCGTTGGTTCAATGATCCTTTCTTTTACTTTTTGCAGGAAGGAAGCGTCTGCAAAGGGAACCGGGCTGACCGCTCCCATGCCTCCCGTATTGAGGCCTGTATCGCCCGCTCCCACCCGCTTATAATCCTTGGCTTCAGGAAGCATTACGTAATGTTCCCCGTCGGTTAAAATAAAAATGCTTAATTCAATGCCTGTTAAATATTCCTCGATCACCACTTTTTTTCCGGCTTCGCCGAATTTAGCCCGGTGTATCATCAATTCATATTCGGACAATGCCTCCAGCTGGTTCTGGCAAACGATCACGCCCTTTCCGGCAGCCAGGCCATCCGCCTTCAATACTACCGGCAACGCATGTTCCTTTATATAATTGATTCCGCTCGAGTAATTATCAACTGTAAATTCCCTGTAGGCAGCAGTAGGAATATGGTGCCGTTGCATGAAGGCCTTGGCAAACGCCTTGCTTCCCTCCAGCTGAGCAGCGGCTTTGGATGGACCGATGACCTCAATATTCCGGGTGGCCGCATTCTTTTTAAAAAAATCATAGATCCCTTTGACCAGGGGTTCCTCAGGGCCCACCAATACCATGTTTATCCCCTTCTCAACACAGACCGCGGCAAGTGATTCAAAATCCGTAGTCGAAAGATCAAGGTTGGTTCCGCAGGATGCCGTGCCAGCATTACCCGGCGCGATGAATAATTGAGTACACAAACTGCTTTGCCTTATTTTCCAGGCCAGTGCGTGCTCCCTTCCTCCCGAACCGATCAAAAGTATATTCATCGTTTACCTGAATTAATTGTCGTTTGCGAATTTAAAATTCTCACCTGTCATTCCAAGATTAATTTTAGCACATGCGCTGTACATGTTATTTATTCTTAACGTATCTTTTTGAAATTGGGGTATCCAATTTGATTTTACTAATCATAATTTCACTATTTTGGGACACTAAAACCAAAACAACAAGCATTAAAACCAACAATCATGAGTGAACAAGTAATACAAAAAGGACATCCCAAAGGACTATATGTTTTATTTGCAACAGAATTTTGGGAAAGATTCAGTTATTATGGAATGAGGGCCATTTTCGTGCTTTTCATGACAGATAAACTATTATTTGACAAAGCCTATGCTTCTAATATTTATGGCAGCTATACGGGTCTTGTTTACCTGACCCCCCTGATCGGCGGTTATGTGGCCGACCGTTATTGGGGTAATCGCAAGTCCATTTTTGTAGGTGGCATACTAATGGCCCTGGGACAGTTTCTATTGTTCACCTGCGCCTCTTTGCCCTCGGGATCGGGCATGGCCACTACGATCTTATGGACAGGCCTCGGTTTCCTGATCTTCGGTAACGGTTTTTTTAAGCCCAATATCTCAACAATGGTTGGCCAGTTGTATCCGGAAGGAAGCAACAGTAAAAAGGATTCCGCATACACCATCTTTTATATGGGCATCAATGCGGGCGCGTTCCTCGCCCCGCTGATCTGCGGTTACCTGGGAGAGAATGTAGATTTCAAATGGGGTTTCTTGTCCGCCGGGATCGGTATGCTCATCAGCCTTGTGATTTTTTACCTGACAAAAGACAAATATGTAGTTTCCGCAACAGGTGAACCCCTGGGCGTTGCTCCCAATAAATTAAAAGACACCGCGGTATCCGAAACCGGAAAATCGGGTTTCAGTACAACGCAGATCATCACCCTGTTGGCCTGCATTGTGGCCGCCTTTTCACTTATTCATTTTGTTTTGAAGGTTGATATCTGGGGCTCCGCGATTTACGGAATGACCCTATGCCTGCCTTTTGCGATACTTACCGACCGTTCTTTAACAAAGACCGAAAAAGACAGGTTATGGGTTGTCGTTATCATCATGCTTTTCGTTATCTTTTTCTGGATGTGCTTTGAACAGGCAGGAGCCTCCTTAACATTTTTTGCCAATGAGCAAACCGACCGCAAGGTCTTTGGCTGGGAAATGCCGGCCAGTTATTTTCAAAGTTTCAATGCCGGCTTCATCGTGATACTGGCTCCTATTTTTGCCGTGCTCTGGGATAAATTGGCAAAAAAAGGATTTGAACCGCCCGCGCCCATGAAACAGGCTATGGGACTTGGATTTTTGGCGCTCGGATTTTTATTCATCGCCTTTGGAACTAACGGTGACCCGCTGATGAAAGTGAGCATACTGTGGCTGACAGGCTTATATTTTTTACACACTGTCGGTGAACTTTTCCTGAGCCCAATCGGTTTATCCATGGTCAATAAATTAGCACCGGGAAGATTTACTTCATTGATGATGGGCATCTGGTTCATGGCGATAGCAACGGGCAATAAACTTGCAGGCACCATGAGTTCTCTCTACCCCGATCCAAAATCAACTGCACCGCACCCGGTATTTCTGGGGATCACCATCGACAACCTGCATACTTATTTCATGATATTCGTAGGGTTTTCGGGCGTGGCCGCTGTCATTCTATTTATACTTTCATTCAAACTGAGAAAGATGATGCATGGCATCAAATAACTTTATACGTCTTTTTAAAAAGGGTTGTTCTTAGTTGAACAACCCTTTTTATTTGTGTGGTCTTTAAATAAAAAAGTTTACACCTTTTTGGAAAGGTGTAAACTTTTTATACTGATGATCACTATATGAAATTCAACTTTTCAAACTGCTTTCCCAATATCGTTTTATCATCGGCACCCAACCATTTATTTAACACCGTAGCATAAACGCTTTTAAAATCCACACTGTGTTTCAGGTCGCCCTCATTCAGGTCGGCCAGGTTGGGCATGGCATTTAACAGCCCCTTTTCTTTCAGCCCGCCGCTGATGAAGAACATGTTGTTGGCCGTTCCATGATCGGTTCCGCCGCTGGCGTTCTGCGACACCCGCCTGCCGAATTCGGAAAAGGTCATCATCAGCACGTCCTGGAATCGGTTATTCTTTTTCAGGTCGGCGGTGAACGCTTTCACCGCGTCATTTAATTCGGTGAATAAGCGTTTCTGCTGATTATCCTGGTTCACGTGGGTATCAAAACTGCCGAGGCTTACATAATACACTTTGGTGTTGATATCAGAAAAGATCAGGGAGGCAATTGTTTTGAGGTCCTTCCCCAGTTCCGTTGCGGGATAGGTTTCAGCTGACGGATGCGTATTGCTTTGTTTGTAGATATACTCGGCGCTGCTGAGCGTTTCACTCATCGTTTTGTATAAATAATCGATCGTTTCCTCCCCCTTTACATGATCGCTGTCAATGTCTTTAAAATATTTCCCGGTGGCGCTGTTGAACAACCGTTTGGGGTCTTTGAACGCGAGACCCTTGCTCTCCTCACCTTTCAGTGCCATGCTCAGCACGTCATCCATTTCCATGGCCTGCGTAGGTTTGTCGCAACCCTTACATTGTGCGTCCAGGTAGCGGCCCAACCATCCCGTATATACATATTCGTTACTGGCGCTGGCGCTTTGCCAGATGTCCATGCTACGGAAATGTGAACGGTCGGGGTTGGGATAACCCACACTGTTCATAATCCCCAGGCTGCCATCATCGTACAGTCCTTTAAATGCTTCCAGCGCGGGATTTAACCCCACTTCATCAGTGATCAGCAGGGATTTTTCTTTTTGAATTCCCAGCCTGGGGCGTTCCCGGTAATAAATATCATTGCGTACAGGGATCACCGTATTGAGTCCGTCATTACCACCGCTGAACTGGATCACAACCACTACCTTATTGCCGGGTGGTACCATCATCGGTTTTTCAAAGGCCTTTAAAAATTGGGGCAGCATGAAAGATGCTGTGGCCAGTGAACCCACCTGTAAGAATTCTCTGCGTTTGATTACCATGGTTTTAAAATTTCAAGCTACAAGACCCGAGTTTCAAGTAAGGTCCGTTGCAATTAAAAATTTCTGTATTTCAAAAAACTGTTGCTTGAAGCTTGCGACTTGCAGCTAACAGTTCGGTTTAACAAAGTTGGTATTCCGGGGTGCACATCAAATTGATGACAGCGCTTTTTACATAATTCTCCCGGCTGTCGTTATTCAAATACTTATCCAATACCCTCGTGCTTACCTGGCTTTTCGTCTGCAAAACAACGGCCGAAATTTTTTGTAGCAGGCTTTCCCTCGGCACTGATTCAAATATCTTATTCACCATCGTCCATTCAATCCTGGCCGTGCCTCCCTTTGCGGCCGCCTGCAGTTTTTTAATGCCCGCATCCATCATCTGCCCCATCATCACGTCGTCATCGCTTTTGGGCCGGATGTCCATGGCCTCATTTGCCGTGATGATCTGTGGAATGCGCAGGCGCAGCATTAAGGAACTGCTGTCGATCCAGTTCTTGCCACCGGGCCATCCCGCCACATTGGGCGGGTAAAACAATATCTGGCCCAGGGTACGTTGCAACAATAATTGCGCCTGATCATTTTCCATTTCCATCGGCAATAAGCGCCGGATGCCGGCCAGCAGTTCGACCGGCGATTTTATTTTGGTGCCGATATTTTTTTCGCTGTAAAACCAGTCGCTGGTAAAAATGTCTTCCAGCAATTTTTTAATATCGTAACCGTTTTGATAAAAGCGATTGGCCAGCCAGCCAATTTTTTCATTATCCGCCGTATCATTCACAAAATATCTGTATATTTTTTTGGTGATGAAGAGGGCGGTTTGTTTTTGTTCAAGCAAGAGGTTGATGATATCATCCCCGTCAAAATTCCCCGTTTTTCCCAATACCGTTTTACTGCCATCATCATGCATCATTCTCCTGAAAACGAATTCACCCTGCAAATTAAAGCCCCAGCCGGTAAAGGCCCTGGCGGCTTCTTTCACGTCATTCTCGGTATAATTACCGCGGCCCATGGTGAACAGTTCCATCACTTCCCTCGCGAAGTTTTCATTGGGATGTTGTTTCTTGTTCTGCTGGTTATTCAGGAACTGCAGCATGGAGGCACTTTTACTGACGGCCTTTAGCAGGTCCTTAAAATTTCCCAGTGCATTTTCACGTACCACCTGCAATAACTCCTGCTGGTAATAACTGTTAATGACACGACAGGAAAAATGGCCATGCCAGAACAGGCTCAGCTTTTCCCTTAACTGTGCTTCGCTGTTCACCATTTCATCCAGCCAGCGGATGTTCAGGTTCTTCAGGTCTTCCTTTGATTGCTGCTGGATCTGTTTTTTTTGATCCGGGGTGAGGTCCCTTTTTTGCAATTCCGAAAAGTCCTTAATACCTTTAAAAAAACCGTCCACTAAATTCTGCGCTACTTCGATTTTAGCAGGCTGTTTAGCCGAGGTCTTCAGCAAAAGCTCCCAAAGTTTTTTCGGCGATATGGATTCCAGGTCAGCTGCATTTTCGGCCATGGGACCAAAACCGGATCGCCATAATAAATGCTGATTTTTTGAACGGTTGGATGAAGGCATGATCGTGAATAGTATTTATAATTTGAGGGGCAGAACCGTTATAAGACCGTTTTTCTGCCGCCGGGTTTAATCAAACTGGCATCAATTTATAAAACAATTTGGGCCTATGTAAAATTTAAAGGCAATTTCATTAACTTGGTAACACAAAAATCGTTCCATGAGGACAAGGGCATTTAAATATTTATCGCCGGTGCTGGTTTATGTAATGGCCTGGATCGCTTTCTCGGAAAGGGGATGGCTTACCTGGGCGCCCATGATCTATGCGTGGATCCTGTTACCCCTCCTGGAACTCTTTATTAAACCCGATGAACGGAACCTGGAGGAAGCGGAAGAAGAACTGGCAAAAAAAGACCGGGTATATGATTATCTCCTGTACATCATCGTGATCTTACAATATGTGGCCCTTTATCGGTTTTTAACGGTGATAGGATCAGCCGGGCTGCAATGGTGGGAAGTGACCGGGAGGATATTTTGCATGGGCCTGCTCTGTGGTACTTTTGGCATCAACGTAGCCCATGAATTGGGCCACCGTGTCAACCGCTTTGAACAATTCCTGGCCAAATCATTGCTCCTCACTTCACAGTATATGCATTTCTTCATTGAACACAACAAGGGGCATCACAAGAACGTGGCCACGCCGGAAGACCCCAGCAGCGCACGTTTTAACGAACCGGTGTATACATTTTATTTACGTACGATCATCTTCTCCTGGCTATCGGCCTGGAAGATCGCCAATCATGAAATGAAGAAAAGAGGGCTTTCAATTCGGAACTGGAGAAATGAAATGTTGCAGGCACAACTGATACAGCTTTTATTCATGTCCCTGTTATTATTCCTGTTCGGATGGCTGGTAACAGTTTATTTTTTATGCGCCGCGCTCATCGGGATCGCCCTGCTGGAAACGGTCAATTATATAGAGCACTACGGGCTGCAGCGCAAACGGCTTGTCAATGGCGGGTATGAAAGGGCCATGCCCATACACAGTTGGAACAGCAATCATATACTGGGCCGACTCATGCTGTTTGAATTAAGCCGTCACAGCGACCATCATTATTTGGCCAGCCGGAAATACCAGGTGTTGAAACACCACACCGAAGCCCCGCAATTGCCTACGGGTTACCCGGGCAGCATGATACTGTCCTTAATGTCTCCGGCCTGGTTTTATGTGATGAATAAAAAGATCAGGAATCTGCAACAACAGGATTGATCATTTTTTTGCATTGGCCGTGACATAGGCCAGCACATTCGCTTTCTCTGCTTCTGTCAGGTTTGCTTTCATGGCCATTACTTGCAGGATACTTGTCCAGCGATCAACCGTATAATCCGAAACAACCTTGTAACTGTGGCATCGGTTGCATTTGGCATTAAATATTATCTGACCTGCTACCGCGGCCTGGTCGGCAGGCGACAATTTTGAAACATCAAGTGGCGCCAGGCTGGTGGGACTTTTAGATTCCATGGGTGTTACGGTAGGTTGCGTGGAAGGTGTCGTGTTGGTATTGGTGCTTCCAATATTTGAATTGGAGGTTCCTGTATTGGAAGGAGGTACTTCTGTTTTAGCAGGGGTCATTTTTTTGTTGCACCCCCACACCAAAAGGGTTAATAATAAAACGGGTAATACTTTTTTCATCCTTGTCTGATTTTAATAATGATAAATATAGCAAGTTTAGCCAAATCAATGCCGTAACAAAATAAAAAATAATGTTAATGAATGGCGGTTGCGCCAAAATACCGGTGCAGTATATTCGGTAAAACGATACCCTCCGGGCCCTGGTTGTTCTCGAGCAGGGCGGCCACGATACGCGGCAGCGCCAGCGATGAACCGTTGAGGGAATGCAGTAATTGGGTCTTATTGTCACCGTCCCTGAACCTGATCTTCATCCTGTTGGTCTGAAAGGTTTCGAAATTACTCACGGAACTTACCTCCAGCCATTTTTGTTGGGCCCCGCTGAACACTTCAAAATCATAGGTCAGCGCTGATGCAAAGCTCATATCGCCACCGCATAAACGCAAAATGCGGTAGGGCAGTTCCAGCGATTGCAGTAATACTTCCACGTGCTGCACCATTGCTTCCAGTACGCCGTAGCTGGTTTCGGGATGAACCAGTTGCACGATCTCCACCTTGTCGAACTGGTGAACGCGGTTCAGTCCGCGTACATCGCTGCCAAAGCTTCCCGCTTCCCTGCGGAAACAGGGGGTATAGGCCGTCATTTTTACGGGCAATTCATTTTCTTTGATGATCTCGTCCCGGTAAATATTGGTGACCGGTACTTCCGCCGTAGGTATCAGGTAAAACCCGTCTGCGGTGACATGGTACATCTGTCCTTCTTTGTCGGGCAATTGCCCGGTACCGTAAGCAGATGCTTCATTGACCATCAGTGGCGGTAAATATTCGGTATAACCGGCATCGGTATTATAATCCAGGAAATACTGTACCAGCGCCCTTTGCAGCCTGGCTCCTTTCCCTTTGAACAGGGGAAACCCGCTACCGGTCAGTTTGGCGCCCGTTTCAAAATCAACAAGGCCGTATTGTTTAACCAGATCCCAATGTGGCACCGCAGTTGCCGGAAGTTTTGGCTTTGTACCTCCTTCTCTGACCACTACATTGTCTTCGGGCGTTTTCCCTGCCGGCACAGTAATGTGCGGAAGGTTGGGCAATTGCACCAGTTCATCATGCAAATTTTTTTCCGCATCGATCAACCGCTTGTCAAAACCCTGGAAGGTTAGTTTATACTGGGCAACCTCTTGTTTTTTATTTTCGGCGGCCTCTTTTTCTCCCTTTCCCATGAGCAAACCAATGGCTTTACTGGCAGCATTAATGGATGCCTGCAGAGACTCCGTTTCTGATTTCAGTTTCCGTACCTGCTCATCCTTTTCCAGTATCCGGTCAACCGCCAATGTATCGGCAAAGTTTTTCACAGCCAGTCTTTCCTTAACCAGTTCCGGATTTTGCCTTATATAATTTATCTGTAACATCTGCTCTTCAAATTTTGGCGACAAAGATACAATTTAGATTTTGAGCGGAGGATGGAACGCCGATGACGAGATTGAGCGGATCAAAGCGAATATGATCTGTGTAAATCCGTTCAATCCCCGCCATCCGCGTTCTATCATTTATATTTGCAGCATGCAAGAGGCAAAAGACGACCTGCAGGTAAGATGGCTTAAACTGCGTATCAGGCTCAAAGAAAGGTTTGGTATCAAGCCCGATATGGATGGCATTCTTTTCCTGATCGGGATACAGGAACTGGGCACCGGCAAACAGGATTTCAGCAAGGAGGAGAAGCAGGACCTGATGCATATCGCCGTATGCACCCTGCTTGCACAAAGCGGGTATTATATCCTCGAGGGACATGACGAGCAGGGCTGGCCGCATTTTAAACAACTGAAACCCCTGCCCGGATTTGAACTGTTTGAACAAGAAAATTTTTTAAAAGACCATATTTTGCTATATTTCCGGAATCAAAATTTTATTGAATAATTATTTTTATTATGAAGCAGATCTTTATTGGATTAACAATTGTATTGCTGGCACTTTTTGCCGTTAACGCACACGCACAGGTGAAAAAAAAGCCGGTTAAAAAAACAGCGGTTACGAGAACCAGGGTCTCGTTCAATCCTCCCGTTATTAAAAAAATACCCGGCGTAAGGGTTAAACTCACCACGGATTCCGGTGTGATCGTGATCCGCCTCTATGACAAAACACCCAAACACCGGGACAATTTCATCAAACTGGCCGGCACCCATTTTTTTGACAGCTTACTCTTTCACCGGGTGATCAGCTCATTCATGATTCAGGGTGGCGACCCGCAAAGCAAGAACTCACCTGCCGGCACGATGCTTGGCAATGGCGACGTGGGTTATACCATTCCTGCCGAATTTGATACCAGCCTGTTCCATAAAAAAGGTGCCTTGGCAGCGGCAAGGACCAATAACCCCGAAAAGGCCAGCAGCGGCTGCCAGTTCTATATTGTACAGGGTAAGATCTATACGGACGCCGAACTCGATATGCTTGAAATGAAGATGGGCATTAAATTCCCGCTTCAGCATCGGATGGTATACAAAACCATCGGCGGTGTACCTTTCCTGGATATGAACTATACCGTATTCGGAGAAGTGGAATCAGGCCTGCAGGTAATCGATAAGATCGCATCCGTGCCAAAGGATGCGAGCGACAGGCCGCTGGGTGATGTGCGGATGAAGATCGAGGTGATGAAATAATATTGACCATTACCCGATAGGCAATCGATAAAAACTTTAATTTGCATTCTATTAAAAAAAATTAACAGCTACAACATGAACTTTCCTGAAAACCTGCAATACACCAAGGACCATGAATGGATATCCCTCGAAGGAAACATCGCCACGATTGGCATTACCGATTTTGCACAAAGGGAACTGGGCGACATCGTTTACATTGATATCAGTTCAAAAGGAAAATCGCTTGCAGCAGAAGAGGTCTTCGGTACCGTGGAAGCCGTGAAAACGGTTAGCGACCTTTTCCTGCCTGTAGCAGGTTCCATCACTGAAGTAAATCCTTTGCTGGATACACAGCCCGAACTGGTAAACAGCGACCCCTATGGCCAGGGCTGGATGGTAAAAATGACCGTTG
Source organism: Bacteroidota bacterium (assembly GCA_043781975.1). GTDB lineage: Bacteria > Bacteroidota > Bacteroidia > Chitinophagales > Chitinophagaceae > Ferruginibacter. The sequence goes on from JAYWAZ010000235.1 coordinate 12,278, forward strand.
ACAATGTAACCGATGTGGCCGCACTTATGAACGCAGCCGCTTACAGCCAAACCGTAGGATAAAAATCATTATCATGAAGGGTATCAATTCCCCGTCATCACAGCATCCTCCGGGTAAAAGAATAGGGGGTAAAAAATTTATTCCAGGCATTGCCTGGTTTTTTTTCGTGTTGGTCTTATTATGCCTGCCTGGTTCCGATATCCCTACTGTTGAGGGCTGGATCAATAAGATATACCTCGATAAATGGGTCCACGTTGGCTTATTTACCATCCTGGCATTTTTATTCATGCTCCCCTTCATCAGGACCACTTTAAGCATAAAAGAAAAATGGCATTACCTGCTTAAAATAGCGATCGCGGTTTCCCTCTGGGGGCTGACAAGTGAATTCATCCAGAAATTCTTCATACCCGGCAGAAGCTTTGACCTCTTTGACTGGTCGGCCGACAGCCTGGGAGCTTTGATCGCATTACTGTTTTGCAGGAACCGTTACCTGAAACAGGTGTGATATACCCGATAATAAACCCTGTAGAGGCCAGATAGTAAGGCCAAGCCTTGTTTCATACGCCATATCTCCTTACATTTGTAGTATGCTGAATGTCGAAAACATGGAATACAATACAACGAGAAATCATTTGATCATGAAAGAATATGGCAGACATATTCAAAAAATGATCGAATACCTCTTGTCTATTGAAGATCAGGAAGAAAGGCAGCGCAATGCTAATACTGTCATTGAACTGATGGGTTTTTTGAACCCCCATTTGAAGAATGTGGAGGATTTTCGCCACAAATTGTGGGACCATCTTTTCCTGATAAGTGATTTTAAACTTGAAGTAGAAAGCCCCTATCCCATCCCTACCAGGGAAACCCTTAAAGCCAGGCCCGAGCGGCTGCGTTACCCGAAAAGATATCCCCGGTTCAACCACCTGGGTAAGAATATTGAAGTAGTGATCGATAAAGCGCTGAAAGAAGAGAATCCCGAAAAGAAACAGGGCTTTGCCAATGCCATTGCCTATTACATGAAGCTTACCTACAGCAACTGGCACAAGGAACTGGTGCATGATGATGCCATACAAAGTGAACTATCGTCCATCACCAAGGGCGAACTGGAATTCAATAACCGCCCGTTTGTTAAGCACCGCACGGATAACCGAGAGGACAGGGATGATTACGGAGGACGTACCGGCGGTTACCGCAAGAATTTTGGCGGAAGGACAAATACCGGGGGCGGAAGAGACAGCCGAGGTGGTGGCGGACGCGATAACAGGGGAAGTGGCGGACGTGATAACCGCGGCGGCACGGGGGATAACAGGAACAGCGGCAACCGAAATTTTAAGAAGCGGTATTAAACGGTTTTGTCATTAAGTCATCAGGTCATTTTATGCCGTTATATTATTTTAAGTAAATCCTGGAACCATTGTTTCAGGGTTTTTTATTTTTACCTTTAATGCCTGCCTCGTAACGGGCAGATTTATCACTTTACATTTTTTCATGGGCTCATTTGAAGTAAGCGGCGGCAAAAAATTATCCGGGGAGATCACCCCGCAGGGGGCAAAGAATGAGGCCTTGCAGATCATTTCTGCCGTATTGCTCACGTCTGAAAAAATAACCGTCAGCAATATCCCCGATATCGTGGATGTAAACCTCCTGATCGAATTGCTTTCGGAAATGAAAGTGAAAACTGAACGGATCAGCCGGCATACCTGTATCTTCCAGGCAAATGATGTGGACACGGATTATTTACACAGCGAAGCCTTTCACAAAAAAAGCGGCAAACTCCGTGGCGCCGTGATGTTATCGGGCCCGATGCTTGCACGCTTCAAAAAAGCCTATATTCCGAAACCGGGGGGTGATAAGATCGGTCGAAGAAGGCTGGATACGCATATCGTGGGCTTTGAAAAGCTGGGCGCCGATTTCTCCTATCATAATGAAGATGGTTTTTTTCACCTGGAAACATCCGGTTTGCAGGGAGCAAATATTTTATTGGACGAACCCAGCGTAACGGGTACCGCCAATCTTATTATGGCTGCGTCTATGGCTAAGGGAAAGACAACCATCTACAACGCCGCCTGCGAGCCCTATGTGCAGCAGTTGTGCAGGCTGCTCAATCGCATGGGTGCAAAGATCACCGGCATTGGCAGCAATATGCTGGAGATAACCGGCGTAGAAAATCTGGGCGGTACGGAGCACCGGATGTTGCCTGATATGATAGAAGTAGGCTCCTTTATCGGCCTGGCGGCCATGACGCAAAGTGATATCACCATCAAAGACGCGGGCATCGAACATTTGGGCATCATCCCCGAAAAATTCGGACAGCTGGGCATTCAGATGAATTTTGTAGGTGATGATATTCATGTGCCCGCCCAGGAGATCTATGAAATACAAAAATACCTCGATGGCGGTGTACTCACCATTTATGATCATCCCTGGCCGGGCTTTACACCCGACCTGCTCAGTATTGTTTTGGTAACCGCCATCCAGGCAAAGGGAAGCGTATTGATCCACCAGAAAATGTTTGAAAGCCGCTTGTTCTTCGTAGACAAGCTGATCGATATGGGAGCACAGATCATCCTTTGCGATCCGCACCGCGCCGTGGTGATCGGACTGGAAAGGGAACAGCAATTGCGTGGCATCACCATGAGCAGTCCGGACATACGCGCCGGTGTGGCCCTGCTGATCGCCGCATTAAGCGCGCAAGGAAAAAGCGTTATTCAGAATATTGAACAGATCGACCGGGGTTACCAGCAAATCGATGAGCGATTAAAGAATTTAGGGGCGGATATAAAAAGAGTAAATTAATTATCAAGCGTTCTTTACGAATGACCGATTTCAACCATAAACTCATCATCATCACCGCACCTTCGGGAGCGGGTAAGACCTCCATTACCCGGCACCTGATGAAAAAATTTCCTCAACTGGCATTTTCGGTTTCCGCAGCCACGCGTAAACCCAGGGGTCTTGAAAAAGATGGCGTGGATTACCATTTCATGCCGGTGGAAACCTTTAAGGAAAAAATACAACAGCATGAATTCGTTGAATGGGAAATGGTGTATGAAGGAAAATATTATGGCACTTTAAAGGCGGAACTGGATCGTATCTGGGCGGATAACAAGACCCCCGTACTGGATATAGACGTAAAAGGCGCCATTCATGTACAACAGCAATACCCGCAAACATCGCTAAGCCTTTTTATTGAAACGCCTTCGGTGGAGGAATTGAAAAAACGCCTTGAAAGCCGGGGCACGGAAACGACCGAATCCCTGGATGCCAGGATCAACAAGGCCGCTTATGAACTTTCCTTTAAAGATCAGTTCGATAAGCTTATTGTGAATGATGAACTGCAAAGGGCCTGCAGCGAAGCGGAAAAAATAGTTGGTGATTTTATTGATCCAGCCGGGTTTAAGGACTGATTCACAGTTCTTCCTTAATTTTATACAATGGATTGGACGGCGCTTATTGCAATTTTAATTTCACTGCTGCTTATTGGTTTCTTTGCCGGCATTGAGATCGCCTTTGTTTCCGCCAATAAGCTATCCATTGAACTGAACAGGAAACAGGGCACCCGAAGCGGAAAAATATGGGGCGCATTCTCGGACCGTCCCGCACGTTTCATCGGCACAACCCTGGTAGGTATCAATATCGTATTTGTGATCTATGGCCTGCTCATCGGCGATATGCTTTCACCGGTATGGAACTGGATCGCGGGAAACCTGCCCGTTTCTTTTATCAATTCGCTGAATTATATCAAACTTTTTGTTGAAACCATCCTGTCGACACTGATCGTTCTTTTTGTTGAATTCATTGCAAAAGCATTTTTCCGGGCCCGGAACAACAGCATACTCGGTTCTATTACGGTCACCTATATCGTCCGTTTTTTTTACTGGCTTTTTTCATCCCTGGCCTCCCTCTTCGTGAATATCGCCGAATGGATACTGAAATATATTTTCAATGTGAAACTGAATGAGAAGAAGGATATGATCAGTAAGGTTGACCTGGAACATTTCATCCAGCAAAGCAAAAGCCATGACGAGGACCATGAAAGCGAGATCAACAAACAATTATTTGAAAATGCCTTATCGCTCAGTGAGATCAAATTAAGGGAATGCCTGGTGCCACGAAGGGAAATTGAAGGGGTTGACAGTAAGACCTCCATCGGAGACGTAAAGGAAAAATTCATACAAACACAACTGAGCAAGCTGGTGGTATATGAAGGGAATATCGATTCAATCACCGGCTACATCCACCAGCTCGACCTGTTCAAGCATCCTGCCTCCGTTACAGAAGTGCTCTTGCCCATTCCGGCCGTTCCCGAAAGCATGAGCGCAACCGACCTCATGAATAAATTCAGCAAGGAACGTAAAAGCATCGCCTGGGTGATCGATGAGTTTGGCGGAACGGCCGGTATTGTAACCATGGAAGACCTGCTGGAAGAGATCTTCGGCGACATCCGCGACGAATACGATACGGAGGAATTTGTGGAAAAGCAACTGGCCGATAATGAATTCATTTTCAGCGGAAGACTTGAGCTGGACTATATTACAGAAAAATACGGGCTGGTTTTTCCGGATGACGGGGAAACGGAAACACTTTCAGGTTATATCATTAAGAACCATGAAGAAATACCCAAATTAAAAGACCGCATTATCATTGGCAATTTTGAATTTGACGTTTTAAATGTAAGCGACACCCGGATCGAAATGGTAAAACTAAAAGTGTTAAAATAGCTAACGCTTGTAGCTTTTGGTTCTTACACTTCCACCCTCTTTTATTTTTTTAAATGATCATTGCAGTTAATACAAGATACTTTCCTGGTGAAGACCCCGATGGCAGGGGTGATTTTATTTTTGAATGCTTCTCACGCCTCGCTTCAACTTATCCGCAACACCGGTTCATTTATATTTTTGACAGGCCCTTTGATAAAAAATTGATCACCTCCAAGAACATTATCCCGGTGGTAACCGGTCCAAAGGCAACCACCCCACTTCGCTGGCAGTATTGGTACAATTATAAAGTACCTGCTGTGTTGCGAAAATACGATGCCAATGTTTTTGTAAGTATGGATGGCATTTGCTCTTTACGAACAAAAACTCCGCAATGCCTGCTGGCGCATGACCCCATCTTCTTACAAATTCCCGGGTTTATGGCAAAAAGCCATCTGCGCTTTCATAAAAAATTCATGCCCCGGTTCCTGGAAAAGGCAAAAAGTATACTAACCCTTTCCCCGTCTTCAAAAGTTGCTGTCATTGACGCCTATAAAGTCGATCCTGCAAAGATCGACGTGGTATACAAGTCGGCCGATACCATTTTTTGCCCGATCGGCCAACAGGAAAAAGAACGCACCAAATCAAAATACTCCGGAGGGAAAGAATATTTTTTATTTTCAGGTCCTGTACGTCCAGCCTCCAACCTGCTGAACCTGCTGAAAGCATTTTCTTTTTTTAAGAAACGGCAAAAAAGTAATATGCAGCTGGTCATTGCTGCTGGCTACGGGGCGGATGATGCTCAATTCTTAAATGATCTGAAGAACTTTAAGTTTAAAAATGAAGTGGCGCTTCTAGGCGATCTTTCCAAAAACGAGCTGTCAAAAATTACCGCGGCGGCCTATGGCTTCGTGTATCCCGTGCTGATAGAAGACCTAAGCGCCCCCTGCCTGGAAGCCATGCAATGTGAAGTGCCGGTTATAACCAGCAGCGCCGCCGGGCAGCAGGGGATCTACGGCGATGCGGCCATATATGTGCGGCCGGATAATTTCAGGGATATCGCCGAAAAAATGATGACGCTATTCAAAGATGAAAAGAAACGAAGCGAACTCATCAGTAAAGGCAAGACATGGGCCAGGCAATATGACTGGCACAAAACAACTGACCAGTTATGGAAATCGGTATCCTTGGCCTGTAAATCAGAAACCACTTAACTTTGCCGCTGCTGCATAAACAACTGCATTGAATATGAATCAATCCACTATAAAAATAGACGTGCTGACCGATCCCAACAAGGTACCTGAACAGATCAGTTGGGTAGCCAGCGACAGCACCGCCCAAATGGTACAAAAGGCCAAGGCCATGTGTATCGCATTTTGGGATGGCGCGGATAAAACAGCCATGCGCATCGATCTGTGGACAAAAGACATGATGGTGGATGAAATGGCCGATTTTTATTTCCAGATGCTGATGAGTATGGCCGATACGTTCAAAAGGGCCACTCAACAGGAGGAAATGAGCGACGATATGAAAAAATTCGCCAAAGCATTTTTGGATAAATTCAGGGCGATACAGTTGAAGGAACAGGGATAACTGCAAGCGCTGAGACGCAAGAGAGGAGTCTTATGATTCATCGCACTATTTTTTAAAAGTATGTTCCGGTGGCACGTATTCTTGTAGCTTGCGGCTAGTATCTCTTTAATCGCTTATAAATTTAAAAACACTTATACCATGAGTTTAGAAACCCAGATCATGGGCGAAATGAAAGACGCCATGAAAGCAAAGGACGAGGCCGTCTTACGTGCTTTACGCGCCATCAAGGCAGAAATAATAAAAGCAAAGACCGAACCGGGTGCAGGTGGTGAGATCGATGAAGCGACCGAGCAGAAATTTTTGCAAAAGATGATGAAGCAGCGACGCGATTCGCTGGAGATCTTTGAAAAACAGGATCGCGAAGACCTGGCTGTAAAGGAAAGAGAAGAAATGGCTGTGATCGAAAGATTTTTACCGAAACAAATGGATGCCGCTGAATTAAAGATAGCGTTGGAAAAAATAATTTCAGATACGGGTGCCGCTTCCCCGGCGGATATGGGCAAGGTGATGGGCGTGGCCAGCAAACAACTCGCCGGACTCGCAGATGGCAAGACCATCAGTGCGATGGTGAAAGAATTATTAAATAAATAAGAACAGCGCATGCTACTTGATTTCATTTTTGCGGTACTGCTCGTCCTGGCCTGTATCAGGGGTTATCAAAAAGGCTTGATCATTGCCGTTTTTTCAATGATCGCTTTCATTGTTGGATTGGCCGCCGCATTAAAATTATCCACGGTGGTTGCAGACCGAATGAAGGATACCATCAGCGTTTCTACCAAATGGTTACCCTTCCTGTCTTTTATCCTCGTTTTTTTTGTGGTGGTATTACTGGTAAGGTGGGGCGGTAAACTCATTGAGAAATCGGTTCAGTTGGTATTACTGGGTTGGGTCAACCGGTTGGGTGGCATTCTTTTCTATGCCGTCCTCTACCTGGTCGTTTTCAGCATATTTGTATTCTACGCCGAAAAATTACAGGTATTGCAACCTGCTGTGATCCGGGCCTCACAAACCTACCCATTTGTACTGCCCTGGGGGCCTGGGGTCATTGACGGATTCGGAAAGCTGATCCCTGTTTTCAAGGATATGTTCAGCCAGCTGGAAGCGTTTTTCAGCGGCCTATCCAACAAAATTCCCCATTAATTTCAGCCATTCTTTTATTTAACGTAATTTTAGCCTGATTCATTATTTTAGCGTATAATTTTCGGGTTTATTAAAAACAACAGCTTTTGGGGATGAGTTACGAAATAAAACAAGACGGAAAATTTAAGTTCATAGAAGAAGGTGAAGGCGAACCCCTGCTGTTACTGCATGGTTTATTTGGCGCACTGAGTAATTTTAAGGACCTCATTGAACATTTCCGGAAAACGAACAAAGTGATCGTTCCAATACTGCCCTTGCTGGAGCTCGACCTGTTGCACACTACCGTTGGGGGCCTGCAAAAATTCGTATTCCGTTTTATAGAACACCGCGACTACAATAATATCCATTTGCTGGGTAATTCGCTGGGCGGCCACGTGGCGTTGGTACACATTCTTAAAAATCCTGAACGGATCAAATCACTGATCCTTACCGGCAGTTCCGGTTTATTTGAGAATGGCATGGGAGATACCTATCCCAAGCGGGGCGATAAGGAATATATCCGTAAAAAAACAGCGCTCACATTTTACGATCCGGCCATGGCCACCGAAGACCTGGTCAATGAAGTATTTGAGATCACCAATAACCGGATGAAGGTCATTAAGATCATAGCACTTGCAAAAAGCGCCATCCGGAATAATTTGGGGGAAGAACTGAATCAGGTTAAACAACCTACCTGCCTGATATGGGGAAATAATGATACCATAACGCCTCCCTTTGTCGCCAAGGAATTCAATCGCTTAATTCCAAACAGTGAATTGCATTTTGTTGATAAGTGCGGCCATGCTCCGATGATGGAAGTGCCGGAAGCTTTCAACGAGATACTCGACGGGTTCCTGACCAAATTAAAATCACCTGCTGCAACGGTTTAATAAAAAAAATTGTCCTTATACTTTAAACTGTCTTTCACCGTTAATATTACAAGTGCCATTCAAAGTAACCGTTTATGTTAACCATCGAGCTGATCAATAACAACATTCCCCGTTTACAGTTACAGGATACTGTAAGCAAGGCGGTGCAATTGATGTCCGATTTCCGGGTGTCACACCTACCGGTTGTAGTCGATGAGAAATACCTTGGCCTGATCAGTGAGGAAGACCTGCTCGATAATGAAATGGAGAAAATGCCCATCGAACTGATGCAGGATACTTTTCTGGCAGCCGCTGTACATGAAAATGAACATTTCTTAAATGCGGTGAGCTTCAGTAACCAGTTCGACACTACGGTTGTACCTGTCATCAATGAAGAAAAAGAATTACAGGGCGTGATCACGACCAATGAGTTGCTCAAAGCACTCGGTAATTTTGCTGGCGCCAATGAAATTGGCGGCATCATAGTACTGGAAATGGAACGGAGCCAGTTTTCCATTTCAGAGATCAGCCGTATCGTTGAAAGCAACGATGCCACCATCCTTCACCTGAATACAACTGTTCATCCCGATACCGGCATGTTGACGGTCTCCATGCACACCAATAAAAAAGAGATCTCGGCGATCGTAGCCACTTTTGAACGCTATGAATTTGATGTGATCTATTTTTTTGGAAATGAGAATTTTGAGAATGAGATCCACAGCAACTACCGGCACCTCATGAATTATCTGGATATTTAATGGCTACCCATATACTCCTGGAAAATTTTATATGCCCGCCGTTATGGTAAAGTGAAGAGGCAATGACCGATCTGAAAAAAATATTTTACTACGGCATATTAATGGCATGCGCATCAACCGTACAGGCTCAGAAATCACGCCCGGTATATGTTACCATTACAGGCGTTGAACTTTTGCCAAAGGATTCCTCCCTGGCCATCTGTGTAAAAGATATAACGATAAAGGGCTGCAAAAAAACCAAGGAATATATCGTTTTCCGTGAGATCCCTTTTAAAAAAGGCGACTCCCTCTCTGTATCATCAATCAGGAAACAATTGGAACTGGCCCGCCAGCAGGTGTACAACACCACCTTATTCGAATATGCAACCATTGAAGCGGTTATTACCGCTACTTCAACAATAAGCGTAAAAGTAGACCTTAAGGAGCGCTGGTACATTTACCCGGTACCGCAATTTCAGCTGGTTGACAGGAATTATAATGACTGGATACAGAAACACAATGCCAGTTTCGACAGGGTGAATTACGGCATTAAATTCGTTCATTACAATCTCAGTGGCAGAAGGGACCAGTTGCGGATCTACCTGATCAACGGTTATACCCGGAATGTTTCGATCACCTATTCGAATCCTTACAGCAATGCCAGGTTGAATGAAGGATTTTCAGTGGGTACCGGCTATTCTCAAAACAGGGAGATCCCCTATGCGACAGATTCGAATAACAACTCGCTCTTTTACAAAAGAAGTGATTTTGTAAGGAACAATGTATTTGCAAGCGCTGGATATAACATCAGGAAAGGACTATTTAAAAAACACTTTTTTACCCTAGGTTTTGTTCATTACAAAGTGGATGATTCGGTGATTTACTATAAGAACCCCAATTATTTCGGGGAACGGACCACTTCAAAAAGCATTGTTGACCTTTCCTATATCTTCCAATATACCAACGTAAATAATGTATCCTACCCTTTAAAGGGCACTTCTTTTCTCATCGCACTGATGAAAAGGGGTTTTGGTTTAACAGGGGGAATAAATATGTTTTCGGCAGAAGCCTGGTTCAGTAATTATTATCCCCTCGGCAAAAAATGGTTTGCCAGTTTTCAACTCAATGGAAAAATAAAACTGCCTTTTGAACAGGCCTATATCAATCAACGGGGACTTGGGTACGGAGAATCGTACCTCCGGGGACTGGAGACCTATGTTATTGACGGCGTCGCTACCGCACTCGCGAAAGCCACACTTAAAAGGAAGTTGCTTTCATTCAATATCCCCTTCCCTTTTTTTCCGAAAGTGATCAAAAAGATACCATTCACTTTCTTTGCGAAGACCTATGCTGATCTTGGCTATTCCTATAATAAAAAAACGAACTATTCAAGACTCAATAACCGGTTATTATATACGGGCGGATTTGGCATAGATATTCTTACCTTGTATGATATTAACCTGCGGTTTGAATACAGTTTTAACCAATTACATGAAAACGGATTATTTTTACATAATCAATCGGGCTTTTAACCGCATAATAAGATACCATCCCGGTTTGCCAACATGAAAATAGCCATATATAGCCGCGGAATAGAAAATAACCAGTACCAGGACCTGCGCCTTTTACTGGATGAGCTTGCCATGCGTGGTGTGGAGCCGGTTTTCTTCCAGGATTTTTTTAACCAGTTCTATTCAGCCATTGACTTAAAAACTAAATATTCCACTTTTAATTCATCCGCCGACCTTGATGAGCGCATTGATTGTATGATGAGCCTCGGAGGCGACGGAACCCTACTGGACACCGTTACCCTGGTAAAGGACAAGGGCATACCGGTAGTAGGGATCAATTACGGAAGGCTGGGATTTTTGGCCAATATCGGTAAAGAAGACCTGCATACTGCCATTGAAGCATTGGTGAACCATACTTTTGTTTTGGATAAACGCACTTTGATCCACCTGGATGCCAACATCCCTTTATTTGGTGAAGTGCCCTATGCATTGAATGAATTTTCACTGCATAAAAAAGATTCCTCCCCGATGATCAAGATCCATACCTATCTCAACGGGGAATTCTTAAATACCTATTGGGCCGATGGATTGATCGTGGCAACACCAACCGGGTCAACAGGGTATTCATTGAGCTGTAATGGCCCGGTCGTATTTCCCGACAGCGGAAGTTTCGTTATTACGCCCGTGTCACCGCATAACCTGAATATCCGCCCCATCGTTGTGCCGGACGACAATGTCATTTCCTTTGAAGTAGAAGGAAGGACCGATGGGTTTCTGTGCACGCTCGACAGCCGAAGGGAACTGGTCACCAAAGAGATCCAGCTGGCTGTAAAGAAAGAAAATTTTTGTATCAACCTGATCCGACTCAACGAAAATAATTTTTTGCAAACGCTAAGGAACAAGTTAAGCTGGGGCCTTGATAAAAGAAACTAGGGACTGGATAATTGCTCATCGCTTATTGCTTATTGCTTATTGCCCCTCATCATGCCGAACAAATCAAAAAAATTACGGTTCATTTTTATTCTCTACTGGTTCTTGCTGGCCTATATCGTAGCGGCATTGGTCTGGTGGTTCATTGCACTGAACGAACAAAATCGCCAAATGACCCGCTATAAGATCCTTGAACAAAACGTCACGGATAAAGATTACGCTTCCAGGATAAGCAATATTACCAGAGAACAAAAAAGAAAAACGGCGCAATATGCCGGGGAGGGATCCATCTTCCTGCTGCTCATCCTTGCCGGTGCGGTATTTGTGTTCCGGGCAGTAAGAAAACAATTGAGAATAAGCCAGGAACAGCAGCATTTTATGATGGCCCTTACCCATGAGCTTAAAACACCCATCGCCGTGGCAAAGCTGAACCTGGAAACCATGCAAAAACGAAAACTGGATGAAACACAACAACAGCGGTTGGTGCAAATCACGCTGCAGGAAACAAACCGGCTGAATGCACTCTGCAATAACATGCTGCTTTCCTCGCAGATCGAGGCGGGTGGTTACCGCATCACCAATGAAGAAACCAATTTCAGCGAACTGGTGCAAAGCTGTATCCAGGAATTCATCATCCGGTTTCCGGGCCGGAACATACTGTCACAAATAGAAGACGGTCTGTTCATTAACAGCGACAGGTTATTATTACAAATGGTGGCGAACAACCTGATCGATAACGCCATCAAGTATTCTCCCAAAGGATCCATAATCACCATACTTGCACGGGAAGAAAATAATAAATTGATACTGGAGGTCAAAGATGAAGGCCCCGGGATCACCGCCGAAGAGAAACAAAAGATATTTACCAAATTCTACCGGGTAGGCAATGCGGCCACCAAAGGCGCGAAGGGAACAGGACTGGGACTTTACCTTACCAAAAAGATCGTACAACAGCACCACGGCAGTATCTGGGCCACCGACAATAAACCCAACGGGTCCGTATTTACTGTTACGCTTAAATCTTTACCTGAAAAGAATTAGTTTTAACCTATGCCCGAAAACAAGATGTCCATATTACTGGTGGAAGATGAAGAAAACCTGCAAGAAGCCCTGAAGCTAAACCTGGAACTTGAGGGTTATGAGGTCACGGGAGTATATGATGGCATTGAGGCATTGAAAGCGGTGCAGCGCGAATTCTTCAACCTGATCATTCTCGATGTGATGCTCCCCGAACTGGATGGCATCACCGTTTGTGAAACCATAAGGCTCAGTAACCCCGACATACCCATCCTGATACTGAGTGCGAAGAACAGTAGTGCCGATAGGGTTCTGGGTTTAAAAAAGGGCGCTGATGACTACCTTACCAAACCCTTTAACCTGGAAGAATTATTGCTGCGAGTGGACAAGCTCATTAAAAAAAGTGAACGACTGAGTGCCAAGCAACCCCTGCCTGAAGTGTTTGAGTTCGGAAAAAATAAAATTGATTTCAAGGCTTCGGAAGGATACGTTAAAAATGGTGAAAAAGTGAAGCTGACTAAAAAAGAGATCCAGTTGCTAAAACTCCTGATCGAAAATAAGAACGAAGTGGTTACCCGGGAAAAAATATTGCAGGCGGTATGGGGATATAATGTTTATCCTACCACCAGGACCATCGATAATTTTATTTTAAACTTCCGCAAATATTTTGAAGAGGATAGCCGCGATCCCCATTTCTTCCACTCGGTAAGAGGCGTGGGCTATAAATTCACCACTAACTAGATCTTATAGGCATTCAGCAAACCAATAATGCCATTGGCTTTTTCATATACTTGTTCCATCTGAATGATACCCGACGAAGGGGTGTATAATTGCCATTCGATTTCATCGATCAGTTCATTCAACTGCAGGCAGGTTGCATTGGGTACTCCCCTGGCATCCATTTTTTCACCAATCGATTTCTTATTCAGGTCTTCCAGCGGGATATCCAGTTTATCAGACAGGAATTTTTTTAATTCCTGGTTCAGTTCTTTGTAAAATGCAGTTCCGTCATGTTCCCGAAGGAGGGTTTCAGACTGTGCCAGTGGATTTTTCCGGTTCATTTCCATCTCCAACACGGATCGTTGTGATTCTGTGATCGCTGTTTCCTGCAACGCAGCTGCACTCGTCAATTTATCTTTTTTATGATCCCTGCGCAACCAGAACAATAGTCCGCTCAGGATGATAATGGCGATAAGGCCAACCACCCTCCAGCGCTTACTGAAAAATTCAGCCAGGTAAGAGTTCTTTCCTTTATTGTTCTCATCCACTTCGATCTTTTGGGGTTTACCGGTCCCGGGAGTAACGGAAAAATTCAAAGCTTTGGTTGAAACTGTTTTATAGGAAGCGCTCTTTACATCAAAGAAGCTAAACTCAAATGCAGGCAGACTGTAATTACCAGGCCTGGCAACAGTAAAAGGGAATTCAAAGTTCTTTCTGCCGCTAACCGGTACTGTTGTTTTAAAGAGATCGTCTGTTACCTTTGGCTCAAACCCTTCAATGCCAGCCGGCCAGGCTATTTCCGGCGCCGTTACCAGTTGCAGGTTCCCTACCCCGCTTATTATAACGGTTAGTTGCCCGGCATCATCCGTTGAAAAATTATTTTTGGCCAAAGAGGCTTCAATGGCAAAATTCCCCACGGCCCCTTTGAATCCGGCAGGACGTCCCGCCTCCGGTAATGGCTTTGCCAAAATGGATAATGGATCGCTGTGCAAAGTGACCTTATGATTTTCCATTCCTTCCGGAGGAATGATCATATCACCAAAATCGGGGAACATGCCTCCCAGCTGGTCGGCCTGCTGGCGCATATAAGCCGCTTTCACAAATTGAACGTTGTTTTCAATTTCGGCGGTCTCCAGTTCAAGGCGCCCGGGCTGCAGCGGGTACAATTGGGCTTTGCGGATCGTATACACATTATATTCGCGGCCATTTAGTTTTTCTATTTTATAATTCACATTATCGGGCTGCTGCAGGTCGATCACTGAAAACCCGTTAAAGGAAGGGTTCTTGGTCATGTTGCTTTCACTCTTCAGTCTCGTATACAGCTTATAGGTAGCAATAACAGGCTCGCCGACAAAACAAGTGGTTTTATCAGTGGTTAATTTAAGCACCATGTTCTTCCTGATCTTATCGGGTACGCTCTCACCTTCATGCAATATATAATCCTGGTAGTCGCGCCGTGGGGCAACATCTTCAAAAGGATCCATCCCGATCAGCGGTGAAGAAAAAGCGTTACTGCCAGAAGTATTTCCTGACATCGTATTGCTGACTTTGATAGTAACGGGATTACTCCTGTATTCCCTGTCATCGGCCCTTGCAATTGTTGAAGGAATGGTGAAGGTCCCGGGACCCTTTGCCTTGAGAACGAAATTAAGGGCTACGTATTTTTTTACATCCCCGTTGATCATGGTCATGCCGCTTTCCCTGTTCGGGCCGCTTACAACAATAAAATTACTCAGCACCGGGGGAACGATATCCTGAACATCCCTTGCGTTCTCCACCATCAGTCGCAATTGAGTGTACTCATCCTTACTGATCTGGTCGGGGGTAAGACTGGCTGAAAATTTTACCTGTGCGTTTGTAACATGCCCCGCCAGCAGTAGTAATAAAAAAACTATTTTCTGTAAACGTGAATTCATAAGCGAAACACAAAAATAGTTTATACAAAGCTGGTGACGGCGCGTATGCGCATAAACGGTTATAAAAAACTGTTAAAGGTCACCCAGCATGGGCCGCATGACAATGTCCTCTACAACAGCCTGTGGTGTCAGCTTGGAGGCGGCCAGGATCATACTGGCGATATCATCAGCTACCATGATACGGTTCTCCGAATTATCAAAATCCCCCCAGGAATCGGTCATGATCGCGCCGGGATAGACCGCGGTGACTTTTATCCGGTGTGGCTTCAACTCTTCCCGGAGATTTTTGCTAAAGCCCATCAATGCAAATTTGCTGATGCTATAACCTCCGCCGTTAGTATAGGCGTGCAGCGAAGCGATGGAA
The DNA here is from genome assembly GCA_043781975.1 of Bacteroidota bacterium. GTDB lineage: Bacteria > Bacteroidota > Bacteroidia > Chitinophagales > Chitinophagaceae > Ferruginibacter. The sequence goes on from JAYWAZ010000235.1 coordinate 27,754, forward strand.
CAGATATTGAAAATATGGCGCCCCGGTCCCGTTGAATGAATGGCAGCTTTCATCCCGGGTAAAAGTGCCCGGGTAAGATGGTAAGCGCTGTAGAGGTTCACTTCCATCATTTTTTCAAGGTTGCCATCCGGTTCATCACAGACACCGCCGGGAATAAATTGCCCGGCATTGTTGACCAGGATATCCGGCACCGCCGAATCAAGGCACCAGTTGCCAAATTGCCGGGCGGCTGTTTTATCAGAGAGATCAACCGGTTTTGCCCTAATGACAGCACCGGGATATTGGGCCTGTAACGCAGCCACGGTAGCCGATAAGGCCGATTCATTCCTGGCGCATAAAAACAAAGTATTTCCTTCAGCAGCAAAAGCTGCAGCAATTGCTTTGCCGATACCTTTGCTGGCCCCGGTAATTACTATATTCATGACATTATGATTAAATGGCTAAATGTTTATCTTGCAAACCTTGCCTATCGGCAGGCTGGCCCGGCATAAAGTTAACAATCCGGGCAATAATATCATTTATCATTTCATCAATGCCGCAATACAAGCACCTCTTTTTCGACCTGGACCATACCCTATGGGATTTCGATGCCAATGCAAAAGAAGCGCTGGCTGAAATTTACACCCTGTTCGATCTGAACAATAAGGTAAGCGCACCTTTTGATGATTTTTACCGGAATTACCTTCACCACAATGAAGTGTTGTGGGACCGTTATCACCATGGCCTTATCAGCGCCGAAGAATTGAAATGGAAACGTATGTGGCGGACCCTGCTTGATTTTAAGCTCGGGGATGAACCCCTGGCAAGGGAGTTAAGCGCCGGTTTCCTGGAAGTTCTTCCCACAAAAAAAATATTATTTCCCTACACCCGTCAGATACTGGATTACCTGAAGGGAAAAGATTACCGGCTGCACCTTATCACCAACGGGTTCGAGAAGACACAATGGAGTAAATTAAACAACAGCAGGCTCGGGGATTATTTCACCCACGTGGTCACTTCAGAAACAAGTAACAGCCTGAAACCTAAAAAAGAGATCTTTCAATACGCCATGGACAAGGCCGGCGCTTCATTGCGTGAAAGCATCATGATCGGTGATAACCTGGATACGGACATCGGGGGAGCCATGAATGCAGGAATGGATACTGTTTTTGTAAATCATATCAAGGCCGTCACCGACCTCAGTCCAACCTACACGGTGCATCACCTGAAGGAACTGGAAAATATTTTTTGACAGTACATAAAAAAGCCTCACGGAAATACCATGAGGCTTTTTTCAAACTGATGGTGAATTACATGTTGGCTGTTTTATCCTTGTCTTTGCAGCATGACTTCATAGTCTTGGAGCAACAGGATTTACCTTTGGCGCATTTTTTCTTTTTACCACCATCGGCAAAAGTTACACCCGTAATCAACAGCGCTGCGGTAGCTAACAATAATACTTTCTTCATGATCATGATATTTTTGTGTGATTAATCAACGTAAATGTAGTTCAGTTATTGCAAAACTCCAATTTCAAATTGTTAAATATTATAATGTGGCTATTACGGTAACCCCTCCCTGCACGGACTGGTTCAGCTGAACATTGATCGTTGAACCGGGTGGCAACAGCAGGTCTACCCTGCTGCCGAATTTAATGAATCCCAGTTCTTCCGTTTGTTTTACCTTTTGCCCAACCTGCAGGTAATTTACTATGCGCTTTGCCATGGCTCCGGCTA
>JAYWAZ010000236.1:0-29452 GCA_043781975.1 Bacteroidota bacterium
AAAGACACCCAGGAAAGATTACACCCCTTTCCTGGGTTGGTTCCCTGATTTAGCTTTTGTACTACTGTGAACTCAAATTCAGTTCCCTGATCTTTGGACGCTGGCATTTTGTTTGAGCGTTTATTGGCACAACACGTTAAAATATATCTTTTATAAGCCCGTATAATTAAAAGGGGTGATCGCTTTCAACTCTTTTTTAACGGCGGCTGTTGTTTTTAATGTAGCGATGAACCGATGGATGGCTTTTTTATCAATGGCCGTTTTTCCCCGCGTCAATGCTTTCAGCGCTTCATAGGGCCTGGGATAATTTTCCCGGCGCAGGATGGTTTGAATGGCCTCGGCTACAACCGCCCAGTTATTGTCCAGGTCTTCGTTGAGTTTGGCTTTGTTCAGGACCAGTTTGTCCATTCCCTTATGTGTTGACCTGATGGCGAGTATCGTATGCGCCACCGGCATTCCTATATTCCTCAATACGGTGGAATCCGTGAGGTCTCTTTGCAATCTTGACACCGGCAGCTTTGCAGAAAAGTGCTCCAGTAAAGCATTGGCGATGCCGAAATTACCTTCGGCGTTCTCAAAATCAATGGGGTTCACTTTATGCGGCATGGCGCTGGAACCCACTTCACTGGCCTTTGTTTTTTGTTTGAAATAATCCATGCTGATGTACATCCAGATATCCCGGCAAAAATCGGTAAGGGTGGTGTTGATGCGCTTTACGGCATCGAAATGGGCCGCCAGGGTATCGTAATGTTCCACCTGGGTGGTGAATTGCTGGCGCTGGAGCCCCAGTCTGGTCTCCACGAATGCGTCAGCGAATTTCATCCAGTTGAATTTCGGGTAGGCCACATGGTGAGCATTGAAATTTCCGGTGGCGCCGCCAAACTTGGCGGTAAAGGGGATATAGCTGAAGAGCTGGATATGGTTTTCCAGCCTTTCCACGTACACCATCAGCTCCTTACCCAGCCGCGTAGGCGAAGCGGGTTGCCCGTGCGTACGCGCCAGCATGGGAATGTCTTTCCATAAAATGGCAAGCTTGCCGATGGCCAGCTGCAGGTTCAAAACTTCGGGTAAGTATTCCCTTTCCATGCATTCCTTCCACAACATGGGAATGGCCGTGTTGTTGATATCCTGGGAAGTGAGTCCGAAGTGGATCCATTCTTTCAGGCGCCCGGCCCCGCATTTATCCAGTTCGGCCTTTAAAAAATATTCCACTGCTTTTACATCATGGTTGGTCACCTGTTCCGTTTGTTTGATGCGGGCCGCGTCTTCCAGTGAAAAACCGGTCACCGTTTTTTGTAAATGCGCTTTTGTTTTCGCATCCACCTTAAAGAATCTTTTTTCAGCCAGGAACAGGAAATATTCCACTTCCACCAGCACGCGGTACCTGATCAACGCGTATTCCGAAAAATATTCGTCGAGCTGCTGTACCTGCCTGCGGTATCGGCCATCGATGGGCGAAATGGCGGTGAGTTGGTGTAAATCCATGTGCTTACTGTAAATTTGCTGTCAAAATTAACTTAATCATCTTGGAACAAAAAATAAGGGTTGGCGCCGTGAGCTATCTGAATACAAAGCCGTTGATATACGGGTTTGAGCAGGGGATGATGGCAGAAAAGATGGAACTGGTGATCGATTATCCCTCCCTGGTGGCGGCCAAACTCCTTTCGGATGAGATCGATGTGGGACTTGTCCCCGTCGCCATCATTCCCTCATTGCCCCATCATGATATCATCGCCGATTATTGCATCGGATGTGATGGAGAAGTGGCCAGTGTTTGCTTGTTCAGCAACCTACCACTGAACGAAATTGAGACCATATTGCTGGATTACCAAAGCCGTACCTCGGTGGCATTATTAAAAGTATTGCTAAAGGAACACTGGAAAATATCGCCCGCATTGATCCCCGCGGCAGAAGCCTATGAAAAAGACATTACCGGAAGCAGCGCCGGGCTCATCATCGGCGACCGGGCGTTGCGTCAACGTGCGCATTCAAAATATATCTACGACCTTGGCTCGGCCTGGAAGGAAATGACCGGGCTGCCCTTTGTTTTCGCGGCATGGATCAGCAATAAGCCGATCGATGAATCATTCAGGGGGGAATTCAACCGCTGCAATAAGTTCGGACTGGATCACCTGGACAATGTCATCCAACAAACAAATTACCAATCCTACGACCTGGAAAAATACTATACGAAGAACATCAGTTATCAACTCGATGACAGGAAAAAAGAGGGCCTGAACTTATTCCTTCGATATATCAGTTAAGATACCTCATTCATACTGGGTCAGGGTGTTATAGCCCGAATTCTTAAGCGTAAGCTGGCGTTTGAAAAGGTCAAGGTCGGCATGCATCATTTCGCTGACCAGTTGATCCAGGTCATAGGTGGGTGTCCAGCCTAATTTCGTTCTGGCCTTTGTGGCGTCACCGATCAGCAGGTCCACTTCCGTAGGCCGGTAATAGCGTTTATCCACGGCCACCACTTCGGTACCGGGTGCAAGCTGAAAGTCCTTATCATTACATTTTTTCACCCTGCCGGTCTCATTTTCGCCCTTGCCGCTGAATTCAACCTCAATCCCACAGCAGGCGAATGCCTTTATTACAAAATCCCTGACGGTGGTGGTGATACCCGTGGCGATCACGTAATCTTCGGCTATGGGTTGCTGTAATATCCGCCACATGGCGTCTACGTAGTCCTTCGCGTGGCCCCAGTCGCGCCTGGCGTGCAGGTTGCCCAGCCATAATTTTTTGTCGAGGCCCAGTACGATCTGCGCAACGCCCCTTGTGATCTTACGGGTTACGAATGTTTCTCCCCGCAACGGGCTCTCGTGGTTGAATAGGATACCGTTGCATACGAACATGTCATAGGCCTCGCGGTAGTTCACTGATATCCAGTAGGCGAATACCTTCGACACGCCATAGGGCGAGCGGGGATAAAAAGGTGTTTTTTCGGTCTGCGGTGTTTCCTGCACCTTGCCATACATTTCCGAAGAAGAGGCCTGGTAGATCTTTGTCTTTTTTGTCAGCCCCAGTATCCTAACCGCTTCCAGCAAACGCAGCGGGCCCACGGCATCGGTATTGGCTACGTATTCGGGTGTGTCGAAACTCACTTTTACATGGCTCATGGCACCCAGGTTATAGATCTCATCGGGCTGCACCTGCTGGATGATCCGGATAATATTGGATGAATCCGTGAGGTCGCCATAATGCAGGATCAGGCGTAGTTTTTTTTCATGGGGGTCCTGGTAAACATTATCGATGCGCTGGGTATTGATGAGGGAGGTGCGCCTTTTGATGCCATGCACTTCATAGCCTTTTTCGAGCAGGTAATTGGCCAGGTAAGCGCCGTCCTGGCCGGTGATACCTGTAATAAGAGCCACACGTGACATAGGCGGGGTTTTATGATAAATATTATGCAAACATAAGATAGAAATGATAATTCGTTAATTTTACAAATTCTATCCCGGAAACAGGGATCCATTTAAAACAGAAACCCCTATCAATGAAAGTAGTAATATTCGCGGGCGGGCTGGGTACGCGTATCTCGGAAGAGACCGATGCAAGGCCCAAACCCATGGTGGAGATCGGTGGCAAACCCATCATCTGGCATATCATGAAGATATACAGTCATTACGGCTTCAATGATTTTATCATCTGCCTGGGATACAAGGGCTATGTCATCAAGGAATATTTCATGAATTATTTCATGCACAATTCCGATATCACGGTAGACCTCCGCAATAACAAGGTCTCCATACACGATACCAGCGCCGAATCGTTCAATGTAACATTGGTGGAAACGGGTATCAACACCAAAACGGCGGGCCGCTTAAAGCAGGTGCAGAAATACATCGGCAAGGAAGATTTCATGCTTACCTACGGGGATGGCGTTTGCGACGTTAATTTAAAAGACCTCCTTGCCTTTCATAAGGCCAAGGGGAAGATGGCCACCGTAACCGCCATTCAACTGGACGCCCGTTTTGGCGGGATGGATCTTGGCGCCGACGGCAAAGTGGTTTCGTTCCGGGAGAAGACCAAGGACGAAAGCAAATGGATCAATGGCGGATTTTTTGTATTAAAGCCCGAAATATTCAGTTACCTGGAAGGGAATATGGACGATATGATGTGGGAAGACGAACCATTGGAAAAATTGACCGCCGATGACCAGTTGGTTGCCTTTCAGCACAAGGGTTTCTGGAAATGCATGGATGCCTTACGCGATAAGCTGGAACTGGAAGACCTCTGGAAAAATGACCAGGCAAAATGGAAACAGTGGTAAACGATACGATCGCATCATATTATAAAGGAAAAAAGATCTTTGTTACAGGGCATACCGGTTTCAAGGGCGCCTGGCTTATCGCCTGGCTGCACCTTCTGGACGCTAAAGTGAAGGGCTATGCGCTGTCGCCCGAAGAGGAGGGAAGCCTGTTCAGTCTCCTGTCACCTTCGCTTGATATGGAGAGCGTGATCGCCGATATCCGGGATACAAAAAAATTAAATGAAGCCATTGAAAGTTTTCAGCCCGATATGGTATTTCACCTCGCTGCGCAGGCCCTTGTGCGGCGTTCATATGAGATCCCTGCCGAAACCTTTGAAGTGAATACCGTTGGTACCGCTAACCTGCTGGAAGCTGTTCGCCTTCTCAAAAAAAAATGCACGGTCATTATCGTCACCACCGATAAAGTGTATGAAAATAAAGAGACCGACTATCATTATAAAGAAGACGATGTGCTGGGCGGTCATGATCCCTACAGCGCCAGCAAGGCCGCTGCGGAAATAGTGGTGAGTTCATTCCGCAATTCCTTCTTTGCTCCCGAAAAATATGCGATACATCAAAAAGCCATCGCCAGCGTGCGTGCAGGCAATGTGATCGGCGGCGGCGACTGGAACAGGGACAGGATCATCCCGGATATCGTGCGCTCCTTGACAGCCGGACAGTCCGTTGCCGTCAGGAACCCCGCTGCTGTAAGGCCCTGGCAGCACGTGTTGGAACCCCTGGGCGCTTACCTGCTGACGGGGATGCTGCTGGATACCGATGGAGCGAAATATTCGGGGGCCTATAATTTCGGACCCATGCCCGAAGATCATTTGCCCGTGAAGGCATTGGTGGAAACGGCAATAACGTACTGGGCTAGTGGCAGTCTGCCTGCCGGCCATGCAGGCTGGACAGACCAGTCCGATGCATCCGCTCCGCATGAGGCGGGTTTGTTGAAACTGGATATCAGCAAGGCGAAAAAAATATTGGGCTGGCAACCCAAACTAAACAGTAAGGAAGCCATTGAATGGACGATGGCATGGTACAGGCAGCAAGAAGATATCGCTGATTATACATTAAAGCAAATAAACGATTACCAGCAACGGTGAACTTCACGGAGACCATATTGAAGGGCAGTTATGTGATCGGGCTGGAACCTTTCGTTGATGAACGGGGCTGGTTTGCAAGGACCTATTGTAAGCATGAGTTTGCCCGGATCGGTCATGCTGCGGAATGGGTGCAACTGAATCATTCTTTTACCCAACAGCGGGGTACGGTCAGGGGCATGCATTATCAACTGCCACCCTTCAGTGAAATAAAACTGGTGCGATGTATCGCGGGCGCCGTGTTTGACGTGATCATCGACCTTCGAAAGGATTCCCCAACCTTTTTACAATGGTTTGGTGTTGAAATTTCAGCCGCCAATAAAAAAATGATCTATATACCGGCAGGTTTTGCGCATGGCTTTCAAACCCTGGCAGCAGGCAGTGAACTGATCTATCACCATAGCCAGTTCTATGAACCGGGCGTTGAGGGCGGGATAAGCCATGTTGATCCAAAACTAAATATCGGGTGGGCCTTGCCGGTAGCGAATATTTCTGAAAGGGATAAAGGGCTTCCGCTATTGGATAAAAATTTTAAAGGATTATAAATATGCAATGCAGATTTTGTAAGACGGAACTTGAACACGTGTTTATCGACCTGGTGAATTCACCGGCTTCCAATTCTTTTTTGACCCATGAACAATTGAATGAACCGGAGACCTTTTATCCGCTGAAAGTATATACCTGCCATAACTGTTTCTTGGTGCAGGTGGATGAATATAAAAAGTCGGATGCCATCTTCGACAGTAACTATGCCTACTTTTCCTCTTACAGCAAAAGCTGGCTGCAACACGCGAAAGATTATACCGAAATGATGACGCAGCGTTTCGGCTATAATGAAGATTCACTGGTGATAGAACTCGCTTCCAATGACGGTTACCTGCTGCAATATTTCAAGGAAAAGAGCATTCCCGTGATGGGCATTGAACCTACCGCTAATACCGCGGAAGTGGCGATCGGAAAGGGTATCAAGACGGTCATTGAATTCTTCGGCGCCGAACTGGCCGACCGCTTCGCCAACACCTGGGAAGTGCGTGCCGACCTGCTCCTGGGTAATAACGTGCTGGCGCATGTACCCGATATCGTTGACTTCGTACTGGGGATGAAGATCATCCTGAAACCGCAGGGCGTGATCACCATGGAATTCCCCCACCTGATGCAGCTGGTGGACAATAACCAGTTCGATACCATTTATCATGAACATTTTTCTTACCTCTCATTTTATACCGTAAAGCAGGTCTTTGAATCACAGGGACTGGAATTGTTCGATGTGCAGGAGATACCCACGCATGGAGGCTCATTGCGCATCTATGCGAAGCACGCCGAAGATGAAAGCAAGCCGGTATCTGAAAATGTGGCGGCATTACTTAAAAAGGAAACGGACAAGGGTATGCATACATTGGCCTATTACGACCATTTTCAGCAGAAGGCATTGCAGGTGAAATTAGCGCTTATGGAATTCCTTGTTCAGCAAAAAAGAGCGAACAAAAATGTCGCGGCCTATGGCGCAGCGGCAAAAGGCAATACCTTACTGAACTATTGCGGTATCAAGAACGACCTGGTAAGTTTCGTGGTGGACGCCAACCCGCATAAGCAGGATAAATTTTTACCGGCCAGCCATATCCCCGTGGTGAATGATGCATACCTGATGGCGGCCAGGCCCGATTATGTGCTCATACTTCCCTGGAACCTGAAAGATGAGATCATGCAACAACTTTCTTACATAAAAGAATGGGGAGGAAAATTTGTGGTGCCCATCCCCGCCTTGCAGGTGATCGGGTGATCAATTTTGTAATTAAAGTGTATAATCTATGAACCAGATATCTGATAAAGCGAGCATTTCTACCCTGGCGGATATTGAAACCTCCTCGAGGGGAAGCAAGCTGGTAGTGGCGGATGGCGTGATGATCGATTCCTTTGTAAAGATCAAATTCACGGGTGGCGAGGGCGATATCATTATCGGCGAGGGGAGTTATATCAATTCGGGCTGCGTATTGTATTCGGGCAACGGCATTAGGATCGGGAAGGGCGTATTGATAGCGGCGAATTGTACATTTGCAGCGGTCAATCATGAGTTCATGGACAAAAGCAAAACGATCAGGTCGCAACGATTCAGGGAAGGGAAGGGCATCGTGATTGAAGATGACGTATGGATAGGAGCGGGCGTGATCATTTTAGACGGCTCGGTTGTAAAAAAAGGATCCGTGATCGGGGCCGGAAGTATTGTGAACGGTGTCACTGAAGAATATGGCGTGTATGCCGGGAATCCATTGCAACTTAAAAAATTCAGGGAATAATAATGATAACGGTACTTGGCGCAGGAGGTTTTATCGGTTCGCATATTATTCAGTTATTGCAAAATAATGGAACGCCGTATTATGCGCCCGCCCGTGATGAAATGCTGGAAAATAAAGACCTCGGCGATGTGATCTATTGCATCGGCCTCACTGCCGATTTCAGGAGCAGGCCATTTGAAACGGTGGAAGCGCACGTTTGCAAACTGGCGCATGTCCTCAATAATTGTACGTTTAATTCGCTCACCTACTTATCTTCTGCCAGGGTGTACATCAATTGTCCCGCATCGCCGGTTCAGGAGGACGCGGTGATACCGGTGAATCCGCTTGACCCTGACGAACTGTATACCCTCACCAAACTAACGGGGGAGCGTATATGTTTATCAAGCGGGAAGTTGGTGCGGATCGCCAGGCTGTCGAATGTGTATGGCGATGATTCTGCTTCCGATAATTTCCTGACCGCCGTGATCAGCACGATACTGCGGGAAAAGTCGGTCTCCTTCAATGTATTGCCTGGTTCCGCGAAAGACTATATCCATGTCGGTGATGCCGCCGCTTTACTGGTCAGGATCGCCACCGGTGGCCGGTCACAGGTCTATAATATCGCCTCGGGATTCAATACCAGCAACGCGGAGATCATTGAAACGTTGAAGGAAAACCTGTCATTTGATGTAGACCTTTCAGCCGCCGACAAAACGATCATTTTCCCCCTGATCAGCATTGAAAAAATTAAACAGGAGTTCACATATGAGCCTGGAAATATAACTACTTTTATCCCCCACTTAATAAACCATTATAAGAATGTACCAGATTGATGTAGAGAATAAAACCATTGTGAATACCGCGACGAATGAATCGATGGTATTGGGTTCCAAAGAAGGATTTAAAATATTGTCGGACCTCTGGCTGATGTCGGGCTGGGATGCCAAATACGTGTACAGTTTCGCCTGGCTGGGCCGGCCCGTCATACAGTTGCCCGATGACATGGTTCGTATCCAGGAAGTGATATTCGATATACAACCCGATGTGATCATTGAAACGGGTATCGCTCACGGTGGTTCGCTGATCTATTATGCCTCGCTCTGTAAACTGATCGGCAAGGGCAAAGTGATCGGGATCGATATCGAGATACGCCCGCACAACCGCAAAGCCACCGAAGCACATTTTTTATACAAGGATTATATCACCATGCTGGAAGGAAGTTCAGTCGATGAAAATATCGTACAGCAGGTAAAAGATATGGTGAAACCTGGGGATAAGGTATTGGTGCTACTCGATTCCAATCATACAAAAGACCATGTGTTGAAAGAGCTGGAAGCCTATTCAGGACTGGTTTCCGTGGGTTCTTACATCGTGGCCACGGATGGCATCCTGAAAATGGTGACCGGCCTCGACCGTACCACGCCGGATTCGGTATGGGACAATCCAAAAGAAGCAGCACTGGAATTTGTGGCAAAGAACAGCGACTTTATTATATCGCCTCCGGCATTTCCTTTCAGTGAAAGCGTGGTGGATGAACAGGTCACTTACTGGCAGGGCGGCTATATCAGGCGAATTAAATAGATACCATGAAAATTTTAGTGACGGGTGCAACAGGCTTTGTGGGTAATTACGTGATACAGGAATTATTACGGCAGCAGGTGCATGTGATCGCGGCAGACCGGGATGCGGAGAAGGCTCAAAAATGCGACTGGTATGACAAAGTGCAGTTTTACAATTTCGACATAAAGAACACGAATGAAAAAGTGATGGGCGAGATCGCCGGGGCCGACAAACTGATCCACCTCGCCTGGCAGGGGCTTCCCAATTACAAGGAACGCTATCATTTTGAAGAGAATCTGGTGGTGCAGTATGATTTCCTGAAGGCCGTCATCAGCGCCGGCGTCAAAGATATCACGGTTTCGGGTACCTGCTTTGAATACGGCATGCGCGAGGGCGGGCTCAGCGTTGACATGCCCGCGGATCCACAGAACGCCTATGCATTGGCGAAAGATACCCTCCGTAAATTCCTGCAGTTGCTGCAGCAGGATATTGACTTCAGGTTAAAATGGGTGCGTCTTTTTTATACTTACGGCAAGGGACAGTCGGGTAATTCAATTCTTTCCCAGCTTGAAAGGGCGTTGGAGAACGGTGACGAATCCTTCAATATGAGCGGCGGGGAACAGTTGCGGGATTACCTTCCGGTGGAAGAAGTGGCGAAAAATATCGTGGCCACTTCGGTTGATGACAATTTCAACGGCATCATCAACTGCTGCAGCGGCGTTCCCATTTCGGTGAGAAACCTGGTGGAAAAATATTTAAAGGACAACAATAAACAGATCAGCCTCAACCTGGGATATTATCCTTATCCTGATTTTGAGCCGATGGCCTTTTGGGGAATAAAATAATAATGTACCAACTGCAGATATAACGTTAAAACAGCTGAATGATGAACAATGATCTGGTAAAAGGAAGGCCATGGGCCAGCTTTTGCATGAGCACCTATAACCGCCCGGAATTTTTACGATCACAGGTTTCGTTATTGCTTCAGCAAAGCTTCACCGATTTTGAGATAGTCATCGCCGACAATGATCCGAGCGGAAGTGGTAAGGCCGTGGTGGATGCTTTCAATGATGCCCGGATAAAATACCAGTGCAATGGCGAGAACCTGGGGATGGTGAAAAGTTTTAACCGGAGTGTTGACCGGGCCATGGGTGAATACATCGTGATGGTAACGGATGATGATCCCGTTTTTTTTGATCTCCTGGAGGTCTTTCATACCATCATCACCGGGCACCCGGGCTATTCTTTTTATGGCGGATTGAAAAGAACATATAAGGAGGAAGGCGAACTGGAACTGATCGGCGGCGATGATTTTATCCGTGAATTTCTTGACCTGGATAAGACCAGTGAATTGGTCTGGTCGGGTTGCCTGCTCGAAAGGGAAGCACTTTTACAGATTGGTAAACTGCCCGATTATGGCAGCCCTCACCTGGTCGATCACGCGATGCTGGCTATGGTGGGCGCTATCGGCGGCGGCGTGGTGGTGAATAAGATGTACAGTACCATCGCCTACCATCAAACCAATTTCTCCAAATCTAATTTTGATTATTATTATAACAGCTGTGCCGAATTTTACCGCCTGATGGAAGGCTTCATTCAGCAGCGGCCCCTGTACGAAGAAAATAAAAAAGTGATCGTGGACCATTTGGGCAAATGGTTCATCAGCTGCATCTTCAGCCTGCTCAATTATTTCAGGTCGGCCGCCAATCATGATGAACAGAAGCTGGCTGAAATAAAGATCGTTGCAGAAAAGATATTGCGATTGCCTTTTATGCAACCTTACCGGTTCAAATACCGGGCTAAATCAATTATCTTATCCGTTAAATTCGGTTTGGGAATTAAAAAATAAGCATGGCGAAATTCAGTATAGTACTCCCCGTCAGGAATGGCGGTAATTATGTGAAGGAATGTGTGAACAGCATCCTGGCACAAACCTGTACTGATTTTAACCTGGTGGTACTCGACAACTGTAGTACCGATGGCACACTGGAATGGATCATGGGATTGTCGGATGAACGTATCGTTATATATCCGGCAACGGAATCCCTGGGCATTGAAAAGAACTGGGCGAGGATCGTTAGCGTTCCCAGGAACGAGTTCATGACCTGCATCGGGCACGACGATATCCTGGCGCCGGATTACCTCTCGGTAATGGATACACTCATTGAGCGATACCCGACTGCCAGCCTTTACCAGGCGCATTTCACCTATATCGACGCGGAAGGAAAAAAGATAAAGGGATGCAGGCCGATGCAAGAAAGATTTTCGGGGCCGGAATTCCTTTCGGCGATCCTTACCCGAAGCATTGATATCATTGGAACCGGCTTCATGGTACGAACAAAAGATTATGACGCGATAGGCGGTATCCCCGCGTACCCCAGCCTTTTGTTCGCTGACTTTGAACTGTGGTTCAGGCTGGCGGCGATCAGTGATATGGTCGTAGCGAATGAAACATGTTTTTCATTCCGGCTGCACCAGAGCACCACCGGCGCAGCGCCCGACAGCAGGATGCAATCGGCCTTCGAGGCCTTCATGCGTTTTCTCGCGGAGGCACAGCATCAAAATGCGTTCTATGCGGAAGTCATCCGCCGGGATGCAGGCGCCTTCCTGTTGTACTACTGCAAAAGTTTGTCGCACCGGTTATTACGAACAGCCATGGATAAACGCAATAATATCACGGTAAAGGAATTTGTGCAAAGGACCCGGGAACTTGCCAAAGTATTTAACCCGCCCCTGGTGTATGAGCCTGAAAAGGTATTCTCAGTAAAGGTGGCCATGATCATTGATGGCAGTCCCCTGCTTCGGAAATGTTTTGTATTATTCAAAAAAATTTACAGCAAACCGCTTCTTAGCGATTGATAAATAGTTCAGAAAAGTTAAACAGGATGGATCTTTCAATCATCATCGTAAATTATAAAACGCTTCCGCTCACACTGGGCTGTATAAAAAGCGTATTGGATCATACGACCGGAATGGATCTTGAGGTCATCGTGGTGAACAATGACTCACAGGATGAATCAGAGGCATTCATTTACAAAAATTATCCCGCTGTAAGATTCATACAAATGGGTTATAACGCCGGGTTTGCAAGAGCCAATAACGAAGGGATCAGGCGCTCAAATGGAGCAGCGGTGTTGTTATTGAATTCCGATACCATTGTGGAAGATGATGCCATAAACAGATGCTATGATGATTTTATGAAATCGGATTATGCGGGCTGTGGCATACAATTATTGAATCCCGACAGGACCCCGCAGGTCTCTGGACTCTATGCCGTGAAGGGTGGGCTGAATTTTTTATTGCAATTGCCTTATGTAGGGGCCTGTTTAAAATTCATCGGCAACAGCCTTAAGATAAAAAAACCAAATGTGCCCAATGTGAGCGGGGTGGTGGAGGTGGACTGGGTCAACGGGGCTTTTTTAATGGTCCGTAAGACTGCCATTGAAAAAGCGGGATTGATGGATGAGGATTTCTTCCTGTATGCCGAAGAAGCGGAGTGGTGCAGCCGGTTGAAAAAAACCGGGAAGCTATGTATATTCGGCGGGCTGCATGTTATCCATATACAGTCGGGTTCGGCATTGACAACATTTGGATCGGAAGATAAAGCCTACAATAATATTTTCGATAAGAAAGGGTTGCAGATCATGATCTCCACCTTTGTGCGGATACGAAAGGAATTTGGGGCGGGCTGGTTCCTCTTTGTATTGCTGATGTTCATACTGGAGGTCCCGTTTTTTTTGGCGGGGGTGATCCTTTCGTTTTTATTCATGCTCGACAAGCGCTACACTTTCCCGGATTTTTTCGGGTATTGTAAGAACCTGGGTAAGACGATAGCGCTTTCGTACCGCATCATCCTGAACAAACCCTATTTCTATAAATTGTTATAAGCGCTTCATGCATTGTTAGGCTCCAACTTGCAGATGATCTCCATATACCTGATCGCGGGATCGTTTATCTTTACAAGCATCTCTTCCGCGGAAAGCCAATGCTCCGAAACCAATGCTTCCGTGAATGAATAATTGAAAATAGTGTTCGGTGAAAGCGTGCTAATATGCCTGATGCATTCAATGGTCTCTTCCAGGAATTCCGGAAGATTTGTTTCGAAGCTGATGAAGGCAGGTTGATGGTGTAATCCTTTTATCACTTTGTGTTCGTAGCCTTCCACATCTATTTTTATAAAATAAGGAATCCCAAACTGGGTCACCAATTCATCCAGCGTGGTGAGGCTCACCTCATAAGAACCCTGGTAATTGAATTTTTTGCCCCACCTGTTGGCGGCTGGATTTTTCAAAACATCCACCCATTTGGAACTCATGGTGTTGAGGCCCGACCGGGGTCCGCTGATAAAAATGCTGGTAACACCGGGCTGATCGGAAACTCCTTTATCGATGATGGTCACCCGTTTATCTTTTGCGAATCTCCAACTCAGGGTAGACAATGATTTTTTTTCGGGTTCCAGGTCGATCACGCTGAAACCGAGATCCAGCAAGGCCGCCGTTTTATTGCCCTTGTTGGCGCCGATGTCGAATGCCAGCCTGTTGTCTTTATTCCGGGCGCCTTCATCCAAAAGGAAACTGGCATAGAATTTTTTACATTTAGTGGTTTTTCCGGTAAGCAGTTCAACAATACTGTTCGAAACGGCCGAATACCTCAGGAAATTATAGAAAGCGGAATTGGTGACCAATTTATTTGATTTTATTGGGTATGTTATTCCTTAATTGTTGCAGGAATAAATTTCGTGGGGCAATTTAAGCTAATTATCGGGACATATAAAAAGAATGCACCATTGCTGCATGAATTTGTAAAATATGTCTGAAATACACACTGATAGTGGCGCTGAAAATAGATTTGAGAATGATATACATATCGTATAATTTTGCTTTTTAATTTATAAGTATCCTGATCAGTTCAACACTCAAAATTCGAATAAATCAAACCACTGGTTATGAAATCTGTACTCAAAACTCTTTTCTATAGCATTATTGTAAGTTTCATTTTTACGTCCTGCCAAAAGGAGGTGGTGAATAATGTATTATTAAGTCCCCCGATTGCGAATGCAGGCAATCCACAAACCATCCAATTACCGGCGCCTTCTTTTACTTTAACCGGATCTGGTACCTCAACCAATGGAAGTATTGTAGGTTATTTATGGAGTTTGGTTTCAGGACCTAATGTACCGGTGATCTTAACTCCTGGCAACCGGATAACATTGGTTAACAATATTGTGGCGGGAAGGTATATTTTGCAATTGATGGTGATTGACGAGGCGGGATTAACAGGTGTGGATACGGTATCGATCCAGGTCAATCCATCTGTCATACAAACATTGACATTACAGCCGGCGAATAATCCATATGATGTACACCTGGCGATTTTAGGAAGTACAAATGTGACAGATAATAATTCATCAGAATTTTCCGGCGGAGCATGGACCAGCGGCGGTATACCCTTTTATACACGGGGAGCTTACAAATTCGACCTGAGTCCAATACCTGCTAATGCAACTATTCTCTCTGCTAAACTTTCGATCTTTTCTGATCCAGTACCATTAAACGGCAATCTCGTAGACGCTAATTTCGGAACAGCCAATGCACTTTATATTGAGCGGATCACGAGCAACTGGAATCCCGCCATTGTAACCTGGCAAACCCAACCTGCTACTGATATAGTCAGCCAGGTGTCCATACCACATACCAATCTCCCTTTTCTTGACCTGGTGGATGTTGATGTGAAAAACCTGGTTGCGCCAATGGTTGCCACCAATAATTACGGATTTATGATCCGGCTTCAGAATGAATCGATCTATAATATCAGGATATTCTGTTCCAGCAGGCATACCATCGCTGCGAAGCATCCTAAGTTGGTCATCACGTATCAATAAAATGAACTCATCCTTATAAAAAACTGCCACAAAATTTGAATTTTGTGGCAGTTTGATATCAGGCCGATTGTGATGCTATTTAACAGTTGATCTGCTGATCCATTCAGCCGCTTTTGCGGCAATATTTCCCCAGTAAAAATGTTCAAAAAAACTTTGGGGTAAGGATGCATTCGTGTTCAACGATCTTATCTCGCTGGCAAATTCCTCCCAATCGTTATCAGCGATCACTTTCATCTTGTCTCCGGTAATGTCTGCGGGTATGCCAATGGCGCCGCTCCGGGAGCTGATCACGGAGAGGTCGGCCCCCAGGGCTTCCACTACTTTTGTCTTGATACCGCCTCCATCCGTTACGGGGTTAATGAAGATATCGGCGCCTTTGAAATAAACTGAAATGTCATCCACAAAGCCCGCGTAAATAAGGTGCTTTTCATGGTATTCGTCCAGCGATTTGTACTTATCGGGAAGCTTATTGCCGCAAATGATAATTTTATAGGGCAATAAACTTCCTGCCAGGAGCAGGGGGTTTATTTTTTCAAGAATGATATCCAAAGCATCCTGGTTGGGTTTATAATTCAGGGTGCCATTGAAGAGGAGTATCTTTTCATCCTGGCCTATACCGTGGGATTTGCAGATAACGGTTCTGCATGCCTGCTTGTCGGCCGGAGATGGCGCCCGGTCAATTTCAATGCCGTAGGTGACCGTGATGCATCTGCGGGGATCCAGCCCGAATTTCTCAATACCATATTGCCGGTCATCGTCATGGATAAAAAAACTGCAATGCGCTTTGCGGTGCGTGAACCTTTCATAATTCCAAAGAATTCCCCACCACCATTTGCCCATGCTTTTAAAACGCAGGGCTTCGATATTATGCGAGTGAACGACCAGTTTTACCCCGGTGAACCATTTTAGCAAAAGCGCCAGCCAGCCGTAATAAGGATGTTCCAGAATGAGGTGGGTGAACCTTTCCTTTTTAATGATCTTTTTAATGATGAAGAACAGGAAGGGGTTGATGTACCTCCATTTTGAATTGCCCAGGACCGGCATAAAATGAATGCCATCGCTTGTGGCGGGTTCATTGTTCTTTGTGGAAATAACGGTTACCGGTAAGCGGTCGCTCAGGTACTTGTAAAACAGGGCGATGCCTTTTTGGCCCCCCATCTTTGCGGGATAGACGGGGTAGGGGACCAATGCGGCGATATGTATCGGTTGTTCGGGCATAAATGAAAAAGTACATTGGCTCAGGTGATAAAGGCCAATGTACTTTGCATAGCATTCATTTTATTGTGCGTTAGCGGATTTAGCCAATAGCGGCCTTACCAGCCAAAAGATATATCCCAATATCAGTAACGTGAGCAACCAACTGGTGATCCTGCTGAACGTTTGTCCACGCAGGTAGGCCGTTGGCTCAAATTTGAAATCGATCAGGTGTTTGCCCGCGGGCACCACCAATCCCCTAAGCACGTAGTTGGCCTTAGCGATATCAGCGGGTTTGCCATCTATATAGGCCTTCCAGTCTTTATAGAATATCTCACTGAAAATGGCCAGGTGGCTGCCCGTGGCATTGCTCTCATATTGTATGGCGTCATTGTCGAATGCGGTTTGCCTGATGGTGGATATACTATCAGCAGGGGTAAACGCAGTTATCGTCTTCCTGAACTGTTCGTCAAGCACAGCGCTATCCTTTGGATCAAGATCGTTCAGCGCTTTCATTTCTGCTACCGGGCCATTTACGTAACGCACGCCTTTCACGAACCAGCAATTGCCCAGCGCACCCTGGTTGCGTGATACGGTGGGAACGCCTTTTGCACCGCTTTGTATGATGTATTTAGCATTCAGCATGTTCACCACCCGCATGTTCGGTGATCCCGAAAGTTGGTAGGAGGCGAGGTCATCATATATGCCCAACTTGGCGGGATGGTACCCACCGATGGATTTATGGAAATAGGAAGTTTTGGATTCCTGGAAGGGATCGCCGCCGCCCGACATGTTAAATACCCGGTAATTGGGATCGGGATCTTTTAATATCGTCCTGTCCGCATCCGTTTGAGGATGTTCCGCTTCCAGGAATTTATCTTTGGTGTCGAAACTCTTTTCGTTCATGTAATTCATGTCAATGGTCAGCAGGTCGATCACGGTCGCCAGCGTGAGCCCTGCCACAAGCAGGGTGGCATTCAACTTCTTTTTGATGTACAATGCGATCAATGCAACCGCTATCAACACGAATATGAATGACCTAAACAGGCTGCCGATCAACAGTGAGGCCCTATCTTTTCTTAAGGCGCTGATCAGGCCTTTTGCTTTTTGCTGACTTCCGTCCTGGCCACGCATATTGTACATCATATCCTCGTACAACTGGTTATCCGGTTCCGATAGGTATAAGCGGTTCAGTGAATCCAGTTTCATTTCAACAGCGGGATCGGCGGGATTGAATACGGTATTGAAACCCTTTGTCCGCTCCTTGTTCTCGCGACTGAAATCGGCGCTGAAATAAAACATTGTTATCGCTGCAAATACGACCGCTGTGGCGATCGTACCCCACTTGAATTTTTTCCATTTATCGTCTTCTGCGCCGTCCATTAATTTGTTGATGGCCAAAGCGGCGATCATGGGGAACAGCAATTGCGGGATGACCAGGGTCATAGTGGGCACCCTGAATTTATTGTAGAAGGGGAGGTGATCGAACATGAAATAATTGAATCCCGGCAGGTGGTTTCCCCAGGCCAGTAAGATGGCGAAAATGGAAACCGAAAGTATCCACCATTTATGTTTGTTGTCGAGATAAAACAGTCCGAAAATAAAAAGGAAACAGATGATCGCCCCCAGGTAAACCGGGCCGTTGGTGCCAAAGGTCTGGTCGCCCCAATACAGGGTACCGCTTTTGGTAAATGCATAATTGGCGGCCTGGTCCTCGGGGATGTTCATTTTTTCGGTGAGATATTTCGCCATGTTCGAGTTCTCATCAAGTTTCGGAAAAATAAAATCTTCCCCGTCCCTGGCGGTATGGTAAAGTCCATAACCCTTTATCCCCGGGAACATCAGGCTGAAGCTTTCCATTTTTCCATAGCTCCATTGAAAGGCATAGTCTTTGGAAAGCCCCGTGGTCTTTCCGTCAGCCACCTTATCCGGGTTGTTCTTTGAATCACTGATCACCAGTTGGCCCGCACGTTTTGATTCTTTTGAATAATCAAAAAGCGGGAACAGGTTATTGGCATTCGCCATTACGCCGATCACCGCGGCGATGGCAGCAAAGGACAGCGCCTTTGCGAGGTGGCCGAATTCTCCGGCCTTTATCCACCGGATCACGTAAGCGATCGTCATGGCGAGGATCACGATAAATAAATAATAACTGATCTGCTGGTGGTTCTGCAATATTTCAAGGGCGGTGAACAGGGTGGTGAGTACAAAACCCGATATGTATTTTTTTTCAAAAAGCAATATTACAGCGCCCAGCAACGCAGGCGCGTAGGCCAGTGCGAACATTTGCGTGTTATGTCCCGCCGTGATGATGATGGGGTCGAATGTACAATAAGCGAAAGCCACAGCACCCAAAACAGAAGCCCATGGCCTGATGCGCAGGCATTGGCATAAAAAATAAAACGCGATACAGGCTAAAAAGAAAAAACTGACGGGGGTGGGTAACCACAGGGTAAGGATACTGTGAACCGTACTCAAAGGCGACCATGGCCCGTCCATTGCGATCTGGAAAGCCGGCATGCCGCTGAACATGCTCGAAGTCCACAGGGGAAAATGTCCGTGCGCTTCCCTGTATTGAAACGACTGGTGGCTCATACCTTCCCAGCCTGCGATATCACCCTGCTGCAATACCAGGTCCGATTCAAAGGAGGGCTTGCAGAAAATAAGGGCGATCACTAAAAAGATGGCGATGGCAATCAGGTGGGGGAGCAGTTTTTTAAAACTAATTTGCTTCATTGATTCAATTTGTACGGCAAATTAAAGCTAATTATCAGAGCAAATAAAAAAAGCAGTACAAAATTCGCACTGCCTTTTTAAAATAAGTTCACCTGCAGCGGTTACTGTCCGATCCCCTGCTGGGCATTTTGCATATTTTCCATTTCTCCTTTCATATTCTTGCGCTTGAATAAGGATACGTCGAATTTACCGAAGCGCCAGTTGAAGTTCAGGCGAACCATTTGCGGGTCCCTGCGGCGTTCATTGTCCTGGACAAAATAAGCGGATTCGGAATGTGATGCATATCGCTTGGTCCTGAAAATATCACTGAACTGCAGGGTCAGTGATGCTGCATTGTTTTTCAGGAATTCTTTTTTAATGGCGATATCGGCTCCATAATTGGGCCTGGTGTATCCCTGTGCGCCGATGCTTTGTCCAAATCCCCCGCCACCCATGAAACCGCCGCCGCCGCGTCCGCCACCGCCGCCGCCACTGCTGCTTGGGGGCAATATGGTCTTGGCCTGGTAATCACCGGATAATTGTATAGAATAATTCTTGGGCAGTTTAAAATTGTTATTCAGTTTGCCGAACCAGCTGAACTGGTTGGTACTGACTCCACCCGTGATGGCGCCCGCCTTGATGGTGGCATGAAAAAGATTGACGTTCATGGTAAGGTCCCACCAACTGGCAATTTTATTCTTGCCCGTCAGCTCAAGCCCGTAGGTATAACTGGTATTGGCATTGATATAGGAACTGATCAGTACACTGTCTCCGGCATTTGATAAAGGGTTCTTGTCCTTATATTGATACCGGGAGATCAGGTCATTGGTGTTGCGCAGGTAACCCGTTGCCAGGAAAGTATTTGATTTGCCGTATTGTTTTTGATAAGCCAGTTCCACCAGGTTGGTGAATTCGGGCTTAAGATCGGGATTGCCTTTGGAAAGGTTCAGCGGATCGCTGTAGTCTATATACGGAAGCAGCTGGAAGAAGTTGGGCCGGTTTATCTTCCGGGAATAATTCAGCTGCAGGTCCTGCTTGTCGGTGAGCTTATAGTTCAAGAAAGCGCTGGGAAACAGGCTCAGCGGGTATTTTGTGGAAAATTTGCTGCCTGTTGTGAGCAGGTTGCCGTCGTAATTAGAGCTTTCTGCGCGTAGCCCCAACTGGTAGGAGAGTTTTTTCAGTTGCTGTGAAAAAGTGGTATAAGCGGCGTAAACGGCGTCATTGAATTTGTAATTGGTTGCGATATTGGCCGTATAGGGGGATATAGTGATGTTATTGCTGAAACTGCTGAAGTCCCTGAACGCACCCCTTATTCCCATCTCCACTTTTAATTTTTCGGTGATGGGGTTCACGAAATCGGTCTGCACAGTAAGGAATTTAGTTACGCCTCCGCCCTTGGTCTGTTCAACGACCAGCGGCGTTTTTGGATTATTAGCGGAATAAAAATACTGCGAGGTGAAATCCGTGTTATTTTTATTCTTGCTGTAGTTATAATTCGCATCGGCGGTCCATTCCTTGTTGGCCTTGGCAAAATTGTGCTTGAAGCTGAGGGTGGATCCGTAGTTGTAAAAATTAAAGACCGAATTGCTGGTGCGGTAACCATTATCATAAACCGGTGTGGGGATATTTAATGTATCCCTCATGATGTTGATGACATCATCTGTTTTGAACCTTCCCCTGACGATGTTGCCGCCGATGGTGATGGTGTTCCTGTTATCCAGGAAATAATCCATGCCCAGCCTTCCGAAAGAGAAGAAGCCGTTATTGATCGGTTTGTTGTTTTGAATGGAATGGGCGGTTCCGTTCGTCAGGAAATCAGTGCGGTTACTGCTTACCGTGCTGATGGATTTTCGCAGCCCGAGCTGGGTGCTGGCGAAAAAGTTCACCTTGCCCTGTTTCACGTTAAAATCGCCACCCAGGCTGGGCCTTCCCCGGTAATCGATTCCTGCACGCACATTCCCGTTATAGCCCGCTTTCCGGTTTTTCTTCAGCACAATATTTAAGATACCGGCACCGCCACCGCTGGCATCGAATTTAGCGGAAGGATTGGTGATGATCTCCACGCTGGCGATGGCATCGGCGGGTATCTGGTCGAGCGTGAGGGTAGAAGGCCTTCCATCTACGAATATCTGTGGGGCCGCATTCCTTAAAGTAACGTTGCCGTCAATATCCACGTTCACAGAAGGCACGTTCTTCATCACATCAACGGCAGTACCACCCACGCTGGTGAGGTTCTTTTCAACATTGAACACTTTCCGGTCGATCTTCATTTCGAGCGTAGGCGCGCTGGCCGTTACGGTTACGTTTTGCAGCTGTTGTACATCGGTTTCCATTTTGATATTGCCCAGGTCCTTGTCCACGCCGCTCAGCATGCTGCTTAAGTCGCCGTTTTTTGCGGCCGCCATGTTCAGATCAAATGAAACTTTCTGCTCTATCATTTTAAAACCTATGGCGGTTATTTTGAGTTTGTAAGAACCCATGATGCCCAGGTTCTCCAGGCTGAATTCGCCTTTTTTCGTGGTGAGCATCCCGCCCACGATCACGTCCTTTCTTTTTTTTGTTACCGTATCAAATTTGCTTTGTATGAGTTGTATGGAAGCGGCTTCCAGGGGTTTGTTGTTGGCGCCTTCTATTACCTTGCCGTAAAAATGTCCCAGGTTCATATTCTGGCCGCCCATCTGTCCACGTCCATTGGTGGGCATTTGTGCCTCCACATTTACCGATAATAATAAAAGAACGTTTATTACGAAGGTTGAAAATAATTTATACATTAAATAGATAGTTTTAATTGATTGTCTTAAAATTTTTGCAAACTTCTGTCTTAAATGCCAAAAAGAACCCGATTAGATGATGAGTGGCATTATAACTTGGGGAACAGCAAAGGTTATTAATATTTTGTTAATGCGCCAGCACCTGGAAGAGCACCTGCAACCCTCCGATGAGAAAACCGAAGGCCGCACCGATGAATTCCAGGAACCTGAATTCTTTTTTAGTGATCTGGTCCAATATATCTTCCAGTTTATCGGAAGAAAAACCGGCCACCTTATCCGTAACAATTTTTTCCAGGTTAAGTTCAGATTCCAGTTTACCCATATAACTTTTCATCAACACCGGGAAAAGACTTTCGAGTTCCATTAAAAAAGCCGCCTTTAACTGGGCAATGGTCTTTTCTCCAATGAATACGGAAAGCAGGGGAAATGTTTGTTTCAGTTTCTCCCGCAAAAAGCTGTCGATGTGTTTTTCGATCTCAGGTTTCAATTGTGCCAGGTTATCGGGATTGGTCACTTTTTCCTCGATCTCGGCGAATGAAATTAATTCCTTACTCACTACCTGGCCTAATTTCTGGGCGATCAGTGGCTGGTTTTTTGGAAAGATGCCCTGTAATTTAAATCCAAAAATATTGACGGGTTTGCGCGGATGGAACAGCATTTTAATGGCGATCCATGTGGTGACCCAGCCGGTAAAAGTGGATAATAAAACTGGGACGAGGTATTGATTCCAGGACATGTGGGTGAGTTATCGCCTGCAAAGAAAGTGATTATAGCAGGCCGGTCAAAATGTAATTTTGACCGGGAGGTGTTTTTCTTTATTTTTGCAGCCGCATTGAACGGTAGCCATAGCTCAGTTGGTTAGAGCACCAGATTGTGATTCTGGGGGTCGTGGGTTCGAGCCCCATTGGTTACCCACTTTAGAGCGGGGAAATAGCGCTCCACTGCAATTACAGCACATAAGCGGATTTCGGTATTAGGCCGGGATCCGCATTTTTTCGCCGCGACCGGTGTTCCTTCCGTAAATCATCCGCAAGCCAGCAAGCTCCACCCTTGAGTGTCGTGGCGTGGTTTCCAACCAGCCACGAAAAATCAAAAGCATCTTCCAGATTAAAAAATTCAACTGCTGTTTGATTTAATATGATGGGTCAGCATTCAGTTCAAATTCACTTCGAGTTCTTTATCATAGGCTGTGATTACCCAGCTTCTCATCCCTTTTTTTGACAACCAGTTCTTAAAAAACCGGTTTGTCAAAACCAAATTAACACCCCGTAAAAATAACCAGCCCGGTATGAAACTGATAAAGCGGAAAATTTTTTCCTCCGCCCGCATCCGTTTATGAATTTCACGGGAGTAGTGGGTGAACATCTTTTGACTGAAGTCGTTTTCATGAACAGCCCGCTGAATAAATTTGGCGGCTATAAATCCTGTTATCATCCCCGAACCAATTCCTTCACCGCTGGTGGGGCAGATCATGGAGGCAGCATCACCCAATAACAACCATCCGTCACCATGCGCCGGGCGCTTATTGCCCGACATGGGCGCCCCCCATCCTTTAATGGAATCTTCGGGCTCTGCATTTTTAAAACGCGCGGCAAGCAGGGGATCGGTTTTTATCAACCCTTCAAAGGTTTTTCTGATGTTGATGTTTTTTTTAATGGCCACTTTACTGATCATTCCATAGCCAACATTTGCTTTTCCGTTTGGCAGGGGAAATATCCAGAAATAGGAAAGAGGCAGCTTTTTTGGAAAATACACTTCCAGCAGATTATCCTTGTGCAAACCCTCTACTCCATTCCAATATTGCCTTACAGCAGAGCCGTAATTGACCCGATCGATCTTTCGCATCCCAAGATGACGGAGCACCACTGAATGATCGCCATCGGCACCGATCAAAAACCCGGCTTCAATTTCAATTTTACCTGCCGCCGAGCTTCCTTCCAGGTTCCAAAGATTTCCATTCCTTCTTATTTGGTCAATGCGGGTGGACAACCTCAGATCCGCTGTTTTCGGGTCTATCTTGCTGACCAGGAGCGCATCAAAATAAATTCGCTTGCTTACATAATATATTGGCTTGTCGTCATACCTGTTCCCCTCAGTTTGGAGCGGTCGCAATATATCAAACTGCCTGCCATTTGGCGATATGAACCGGATGCCCTGTGACGCAGAAAAATTAATATTGTCAGCTGCCAGTTCGGTTTCAACAAGGTCCGGGTCAATATGATTTAATATCCTTACCGCGTTAAGGTCAATGCCATCGCCGCAAATTTTATCTCTTGGAAAAACTGCCGCATCCACAATGACATGGGCAATGCCCATCTTGCTTAAGAATATACTACAGGTAGCGCCCGACGGACCGGCTCCAATAATACAGATCAGGGTTTTTATCTTTTCCATGCGTATTGGTAATGATGATACTGGTTGGGCAAAAAAAGCACCGCCCGCCAACTGGTAAAAAACTTCATTGTACCGTCAAATATAAGATATGTCCGGTTGAAAGGTGGATTGTCATTCTGGGGGTAGTGGGTTCGAGCCCCATTGGTTACCCCAATAAATTTCCTGCCTTTGCAGGCGGGATTTTTCATCTTTTTTTACTGGAATAAGACATATTGCTACCTTTCATCCGCTTTATTTCCCGTAAAAGGCCTTTAACAAAACATTATTCCATTTGTTACGTTCTCAATAAATAAATACAGCTTGTTTTCCGTTAATTTTACACCATGCAAAAAATTGCAACATTTATGATGAGTAAAAAATTCTTACCGGTTATACTGGTGCTTACCGGGGCAAGCATGTTCCTGGCGTTTTCATCACAGGGAAAGCCGGATAATGATAACCCCAAATCAAAGTACGCCAAAGTGCTCCGCAACGTAGGTGTATTACTGGAACAGGGTCATTACAGTCCCCGGAAGATCGATGACGCTTTTTCGAAGATCGTGTTGAAAAAATTCATTGAAGAACTGGATGACGACAGGAATATTTTTTTACAGCCAGATATTGAAGGTTTTCGCAAATATGAAAACAAGGTCGATGATGAGATCCATGGCGCTGACCTGGAATCATTCTTCACCATCAATGATGTGTACCTCAAGCGCCTGAATGAAACATCAGGCCTGTTCAGGGATATCCTCTCGAAACCCTTTGATTTTACAAAAGACGAAACGGTTGAACTGGAACAGGATAAACTGAGTTTCCCCAAATCAGAGGCCGAGCGGAAAGATACCTGGAGAAAGCGGCTCAAATACCTCACGCTATCGAAGTACGTGGATATGCAGAACGACCGGGAGAAGAACAAGGACAAAAAAGATTTTGTTTCGAAGCCCGACACCACGATGGAACGTGAAGCAAGAGACGCTGTCAGAAAACAAATAGAACGCTTCTTTGCCACCAAGAAGACCCATGAGACCACCGATGAGAATTTCAGCACTTTTGTAAATGCCATCACCGGCACCATGGATCCGCATACCAATTACCTGCCACCGATCGACAAGCGTTCGTTCGACGAATCGATGAGCGGCTCTTTTTTCGGGATCGGCGCGCAACTAAAGGAAGATGACGGGAAAATAAAGATCGCGAGTCTCATAACGGGAATGCCTGCCTGGAAAAGCGGCGAAGTGCGGGTGGACGATGAGATCATCAAGATTGCACAGGGAAGCAAAGAACCCCTTGATGTTACGGGTTACGCCGTTACCGATGCGGTGAAACTTATACGCGGTGCGGAAAAGGGTTCTGAAGTAAGACTTACCATCAAAAGGATCGACGGCAGCATCAAAGTGGTTTCCCTGATGCGGGATGAAATAAAGTTGGACGATACCTTTGCGAAAAGCGCTATCATCAACGGCGACCATAAGATCGGCTATATCTACCTTCCTGAATTCTATGTTGATTTCGCCAACCCCGAAGGCGCCAAATGCTCGGAGGACGTAGCCAAAGAAATTGAAAAACTGAAGGCAGAACACGTGGAAGGTATCATCATCGACCTGCGTGGCAACGGGGGCGGGTCATTGCCCGAAGTGGTAAAAATGGCCGGCCTCTTTATTGAAGACGGTCCGATCTGCGTGGTAAAAGGCAGGGAAGACAAACCCTACCAGTGGAAAGACAAGGACAAGAACATCGCTTACAGCGGCCCGCTGACGGTAATGGTGGACGAGTTCAGCGCCAGTGCCTCTGAAATATTCGCCGCCGCGATACAGGATTACAAACGCGGCATTATCATTGGCAGCAGCTCTACTTACGGTAAAGGCACAGTGCAGCGTAATATTCCCCTGAACCCCGAAAACGACAACCCGCTTTTCTCCAATAAAAAAACGGAAGACCTTGGCAGCATTAAACTGACGCTCCAGAAATTTTACCGCATCAACGGTGGCGCAACCCAGTTGAAAGGCGTTACGCCGGATATCATCTTACCCGATCGTTTCGAATACCTGAAATTCCGTGAAAAAGATAATCCCGCCGCATTGCAATGGGATACCATTGCCAGGGCGGATTACAAACCCTGGACCAGTTCGATCAGCAACCAGTTAGTGATCAACAACATCAATGATGAATTCAGGAAGAATACCACCTTCAGCAAACTGAAGGCGGATATCGACTGGCTTGAAAAATACAATGATAAAGCCTATTCCCTGAATATCAGTAAATATAAGGAAGAGCAGAAGCAATTGAAAGTAACTTCCAGGGAACTGGACGACCTTTACAAATTGAGCAAGGAATTGAAGGTGAACAATATTGCCGCGGATACCACGGCCATCAGGGCGGCCAAAGAAAAAACGGAAAAGAATACCCAGTGGCTGAAAAGGATCAGCAATGATATCTATATCGACGCGTCGGTAAAAGTGATCAACAATATGATCAACCAGGGTGCTACCGCAAAGAATAATTAAACGGATTTGCCAGTATGAAAAGCGGAATGCCGTTCAGCCTTTGGGCCGGGCGGCATTTTTCATTTAGAATAGCAAGCGGGGCTGTTGCGCATCTCCGCCAACAGCCGAAACACCAGACGCCGCTGTTGTGCGTCCCCGCCAACAGCCGAAGTCTTAACCAGTTTAAGGGTTGTAATGGGCAATTATTCCAAAATCATCTATCCCATATTCATAGTACTTTGCCGATGAATAATAATATTCTTCAGGGAATTTACATATACCGGCCTGTACCGGATTCCAATGTATATAATCCAGTTTCTGAATAAACACTTTATGTTCATACAGATCAATCCCCAGGGCATTTCTCTCCCAAAACTGGTATTCCCTGTCTTTGGCACTTACCTTAAAATGCGGTAATACCTTGGGATGATTTTTTTCTAGGTCTAGTTTGATCTTATGTGCTGTATAAGATAATAGGCTGTGCTGTATGATATCAGGAGTGGTTTCCTGTATAGCCTGCCAGATTAGGTGTATATGATTAGACATTATAACGAAAGCATACAAACTGATTTTCTTTTCAAAAACCAGAAAACGTAAGCTTTCGATTATTATATCCTTATACTTGTCCTGTTTCAAAAGCTGCTTCCATTCCAAAATGGTAGCGGTAAAAAACTGCGGCCAATAAAGAGGGTACTTCATGCCCTATAAAAATAGTAAAATTTACATATTCATTGAAAATTTAGCTATTAAAGCATATCATAAGCATTGACTTCGATCGTTGGCGGGACGTACAACGACGGCGCTCGGAATAGCTCAGCGCTATGCAACATAAAAGTGGAAAGCTCAATAGTGCTGAAGTGTATCATAAGCATTGACTTCGATCGTTGGCGGGGACGCACAACGACGGCGCTCGGAATAGCGCAGTGTTATGCAAATTAAAAGTGGAAAGCTCAATAGTGCTGAAGTGTATCATAAGCATTGACTTCGGTCGTTGGCGGGGACGCACAACGACGGCGCTCGGAATAGCGCAGGGCTATATAACTTAAAAGTGGAAATCTCAATAGTGATGTAGGGTATCATAAGCATTGACTTCGGTCGTTGGCGGGGACGCACAACGACGGCGCTCGGAATGGGGGTACCGTAAATATTAAAATCGGGGTAGCCTACAAATACCTTTCCTCCATTACTTTTTTGTGATGATAAAAGTGGCCAACAATGATGAACCCGATACTCGCAACTGAAGTGTGGTTATTATTTGCCAGGCCGATAGTGGCAAGCGCTTCATCCGTAAAACTTCCGAACAATAATTCGGTGGCCCGGCGCACCACCCCGAATTCTTCCACCAGGCCTTGCCAGCTCCTGGTGTTGGCGTTGGAATTGGCCGCATAATCGTTCTCTTCAAAGCCGGGAAGGGAGGCAGCTTCCTTCCTGGCGAAGCAAAGGGCCCGGTAATCGAATATCCTTTCGGTGTCGATGATATGCTGTAGTAATTCTTTTAATGTCCACTTTCCTTCCGAATAGGCATAACCTGATTTTTCTTCCGAAATGCCAGACAGGAATGCTTTGATAACGTGCAGCTGCTTACTGAAAGCGGTTGGCAGGTCCTGCTCGGTTACCTGGTCGATGTATTTTTGAAAATAGCCGGGATAGCTGGTGGGAGAAGGTTTTGACATGGCAGTTGATTTTGTGAATTAAAAAAAGTTTACACCTTTTTGAAAGGTGTAAACTTTTATGCGGTGATCAAAGATGTCATCTTTGATCATCCTTTTTTATTTTTAACCAGTTTGGGTTTGGGTAAGGTCTCCTTAACCGGTATTCTCTCACCCTTTAGCGTACTCGCTAATTTCAGGGCTTCGAAAGCGTTCACGATGCCGCCGGTCTTTGAAATATCGCCGAGGTTCACCATATCTTCCGATCCCGGTTGCCTTACTTTTATTTCTGGCACCCGGGCCGATTTTTCTATTACATATTTCAATTGCTTCGCAGAAAGGTTGGGGAAATATTCCAGTGTTAACGCGGCGATACCGGCAACCAACGGACAGGCCATACTGGTACCCTGTAAATTTCCATACATATTACCGCCGGGCAGCGTGGAATAGATCTTAACGCCCGGAGAAAATACATCCACTTCCTTCTTGCCAAAATTGCTGAAAGACGCCGTCAGTCCGCCTGATTTGGGATCGCCGCTGGCGCCCACTGTGATCACATTGCCGGCCCTTCCTTTCCCATTTATAAAAATGGGGTTGGGAAAATTATCCGCCGTATCCACATCTTTTGCATCATTACCGGCGGCGTGTACCAGTAAAACGTTCTTACTTTCGGCGTAACGGAAGGCATCATCCACCCATTGCTTCTGTGGCGAAAAATCCTTACCGAAACTCATGCTAATGATCTGCGCACCATTGTCGACCGCGTAGCGTATCGCGTTGGCGATGTCCTTATCGTGTTCATCCCCGTCAGGCACGGCACGGACCATCATGATCCGTACATTATCGGCAATACCGTCCATTCCCTTGCCGTTTTTGCGGATAGCGGCAATGATGCCCGAACAATGGGTTCCATGCATCGGGGTGGAGGCCATGATATCATTATTGCCGTAATTACGGTCATTGATATTTGTTTCATCATCACCTACGATCTCTTTACGGTAAGGTGTGGGCGGTTTATTTTTCGACTCGTCCTTCCTTTCCTCTCCCGCAATGTATTCCGTCAGTCCGTCGAGGAATTCCTTGTTGGTCTGGTCCAGGGCGTCATTGCCCTTCATCAGACCCAGCAAAGCGTTTTTGGCTTTCCGTTCTTCATCCGATTTAATGGCATAGGATTCCAGTTCCTTGCCGGTGA
>JAYWAZ010000237.1:0-4128 GCA_043781975.1 Bacteroidota bacterium
GGTATCGATGGTGGTTTGTGGAAGACCACGGATATCACCACTTCGCCTGCCAACTGGGTACTGGTCAATGATTTTCTGAGCAACCTCGCTGTTGCTGCCATCTGCCAGGATCCAACGGATTTCAATACCATGTATTTCTGTACGGGTGAATCATATTTTAATGCGGATGCCGTTGCAGGGGTGGGTGTGTTTAAGAGCACCGATCATGGTGTAACCTGGAATTATTTGCCCAGCACGGCTGCCTTTACGAGATGCACAAGGATCTTATGCGATTTCCAGGGAAATATTTACCTGGCTACAAGGGCAAATGGGGTGTTACGCTCCACAAAAGCCAGTGGTGGCGTGGTCTGGACACCCATCACACCGAATACTGCACCCAATTTTGATATATGCGATATGGAGATCAGTTCCACTTCCGCACCGGGAAGATTGCACATCGTGACGGGTATCTTCAGTACACAGGCTTATCGTTATACCGACATACCCGCAACCGTTAGCCCCGCTGCCGGATGGAATTCCCCGGTAACGGCCTTCCCTTCTTTTAATGCACGTGCAGAGATAGCTGTAATGGGCAATACCTTATATGCTGCTCCCGCTAACGACTACCCTAGTTCACAAGTTCTCTTTATTTATAAATCAACAGATGGTGGTGCCAACTGGGCAGCAACGGCTGGACAACCAAGCGCTGGTTGGGCTAATGGCCAGGGATGGTATTCCCTTTCGGTAGTAATTAATCCGGCAGACCCCAACCAGTGTATTGTAGGAGGACTTGACAATTATAAAACAACGAATGGCGGCGCCAGCTGGACACAGATATCTGCGTGGGTGGGTCTTGGAGGACAATACGTTCATGCCGACCAACACCATGCACTATGGTGGGCAGGGGGTACTAAACTGATTTTCGCCTGTGATGGCGGTATCCATTATTCAAGTGATGGCGGAACAACTATACGTGACCGTAATATCGGGTTAAGATTAAAACAATTCTATTCCGTGGCCATCCATCCCAGCACCACCAATTATTTCCTGGCAGGAGCGCAGGATAATGGGACCCACCAACTGACCAACCCAGGTCTTGGCGGTTCAGTAGAAGTCACCGGTGGCGATGGCGCTTTTGTGGCCATTGACCAGGACCAGCCCCAGTACCAGTTTGGCGCCTATGTGTATAACCAGTACCGGAGAAGTACGGATGGGGGCGCTTCCTGGGGCAGTGTCAATTTTTCAACATCGATCGGAAGGTTCATTAATCCCTGGGATTATGATAATAGTGGCAACCTTTTATATGCCGCTTATAGCCCAGGGCAATACCTTCGCTGGAATGATCCGCAGACAGGTTCAACTACAAGTTTATTAAGCATAGCAGATTTCAATGGTGCCATCGTGAGTACCGTATCCGTATCACCTTATACCGCCAACCGCGTTTATTTTGGAACGGGTAACTCCAGTGGAATTACAACCGGGGGAAGAATTGTAAGAGTAGATGCTGCCAATATGGGTGTACCCACCAGTGTGAACATTACAGGGGCGGGGATGCCCGCAGGGGGATTTGTTTCCTGCGTGGCAACCGGTACCAATGACCAGAACCTGATGGCAAGTTTTTCCAATTATGGGATCAATAATGTATGGGTAACCACGAATGGAGGTACCAGCTGGACTGCTGTGGATGGAAATTTACCGGATATGCCGGTAAGATGGTGCCTGTTCTATCCGGGGGATAATACAAAAGCCTATATCGCTACTGAAACTGGAGTTTGGGAAACCGACCTCCTCAATGGCGGAAGTACGGTTTGGACCTCTGATCCGACGTTCCCAACGGTAAGAACCGACATGATCAAATACCGGCCATCCGACCGCACCATCGCTGCGGGTACGCATGGCCGTGGTGTATGGACCGCAACGGTTCCCAACGGCTGTACGCCCCCATCCATATCTTCACAACCTTCCAACAGCAGCATATGCGAAGGAGCAAATACCTCATTCTCTGTAACTGCCACCGGTACAGCGCCATTGACCTATCAATGGCAGGTGAGTACCGACGCAGGCGTTTCTTATTCACCGCTTGCCAATGGCGGTGTATATTCCAATGTCACCACTGCAACAATGAATATCACAGGCGCTACGGTGGGAATGAACAATTATCGCTATCGTTGTGTGGTTACCGGTCAGTGTGCACCACCAGCTACCAGTAACGGGGCGATCCTGACGGTAGGTGCCAATGCCAGCGCGGGCGTTGTAAGCGGTACTTCACCCTTATGCATAGGTGCTACTACAACCTATACCAGAAGTGGTACGGGCGGCGGTACCTGGAGCAGCAGTGCGCCGGGCGTGGCCACCGTGAACCCGTCTACAGGATTGGTGGCGGCTGTGAGCGCGGGCACATCCACCATAACTTATACGGTCAGCGGCTGTGGCGGGCCTCTCAGTGCGTCAAAAGTATTAACGGTGAACCCCAATGTAAGTGCCGGCACGGTCAGCGGTACCTCACCCTTATGCATAGGGGCTACGGATACTTATACCAGTAATGGTACGGGTGGCGGCACCTGGAGCAGTAGTTCACCGGGCGTGGCTACCGTTAATTCAATATCGGGGCTTGTAACTGGGGTCAGCGCGGGAACCGCAACAATAACATATACAGTCGGTGGCTGTAACGGACCGGTTAGCGCGTCTAAAGTGGTAACGGTAAGTCCAACTGCCAATGCCGGTACCGTAAGTGGTACCTCACCCTTATGTATAGGTGCTAATACAACCTATACCAGCAGTGGAGACCCCGGTGGCACCTGGAGCAGCAGCTCGACGGGAGTGGCCACGGTGAATCCAACAACCGGCCTGGTACACGCGGTCAGTGCCGGAACCACAACAATAACCTATACGGTAGGCGGCTGCGGCGGACCGTTATTGGCATCGCAGGTACTGACAGTTAGCCCCAATGCCAATGCAGGTACTGTGAGCGGAACCTCTCCATTATGCGTAATCGGTGGATCAACTACCTACACCACTAATGGTGATCCTGAAGGAACCTGGAGCAGTAGCGCACCTGCCATAGCCACGGTTGATCCTGTAACAGGGCTGGTAACAGCCGTGAGCCCGGGATCTTCAACGATCACCTATGCCGTTTCTTCGGGTTGTAATGCACCCGTTTTTGCAACTAAAATTGTAACTGTAAACCCAACCGCCAATGCGGGAACGGTCAGTGGCGCCTCACTCTTATGTATAGGTGCTACTTCAACTTATACCAGTAACGGTGATCCGGGCGGCACTTGGAGCAGTGATGCCCCGGGTACAGCTTCCGTAGATCCGGGGACCGGCCTTGTTACTGCCGTCAGTGCAGGTACTGCAACAATAACGTATACGGTTATGGGTTGTAGTGGTTCGGCCAGTGCATCAAAACTATTAACCGTAAACCCCAATGTCAGTGCAGGAACGGTAAGCGGTACCTCGCCCTTATGTATAGGGGCTACGGATACTTATACCAGCAGCGGTACGGGTGGCGGAACCTGGAGCAGCAGTGCACCGGGCGTGGCTAACGTTAATTCAGGTACTGGGCTAGTAACTGCAGTCAGTGCAGGAATGACCACGATAACTTATACCGTTTCTTCGGGTTGTGGCGCACCCGTAACCGCGTCGAAAGTGTTGACGGTTAGCCCGAATGCCAATGCGGGTATCATCAGTGGTATTTCACCATTGTGCATAGGAGGTACAGATACCTATACCAGCAGCGGTACGGGTGGAGGAACCTGGAGCAGCAGTGCACCGGGTGTGGCTACCGTGAATTCAATATCAGGACTTGTAACTGGGGTCAGCGCGGGAACCGCAACAATAACTTATACCGTCGGTGGCTGTAACGGACCGATTAGCGCGTCTAAAGTGGTAACGGTAAGTCCAACTGCCAATGCCGGTACCGTAAGTGGTACCTCACCCTTATGTATAGGTGCTAATTCAACCTATACCAGCAATGGAGACCCCGGCGGCACCTGGAGCAGCAGCTTGCCGGGAGTGGCCACGGTGAATTCAACAACCGGCCTGGTACACGCGGTCAGTGGGGGAACAACCACCATAACCTATACGGTAGGCGGCTGTGGCGGACCGGTTTCAGCGTCACAACTGCTGACCGTGAATCCCAATGCAATT
>JAYWAZ010000238.1:0-4115 GCA_043781975.1 Bacteroidota bacterium
CCTGAATATGATCATTTTTTCGAATTTGGCTTCTAATGCTTGTGTAATCCCGATTTCCAAAAAATTACCGTACTTTTGCACTCCCGTTAAATATCATTAAGCGCAACTAACATAGCACAAATGTCAACAAAGAAAAGAATTTTATTCATTGCTAATGAAATGTCGCCCTACCTGGAGCTTACCGATTTTGCTGAAATAGTGAATAAACTGGCGGTAAAATCGAATGACAGCGGGTTGGAAGTGCGTTGCATCATGCCGCGTTTTGGCGTTATCAATGAAAGGAGGCACCGGTTGCATGAAGTAGTTCGCCTTTCGGGCATCAATGTGTCTATCGACAATGATGATTATCCCCTGGTAATAAAAGTGGCTTCCCTGCCCAATGCCCGCCTGCAGGTTTATTTCCTGGATAATGACGATTATTTTAAGCGGAAATCCATTTTTCACGATGAACAGGAAAAATGGTTCGATGATAATGGCCTCAGGACCGTCTTGTTTTGCAAAGGCGCCCTGGAGACCGTAAAAAAATTCGGCTGGCCACCCGATATCATCCATTGCAGCGGCTGGATGACGGGATTGATACCCATGCTCATCAAGAATGCTTATAAAAAAGAACCGGTATTCAGCAACAGTAAGGTGGTTTACACGATCGGTGAAACCACATTCAAGGAAAAACTGGGCGCCGATTTTTTGAAACTGGCCACCATCAATGATCATGTGACCAAGAAGGAACTGGAACCTTTCAAAGAGGTCAGTAACGCGGCGATGTTCAGAGGGGGGGCGACCTTCGCGGATGCCGTTACTTTTGGCGCCGCCAAAGTGGATAAAAAGCTGGTAGATGAATTCACCAAAGTGAAGGGCAAAAAAATACTGAAATTTGATGCCACTTCTGATTTAACAGACTATTTGCAATTGTATGCCGACCTTGCAAAGTAGAAAAACTAACTCCCATTCTTTAAAATTTTTAATGTGCAAAGACGTATTCTATCATTTGTAATCAGCGCTTTACTTTTCATTTCCTTTTTAAACTGGGGTTGCAATAAGCTGGACACCACGGATATCGGCGCCGACCTTTTGCCCGCAGTGGACAACGTGCACACTTTTGCCGATACCCTTTCCATCATTACGACCCAGGGCGTTTTCGCTCCTGATTCCACCACCCTTGTTCGTACAGATAACCAAGTCTTTGGAAAAACAAGTGATCCCGTATTCGGTACAACCAATGCCAGCCTTTTCTTCCAGTTAAAACCCAATTTTTATCCGTTTTATATTGGCTACCCCGGCGATACTTTATTTACCAATGGCGCCGGCGTGGATTCAGTGGTGCTTTGTTTAAGCTACAAAGGATTTTATGGCGACAGCAGCATACCCATGCAGGTGCAGGTGAGGGAAATAGCCGATCAGCCGCCATTCTTATTCCGGGATTCGGCCAATTTACTCAAGAACGTAACTTACCAGCCCAATCTCGGCGCTGTCTTGGGCAGTGCCACCATTGATATACGCAGGCTTGCCGATACGGTAAAATATGTCAATGGCAGAAGTTATTCCGTCAATACCATCCGCATAAAACTCACCGCAAACAATTATCCGGGTATCCTTTATACGATGGATACGTTTCCCGGGCATATTTTCAATAACGCCTTCCGCAATGATTCCCTGTTCAGGCAATTCTATCACGGGCTTGCCGTGATCGCGACAGGATCAGGCAATCAACTCATCTATACCAACCTGGCCGACCCAAACACCAAACTGGAAGTGCATTTCAGGAGAAGGAACAACGGTATATTGGATACCACCTTTAACACCCTGGTATTGAACAGCGATTATGTGGGTACAACTACCAATAAATCTTCATCCACGGCCAACTATATTTCCAGGAACCGGCCGGCCCTGCCATCCGGCGACCAGGTGATCTATCTTCAAACCAGTCCGGGCACTTTTGCCAACCTGAGCATCCCGGGTCTTACAGGTTTGTCCAACAGGATCGTTCACCGTGCGGAATTGATCGTTGACGAAATACCCGACAACACAGGATTCGCCAGCATATTCCCAATACCCAATTATTTGTACCTGGAACTGAAAGACAGCGGAACGGCAAAATGGAAACCCATTTATCACGACCTCAACCCCGGCATATTATATGACCCGGATTTTAAGCATCCCGGATCTGTTGGTTACTTTCCAAGTACGGTCGACTTTTTATATTTCGGCGGATTCAAAAGGGATAAGACCGATGTGTTCGGTAATCCGACCCATTATTACAATTTTAATATCACCAAGTATGTCCAGGATATAGTAACCAATCATAAGACCAATTATGACATGCGGTTATCATCCCCGTTCAGCTTTAAATACCCGCAGTATTCCGTTTTCCCCATCAATTATGGAAATAATGTGGCCTATGGAAGGGTGAAAGTGGGTGGCGGTAATAATCCAAACTACCGGATGCGGGTACGGATCGTTTATTCAAAAATCTAAAGGAACAATTTTATCCATAAACGTTAATAAGTCCCCCTGAATATTCGGGGGGACTTTGTTGTTTAAAACCGCTACAACCTTATCTTTGCAATCTTAAAAAATCAACCATGCCGTATTTATTTACATCGGAGTCAGTGAGTGAGGGACATCCTGACAAGGTAGCCGACCAGATCAGTGATGCCTTGATCGATAATTTTTTAGCCTTTGATCCTAACAGTAAGGTTGCCTGCGAAACACTGGTAACTACCGGCCAGGTGATCCTGGCGGGAGAGGTTAAAAGCAAGGCCTATCTTGATGTGCAGGAAATAGCACGTGGAGTGATCCGTAAGATCGGTTATACCGTAAGTGATTATATGTTCGAGGCCAATTCCTGTGGGATATTATCTGCCATTCACGAACAGAGTTCCGATATCAACCAGGGGGTTGACCGCAAGAAAAAAGAAGAGCAGGGCGCCGGCGACCAGGGGATGATGTTTGGTTACGCCACCAATGAAACCGACAATTACATGCCCCTTGCATTGGACCTCGCCCATTATATATTGATAGAGATGGCGGCGATCCGCAGGGAGAACAAACAGATAAAATACCTGCGCCCCGATGCCAAGAGCCAGGTTACGCTCGAGTATGATGATAACAACCGTCCGGTTCGCATCGACGCGATCGTGGTAAGCACCCAGCACGATGATTTTGCCGATGATGAGATCATGCTGGCCAGGATCAAAAAAGACATCATCAGTATCGTAATACCCCGGGTAAAGGCCAAATATCCCAAGTATGCGCATTTGTTCAACAATAAAATAAAATACCATGTTAACCCCACCGGTAAGTTCGTGATCGGCGGGCCGCACGGAGATACGGGTTTAACGGGCCGTAAGATCATTGTGGATACCTATGGCGGTAAGGGCGCCCATGGCGGAGGCGCATTCAGCGGTAAGGACCCCAGCAAGGTGGACCGCAGCGCGGCTTACGCGACCAGGCATATCGCGAAGAACCTGGTGGCCGCCGGTTTATGCGACGAAGTGCTGGTACAGGTTTCCTACGCCATCGGTGTGGCACAACCTACAAGCATAAACGTAGTTACCTACGGCACATCAAAGATCAAAATGAAAGACGGTGATATCGCGAAAAAAGTGATGGAGATGGCCTGTTTCGACATGCGCCCTTACTTTATCGAGCAACGCCTTAAATTACGCAACCCCATGTACAGCGAAACGGCCGCATACGGGCATATGGGCCGTAAGAACGAGATCGTGGAAAAAACATTCACTTCTCCCGATGGCAAATCCATTAAAAAGAAAGTGGAATTATTCACCTGGGAAAAACTGGACGCCGTGAAAGAAGTGAAGAAGGTATTTGGATTGAAATAAAGCCACCCAAACCCCTCCCAAAGAGGGGCTTGCAAAGACCCTGAGAGATCCTGCTTCTTTCGGGGTTTTTAGTTTGGAATAAAATTAAATTTTAAGTGATTACGAACTTTGCCAAAGTTTAAAACTTTGGCAAACTTTATCCATAAATTTGAATCGTGAAAAATTTCAGGCAGCAACAACAACGTCCTAAAAAAAATATGCTGGTCATCGGCCGTAAGGCCGTGATGGAAGCCATGCAAACGGGTAAGCAGTTGGAACGCATTTACCTGCAGG
>JAYWAZ010000239.1:0-11341 GCA_043781975.1 Bacteroidota bacterium
ATGACACTTTAAGCAACCTGCAAAAAACAAGATCGGGAGACCATTATGTGACCGTGGAGTTTAAAGAAAACATACCGGTCGGCAGGCTCACCGTTTTAAGTGAAGTAAGGGATGTTGAACAACTTCAAACTTCAAACTTCAAACTTCAGACCAACAATCCTGAAAGCGTAAGAAAACAATTAATGGAATTGAGTTTGCAGAATAATTGGAACATTGTTTCTTTGCAGAGCGGCAGCAACAGTCTGGAAGAAATATTTCGGTCATTGACTCAACCACAAACAATAAACCATAAACCATAAACAGCATCATGAGTTACATCGCCTCCATACACGCCCGCCAGATCCTAGACAGTCGCGGTAACCCCACCATAGAAGTAGACATTTTAACCGAGAATGAACATTTAGGTCGTGCAGCCGTGCCAAGTGGCGCCAGCACAGGGGTACACGAGGCGGTAGAGTTGCGCGACGGCAATAAAAAATTGTACGGCGGAAAGGGTGTACTTAAAGCAGTAAAGAATGTAAACACCCTCCTCGCGGATAATTTACTGGGATGGGACGTGGCCGACCAGACCGGGATTGACACCATGATGATTGCACTGGATGGCACGCCCAATAAAAGTAAGCTGGGCGCCAATGCAATACTGGCCATCAGTATGGCCGTGGCAAAAGCCGCTGCACTGGAAGCCAACCTTCCATTGTACCGTTATATCGGTGGCACCAACGCAAAGATATTACCCATCCCCATGATGAATATCCTTAATGGCGGCGCCCATGCCGATAACAAGATCGACTTCCAGGAATTCATGGTAATGCCGGTTGGCGCATCTTCCTTCAGCGAAGGATTGCAATGGGGCGTTGACATCTTTCATGCATTGAAAACTGTGTTGAAGAAAAAAGGTTACAGTACCAATGTAGGTGATGAAGGCGGCTTTGCTCCCAATATCCAAAGCAATGAAGAAGCCATTGAAACGGTAATGACCGCCATCTCCGCGGCAGGATACAAAGCGGGTTCACAAATTGCCATCGCATTGGATCCGGCGGTGAGCGAAATGTATGATAAAGCAAAAAAAATCTACCATTTTCACAAAAGCGACGGCAAAAAATTAAGCAGTGAAAAAATGGTGGATTACTGGGACAACTGGGTGAAAAAATATCCCATCATTTCCATCGAAGACGGCATGGCCGAAGACGACTGGAAAGGATGGAAACTGATGACGGACAAACTTGGTAAGAAGATACAATTAGTAGGTGATGACCTGTTCGTGACCAATGTTGACCGTTTGCAGAAGGGCATTGATACGGGTGTTGCGAACGCATTGCTGGTAAAGGTGAACCAGATCGGCACCATCACTGAAACCATTAATGCGGTGAGTATGGCGCAAAATAATGGTTATAATACCATCATGAGTCATAGGAGCGGGGAAACGGAAGATACCACCATTGCCGACCTTGCCGTGGCCTTAAACTGCGGACAAATCAAAACAGGTTCTGCCTCAAGGTCGGACCGCCTGGCCAAATACAACCAGCTGATCAGGATTGAAGAAATACTGGCAGAAAGTGCGCTATATCCAAAAGGAAAGATTAAATTTGGAAAGTAACGGTGCCAGCATCAACCATGAAATTACTAACCCATATACCATCCTGGTTATTGAACAAATATTTTATTGCAGGAACTTTTTTTATAATATGGATGTTTTTCTTTGATGTAAAAGATATCGGATCAGAATTTAACAAAAGGGCTAAATTGAACGAACTTCAGAAAAGCGAGCGACAATTGACCAGGGCCATCATTGAATCGCACATTGAGCTTGACCTATTGAAAACCAACGCACAAACCATTGAAAAATATGCAAGGGAAAAATACATGATGAAAAAAAATAATGAAGACTTATTCATCGTAAATAGCCCCTCTTCAGGCAATTAATTTTGCCATAAAAGACAATATTCTCCTTAAACCACCGTTTAATACGCGGATAATGGATATTTAATTTCTTAACACAAGCCACTTAACTTGTCTATGCACAATTTTACCCCGGAAGATTTGTTACAATATTTGTACAATGAAACTTCCCCAGCCCAAACAGCCGAAATAAAGGCCGCTTTGGAATCTGACTGGAGTCTTCGTGAAAAATTTGAAGTGATCAGTTCCGCCCAAAAAAGGTTGGAATCGCTCAAATTATCACCACGCCAGGAAACGATCGATAACATTTTAAACCATGCCGAAAAAGTTATGGGTGAACTTACACCTCAGGCTTAATCGCATCCGTTTAATCATGTAATTTTATCCCCCGATCAATCGGGGGATTTTTTATGACCATCAAAGAACGTTATCGCTTTTTAATTGATTATTTCCTGCAGCACAGTCCGGATGCTGAGACGGAATTATTATATGACAGCCCTTATCATTTATTGGTAGCCGTTATTTTATCGGCGCAGTGTACCGATAAGCGGGTTAACCTGACCACCCCCGCTGTTTTTAAAAAGTACCCCGATATCACTTCTTTAAGCAGGGCTGGTACCGACGAGCTTTTTGCACTGATCAAAAGCATCTCCTATCCCAACAATAAAGCCAAACACCTGATCGGTATGGCGAAAATGGTACTGGAAAAATTCAACGGCAAAATTCCCATGACCGTGGAAGAACTGGTGCAGTTGCCCGGTGTTGGAAGAAAAACCGCCAATGTGATAACCTCCGTCATTGATGAACAGCCAAACATGGCGGTCGATACACATGTGTTTAGGGTGAGTACAAGGATCGGGTTGATACATAATGCCAAAACCCCGTTTGCCGCTGAAAAACAACTGGTCAAACATATACCCGAAAAATATATTCATAAAGCGCATCACTGGTTGATCCTTCACGGCAGGTATACCTGCACAGCCCGTACCCCCCACTGTCATGATTGTGGTTTGTATCAAATCTGTAAATTTGTTCACAAAAACAGGAAAGTTGAACCTTAATTGAGGAATAATCGTTTTATTTGCATTTCATTTAATATCCCCCGAAATCCAGCTATTTATTTTTTTAAAGGTTTTTTTTACATGAGAAATTTAATGACTGTTTTGGGCTGTTTTTTATTGCTGTCTGGTATTAGCAATAAGGTATCCGCCCAATACTACTTTTATGATAATAAATATTACGACAACCCGGTGACTTTTGAATTGGGAGGCTCGGTGAGTGCCATGAATTGCCTGACCGACCTGGGGGGCAGAAAAGGTATCGGTAAAAAATTCATAAAAGACGTGAATTTTGGTAAATTTCAACCGGCCGGCAGCGTCTACGTTTCCGCCAATTACAAATACATGATATCATTAAGGGCGGAAGCGACCTTTGGCAAGGTAACGGCTGATGATGCCATATTAAAAAGCGTAAAAGCCTCCACTTATGGCAGGTATGAGCGCAACCTGAGCTTCCGTAGCAATATTTCGGAATTCATGATTGCTGCGGAGATCCATCCGCTGTATATTTTCGCAAAATATGATGATGACTGGGAGCCACCCATGATCTCGCCTTACCTGCTCGCCGGAGTAGGGTTTTTCCATTTCAACCCGCAGGCCAAATATGATGGCAAGTGGATCGACCTTCAACCATTGAGTACAGAGGGCCAGGGATTTAAAGAATACCCCGGCAGAACGCCTTATAAATTAAGCCAGATGAATATCCCGATCGGTATCGGGGGCCTATATGAACTGACCAATACCCTAAATGTAAGGGCCGAGATTGTTTACCGGTTATTATCTACCGATTACCTCGATGATGTAAGCACCACTTATATCGACCCTACATTATATCCCACTTATTTTACCGGTAACAAACTGACCAATGCATTGTTACTGAACGACCGCCAATGGGAACTTGACCCCAGCCATATCACTTCGGAGGGGGACCAGCGCGGCAATCCAAAACATAATGACGCCTATTTTACTTTTAGCATTAAGATCGGTTATGTGTTTGGAAGAGAATCAATAAGGCGGAAATAAATGATTTTACTGATTAAAAACCCTTGCCTGCAGCAAGGGTTTTTTCATCTCCCTTTGTGAGCATCTTTTGCGTCATAAAAAATTCCCCGATTTAATCGGGGGATAAGCGTAAAGTTAGAGGAGGAATTAAAAAAATTACAGCATCTTCTTTATTTCAGCTACCAGTTCTCCTTTTGTAATAGGTATCCCCTTGATCTTATTATAGCCCTTTGCATCTATAAAATAAACATCGCGGATAATTCTGATGAGCTGTCCATTGTTTATCTCCGGCACCAGTACATGATCATAATTTTTCAATATTGTTCCCAGGTTTTTTGGGAATGGCCTTATATAACGAAGATGGGCATGCGCAACGGCGTGACCTGCTTTTTGCAATTCGGTGCAGGCACTTTTGATCGCCCCGTAAGTACTTCCCCAGCCCAGTAGCAGTACTTTTCCGGTTTCAGGTCCGCTATCCAAATGCTGCTCGGGAATATGGTCGGCGATCATGTCAACTTTTGCCTGCCTGGTCTTTACCATATGCTGGTGGTTATCGGCCTCGTAACTGATATTGCCCGTAACATCCTGCTTTTCCAGTCCGCCTACCCTGTGTTCCAATCCCGGAGTCCCGGGGATGGCCCATGGACGAACCAGTTTGTCATCTCTTTTATAAGGTTGAAATTTACCATTCACATCGA
The DNA here is from genome assembly GCA_043781975.1 of Bacteroidota bacterium. GTDB lineage: Bacteria > Bacteroidota > Bacteroidia > Chitinophagales > Chitinophagaceae > Ferruginibacter. The sequence goes on from JAYWAZ010000239.1 coordinate 4,658, forward strand.
GATCGCTGGCATTGTTCCGCGAAGCAAATGAAGTTTTTATCTCTGGCAGGTCTGCGGATACCGGGAACTTCCAGGGTTCCGCGCCGTTGGCAATATATCCATCGCTTAAAAAGATCACAGGTGTCATGTGCTGCACTGAAATGCGTACGGCCTCGTAAATGGCGTTAAAACAATCGCTCGGCGTTGAGGCGGAAATAATGGGCATGGGACATTCCCCGTTACGCCCAAAGTAAGCCTGCATGAGGTCGCTCTGCTCGGTCTTGGTGGGTAGTCCGGTAGAAGGTCCGCCTCGCTGGATATTGATGATCACCAGTGGTATTTCCAGCATCACGGCCAATCCCATGGCCTCCCCCTTCAACGCTATACCTGGTCCGCTGCTGGTTGTTATGCCCAGACTGCCTCCATAACTGGCACCAATAGCCGAAGTAATGGCGGCTATTTCATCTTCCGCCTGGAATGTTTTTACACCAAAGTTCTTATACTTGCTCAGCTCGTGCAGGATATCGCTGGCGGGCGTAATGGGGTAGCTGCCCAGGAACAACTGCAGCCCGCTTTTCTGCGAGGCGGCTATGAGCCCGTAAGCCACGGCCTGGTTGCCCATAATGGAGCGGTATGTTCCGGGGTCCATTTTCGCTTTCTCCACTGTATAGCGGGTGGTAAAGGTTTCCGTCGTGTCACCGAAATTATACCCAGCCTGCAGGGCTTTTACATTACTTTCAAATATTTCGGGTTTCTTTCCAAACTTCTCCTTTATAAAACTTATCGTGGTCTCCATTTCCCTGTTATACATCCAGTATAAAAAACCAAGCACAAACATATTCTTGGCCCGGTCTTTTTCCTTAGTGCCCATGGTGATGTCCTTCAGAGCCTCCCGGGTCATTTTGGTGACATCTATTTTTATCACCTCATAATTGCCCAGGCTATCATCTTCCAGCGGGTTCACACCTTCGGGATAATTGGCCAGACGAAGGTTTTTGGCATCAAACCCGTCCACGTTGGCAATGATCTTACCGCCCGGCTTCAAAGCGGTTAAATTAGTCTTTAAAGCGGCGGCATTCATGGCCACCAGTACATCACAGGCATCCCCCGGTGTGTAGATCCTGTCGGATGAAAACCGAAGCTGGTAGCCGCTTACACCCGGAAGCGTTCCGATCGGCGCCCTTATTTCTGCGGGAAAATCCGGGAAAGTGGCAAGGTCGATCCCCAGCAAGGCGGTATTATTGGTAAACTGGCTGCCGGTAAGCTGCATACCATCACCGCTATCCCCCGCAAATTTTATGACCACATCACTAAGTACTTCTTCTTTGATTTTCATGCTGGATTTAATTATACCACGAAGTTAAGATTTTAGTGTTTCGAAAAAGCATCCGGTTTCGTATAAATTTCAGTGTGCTGTACACACAATCTGAAATTAATAAATTAGGTTTGTCCAAATTTTTTGAATGTACGACCTGAATGATTTTTTAGCGCCCGTCCGGGCAAATGAGATAAACGGTGATGGCGGATATAATGATGGCCAGCTGGCCAAAAACATCACCATTTATGAAAACCAATTCCCAGATATATCCGATGCTGATATCATATTGGTTGGCGCCCCCGAGAGCCGGGGTGACGGCCTGCAGGACCTTACCGGTAACGGGCCCGATGGCATTCGGAAAGAATTGTACCGTTTATATTACTGGCATAAAGACATACGGATCGCAGATATCGGGAACATAAAAACGGGGGCAGGCCTTGCTGATAGCTATGCTGCGGTTAAAACGGTGCTGGCTGAATTATTACGTCTAAATAAAACAGTGTTGATCCTGGGCGGTTCGCACGACCTCACCCTGGCCCAGTATTTTGCCTATAAAGAATTACAGCGGGTGGTGGAAGCCACCGGGATAGACGCTACGATAGACCTGAAGGGAGAAAGCCCGGTACGCGCTGAAAATTTCCTCATGGAAATGCTTACGGGTGAACCCAACCTGGTGAGGCATTACAACCACATCGGCTTCCAGAGTTATTATGTACATCCGGGAATGCTGGAAACAATGGACAAGCTTCGGTTCGACTGCTACAGGGTGGGCACCGTGAAGGAGAACATCGAAGAAATGGAACCGGTACTGCGAAACACGCATTTACTGAGTTTTGATATCAATGCCATCAGGTACGGCGATTCACCGGCAAGCCGTTTGAGCCCCAACGGCTTCTCGGGCGAAGATGCGTGTACACTTGCCCGGTATGCAGGCATGAGCGGCAAACTGAGCAGCTTTGGTATCTATGGTTACCGACCCCAGTTAGATTTGAATGAGCTTTCCGCCAGGCAGGTGGCACAGATGATCTGGTATTTCATAGATGGTAAAAGCAGGGGTAGGCAGGAAGCGCTGCTCGAAGACCGTCATCATTTCAACGAATTTCATTCCACGTTCACCGAGGTGGATACCGTTTTTTTACAAAGCAAAAAAACGGGCCGCTGGTGGATGCAGCTTCCGGATAAAAAATTCATCGCCTGCAGTTATAATGATTACCTGAACGCCAGCCAGAATGAGATACCCGAACGCTGGCTGAGGGCACAGGAACGTAATTAGCGATGCTATGCTAGCAGCCACTTGGCCCTGGATATCTGTTCATCGCTTCCCATCACGATCAGTCTTTCGCCGGTATTTATCCTGCAGGATGCGTCGGGGTTGATGGTGTAATGATTACCGGAGGTTTTTATACCCAGTACCGTACAATTGGTCTTGCTCCAGAGATCCAGTTCACCCAGGGAAATGTTTTTATTGGCCGGCAGTTCCGCGATCCGGAACTGTTCATTACTTCGTGTACTCATGATCGAGAGCATTTCAACCACATCCGGTCGCATCAGAAGGGTGGCCATGTGCGCACCTCCAATTTTATCCGGCATGATCACATTGTTGGCTCCCGCGATCTTTAATTTATTTACTGATGAATCCTGCGATGCCCTGCTGATCACAATTAACGCGGGGTTGAGCTGTTTGGCCGTAAGCACTACGAATAAATTATCGGCATCTACCGGAAGCGTGGTGATGAGCGCCCTGGCATTCTTTATGCCCGCTTCCAGCAACACTTCGTCTTTGGTGGCGTCCCCTTTCATAAAATGTGTTACGGTGAAATCAAGGCCCTGCTCCAGCTCGTTCTTTTCTTCCAGCACTACAAATGGTATCCCGTTATTGTGCAACACCTGTGCGCATTCCCGGCCATTGCGGCCAAAGCCGCATATGATCACGTGCTTCTGCAGCAGAGCTATACTATTTTCCATTTTGATCTGTTTGTATCGTTTAATAAATTCCCCGTCAGAAAAAAAACGGGTAAGCAACGTAATGAAGTAGGTAAACAGTCCAAGATTTGCCAGGATCAGGATGATCGTAAATATCCTTCCTGATTCCGAAAGCGGCCGCACTTCTCCGAAACCTACCGTTGCAATGGTGGTTACCGTCATGTTCAGGGCCTCTAAAAAATTAAATTTTTCAATGATCATATAACCAGCGGTCCCGAACAACATGGTCATCAACAGCATGAGGACAGGCAGAAACAATCTTGAAAAAATCTTTATCCTGTTTTTCAGAATCATCTGTTATGTTATAATTACTGTTGAAAATTATAACTTTAATGGGAAATGGAGTGTATAAAATTGATTGGACCAGTAAGTATAACGAACCGACCCTGTAGGAAGGGATCGGTCTATATCCTCGTTTACATGTTTATCCTGGTCTGCTTAGGCACAGCCAGCTGCGGCCTAACGAGGCGGGTTGCCAGCCAGGCAGAAAAAATATTACTAAAAGATTCTGCCATTAGCACGGGTTTTATCGGCATCAGCATTTATGAACCCGCCACCGGAAAATACTGGTACAATTACAACGCTACAAAATATTTCATCCCTGCAAGCAATACCAAATTATTTACGCTCTATGCAGGAATGAAATACCTCGGTGATAGCCTGCTGTCTGCAACCATCATGGAAGATGCCGGCTTTATTTACCTGTTTCCAAATGCGGACCCCAGTTTTTTAAACACTGAGTTTGGCTACCAGCCATTACTGCAATTATTGAAACAAACGGATAAAAAAATAATAATCAATGACTCGGCCTGGAAAGAAAACGCATTGGGATATGGTTGGGCATGGGATGATTATAATGATGACTACATGGCGGAGAGGTCTCCTTTGCCTATTTTTGGAAATGTGCTCACGGCAAGCAGCACTGCTTCGATCATCAATATCAGGCCCCGGTTCTTTGCCAGCCGTTTTATTTGGGACAGCGGCCGGAAACAGCAGGATTTTATGAATGCTGTCAGGAGGGAGCGGAACCAAAACATATTTCATGTAAAAAGCGGGCCCGATAAAAATTCCCATTTCACCATTCCCTTTATCACCAATGAAGGAGGAACCGTTTACCGGGTACTGGAAGATGAACTTGGTAAACAAATAACAACTGACCGCAATTACTGGCCATCGGAAACGAAACCGGTAAGGCACAGGATATTTTCCCAGCCCACCGACTCCCTGTTTAAACCCATGATGCACCGCAGTGATAATTTTTTTGCCGAACAAACCTTATTGATGGTAAGTAATCAGCACCTGGGTTATATGAAGGATGAGCCCATTATTGACACATTATTAAAATATGACCTAAAAGAATCTCCTCAAAAACCCCAATGGGTGGATGGCAGCGGACTGAGCCGGTACAATTTGTTTACTCCCCAATCGTTTATATATGTATTAAATAAGATGAGGAATGAATTTGGTTGGGAAAGATTAAAAATAATCCTTCCCACGGGTGGCGAAGGAACCCTCAGATCCTATTATAAAAAAGACAGTTCCTTTATTTATGCCAAGACGGGTACCCTAAGCAATAACTGCGCCCTGAGCGGTTTTTTGATGACAAAGCGGGGAAAATCGCTTATTTTTTCTATATTAGCAAACCATTATGTTACAGCAGCAACGCCTGTAAGAAAGGCAGTAGAGCGGTTTTTAGAGATGATCAGAGAAAATCATTAATTTTTTTTTACACAGGCAACGCTTCCTGAACTTACCGTATCTTTTTTATATCTGAAATATCCTAAATGAAAAAATCTATTCACCCTCACCAAAAATGTTTGTTATGAAAAAACTATTTACACTTTTATGGCTGAGTTTAACAGCCTTTACCTTTAATGCAACTGCACAGAACATTTCCTGCAACGCTAATTTTACTGTTCAGTTCCAGACCAATTTTACGGTTAAGTTAAACCCGGCCCTGAACACCGATTCTCCATTTATTCACCATTACTGGAGTTTTGGAGACGGTACTCCCGGTAGTCAGCTCATTTCCCCCACACATACCTACAGCTTACCCGGCACCTATGCTGTTGTGCATACTGTAATAAGGGTCAATTCCGCCGGAGTGGGTGTATGTACACAATCCTTCACGAGCCAGGTCGTTATTCAGGCGCCCTGTAATTTGGTGGTGAATTTTACCTGGACTGCCAGTACAAACAATCCGTTGATGCTCGCCTTCCATAATATGTCGGTCCCGCTGGAACCATCAGATTCCAGCACATGGATCTTTGGCGACAATACCACATCCCATGATGTAAATCCTGTACATACTTATGCCAATGCAGGCACCTATCAGGTATGCCTGATCGTAAAGAAGAATTTCACTACACCCAACACTTCGCCTTGTATCAGGTATCTCTGTAAAACTGTTGTAGTAAATACACTTTGTAACCTGGTTGTTGACTTCAGCTGGAATGCTACCACTTCAAATCCGCTGATGATTGAGTTCCATAATTTAAGTACTCCACTCGCGGCGGGAGATACCACCACCTGGACTTTTGGTGACGGCAGTTCTTCGACCGCGGTGAACCCGGCTCACACTTATGCCAATGCAGGCACTTACCAGGTTTGCCTGATCGTAAGGAAAGCTGTTCCGCCAGGCACCGCTCCCTGTGTCAGGTATCTCTGTAAAACGATCATTGTATATACTCCTTGTAACCTGGTCGTTGATTTCAGCTGGACTGCTACCACTTCAAATCCGCTGATGATAGAGTTCCATAATTTAAGTACTCCACTCGCGGCGGGAGATTCCTCTACCTGGAATTTTGGCGACGGAGCGACTTCCTACCTTGTGAACCCGGTTCATACTTATGCCAATGCAGGCACCTACGAGGTTTGCCTGATTGTAAAGAAAGCGGTTGCAGCAGGCGCTTCACCATGTATCAGGTATATCTGCAAACAGGTGATAGTAACAGCCCCTTGTAACTTCCAGCCCAGCTGGACCTGGGCCACGGATCCCGGCAATCCCAGCAATATTCACTTTACCAATACCACCCAGGTCTCTTCGTCATCAGCGACAGCCATCTGGTTCTTTGGTGATGGTACAAGCGCTACATCATGGAATGCCAATCACGTTTATGCGCAACCGGGCAGATATTATGTGTGCCTGCGTGTACAGCTAACACCAAACTGTATCCGCTACAAGTGTGATTCCGTCACGGTTCCGCCTCCTCCATGTAATTTCCAGCCAAGCTGGACCTGGAGGCTCGATTCGATAAATCTCAGGAAGGCCTGGTTCACCAACACGACCATTGCTCCCAATTCGGGGGCTACCGTCACCTGGTTCTTTGGTGATGGTACAAGCGCCACCTCCTGGAACGCCGTTCATGAATACGCACAGCCCGGTAGGTATAATGTTTGTCTGC
>JAYWAZ010000240.1:0-11288 GCA_043781975.1 Bacteroidota bacterium
CCCCCAAATAGTACAAATCCAGCCATTGTCCCATTATGTCCATATCTGTCTGGAAAGAAGACACCAGCCCTTGCCACACCACAACCTAAAAGCCCAGAATATAAGCCCCACTCAAATTCTGGGCTTTTTTCATGTTCAGAAATGGGGCTGGGTAGGCCCGCTGGTTGGCCGGAGATATCCGGAAGATTTTTTGAGAAATCCCAAAGGCATCAATATACTAAAGCTCCCATAAAGGACGGCGCGTTTTCTGGCACCTAAATTGCAATCATCAGTATAAATAATACCATTATGCCATATAATATAAAGTCCGCCACAAATACCGGCAACATCGCCGTCAACGAAGACTGGGAAATAAAATACTGGGCCCAAATGCTCGGATGTTCCCTGGTGGAAGTTACCCCCGCTGTAAAATCTATGTTGAAGCCCACACATGGCTTAAGCAATGGTTTTTCTAAAAAAAGTTGACCAATCAAATCATTAAGTATAGTTTAAGGTTTACCTCTTTTTGGAAAAGTGTAAACTTTATACGATAACAAGCTGGCTGAAAAGGAATTCGTGAATGGATAATGGCATAGTTGTGACACAGATCACACTATTTATTTTCAATCGCCTTCTTAAAATACACCAGCGCCAGTTCATAAAATCCATTATCGGCAAGGGCCTTACAAATCTCCAGGTTGTAATGGGTATTGTCGTCTGCCTTGATCATACGGATCAGTTCATCGGTCTTGCGTTGATATTCGGCGCTGCTCAGCCAAACGAGTTTATTCTTTGGAGTTTCCCCACAGGGCGCTTCAACGGATTCAATATGCCAGTAGTACATGTTCTCACCCTGCCGTAAAAAATTTTTATTACTGAGCACAAGCATCGTATCCCGTATCACCAACTCAAGCACCGTGTTATTACCGGCGTCGAAAAGCGTAAAGCGGTATCGCTTTGTTGAATCCATCGTCGGCCATCTAAATTCCAGGTCCGTACCAGCTGCGGCGGTATTATCAGCGGGTATCCCCGAAAAATCACAGGTGCCCCTGCTCACACCTCCCCAGCTGCCGGCAATATTTTTAAAGGTGGCTGATGACTTAGATTGGCCCGGATCCAACAACTCTTCCCAGACCAGGTGAAAATATTTTTCCGTGATGCCCGTTGTTTTTTGACGCGGTATGCCCGAAAGCTCCGCCACCTTATAATTTCCTTTTTTATTGAGCACAATATATTGTTGCTCTTTATTGACCAGTGTAACACGGGCATCCTCTTTTTTTAAAATGAGCTTGTCCTCCGGGAAGACCAGCATCCGGGCTTTAATGGCAACCGGCTTCTTCCCCGGCTTGATGACCTGTACATCACCCATATACAGGTCAATGAAATATTCGGGCAACTGCGCATTGGCAAATAACCCTGTTGAAAGAAACAATACCAGCAATTGAATTTTCATAAGCGATCATTGTTTTGAAAATAGTGTTGGATAATTCCATTTTTTATGCAGCCAGCGCGCCAGCTTTTGATACACCACGATCATCTCCACCGAAAGCGCCATGGTGATTATTATCGGCAGGAGATTTACCTTGATATTGAAATGCGAGAACAAAAGCAGGAATAACCAGGTCAGTAAAATAATAAGGACAATTTGTATCAGGATGAACAGCAAATGCGAAGGATGGGCTTTCTTCCCATACCTTGAAAAAATATACAGCGTAAACAAAAAGGTGAACAGTACCGAAAGTAAATAAGAGAATAAAGCTGACTTTGTCTGGATATACCTTTTCTCCAGCAGCATGGAAATAATATTGGCGTGCACCACCACCCCGTACATATCCGGGAAGCTTCTGCCGCTGACCCGCTCATTCAATGGCGTAAAATGCAGGTCTTCCAGTACGTCTGATCCTTCTTTATTAAAGAATCCCAGCAATACGATCTTGCCCCTGATCTTCGGTTCCAGCTGTCCGGTCTCATCATAAAAATTCAATTCCTTTGCACTGAAATTTGTAAAGGATTCCAGGTTGCCCTTGTAATTGATCGTTTCTACGGAGTTATTCCTGTTCCTGAGCCGCTCATATCTATCCGGTGCGAAACGTTCAAGGATCCTGGCCGAAAATGAACCATATTCCTTGTCATTGAATTTAAGAAAAGGTGTAAAGGTCCTGTTCACCGAATATTTGTTGCCGATAAAATTGATGTAACCAGATCGTTGTGACAGATCCGGGGTATTAAAAAAACTGGAGGTCAGTGACCTTTTATCGGAGGTATCGTATTCAAAAAGAGAACCCCATACGATACTGCCGGCCCCCTTTGCCGATTCGATGAGCGCACTGTCACCGGCACGGTCTTCAGAGCTGTCCCGGAATATGATATCAACACCTATCACGGCTGGTTGGTGTTTTTTTAAAAGCTCAATTTGACTGGCTATCTCTCCCCGGTTGTTCCCCAGTTGAACCAATACGATATTGGAATCCCCGGTATTCCTGCCGATATTCTTACCGGAAAAATGAAGGTCATAGACATCAAAGTCCTGGAGGTCCTGTTTAATGGGTTTCGCCAGTTCAAATTTAAAGGGGAAAAGGTCGATCACGAAAAAGCACAACATGATGAAGCCGGTTGCTACAACCGCTTCTACAAGTAAGGAGCCCTTTCTTTTATTATGTTGCATAATTCAAGGATAAGATATTACTTTTATCAGTGAATTCAAAAAGATGGTACGCAAATTCTTATTGGGGCTCATACTCTCGGTTTCCTTTACTGCAGTTGTCGGGCAAAAAAAGCTCGCCCTGATCGTCACCATTGACAATTACCCGGCCCCTTCAAGGGAGCATCCCGAAAACTGGAACCATACCTGCGCCAATACTGACCTGGAAGTGCTTTGGCAGATCTTTCATGATAAACAACATTTCGATGTGGTAGATACCCTTACCGAAAGTAATGCCACCCGAAAGGGTATCTTAAACGCCTTGGGTAACTTAAAGGAAAAGGCCGAAAAAGGAAGTATCGTCGTCTTTCATTTTTCGGGGCACGGCCAGCAAATATATGATGTGGACGACTCCGCAAAAGGACTCTATATCGATGAAGCTGACGGTTACGATGAAGCGCTGGTGGCTTACGATGCAAAGAACAGGTATAGTCCGAACGGGTATAAGGGCGAGAACCATATACGTGATGAAGAACTGGGTGCCAAACTTGACAGCATCAGGGAAAGGATCGGCCCGGCCGGCAGCCTGCTGGTATTGGTCGACGCCTGCCAGAGCGGGACCATCACCAAGGACGCGTCGGATAGGGGTCTCTACCGTGGCTCCTCCGGAAAGATAGAACCCCCGAATTATGTGAGGAAACAAATCCTGGATGAAAAAAAATTCCTGAATGATAATAACCATGCCGCATCGCTCGCCCCGATGGTGGTGATGACCGGGTCTTCGCAGGACCAGTTCAATTACCCCACCCGTTATACCAATGGCCGCTCCATAGGCATGCTCACCTTTGCCTTTATGAAGGCCCTGGAGAATTTCCGTGAGCCGGTGAGTTACAAAGTATTCTTTGGCTGGATCAAACAGATCATCGAGAATAACCGTTCCGGGCAAACGCCGCTCATCGAAGGCCCCGATTCCCTGATGGTGCTGGGAAATAAAATTATTCCCACAAGCGGGTTCATCGCGGTGAAGCCCATCCCTACGGCCCGCGACAGTGTTGAAATAGATCGCGGCGGCATTCATGACATATTCCCCGGCATGGAGTTTTCTGTATACCCCCTGAACGTGTTCACTTACGATTCCACAAATAGGGTCGCGAAAGGAAAAGTGGTGGCTTCGGACCCCTTTAACTCCAAAGGTTTTCTCACGGAAACGAAAAAGAGAATGGCCGACAATGACGCCTACAAGGCAATATTCAATTCCAAGGCTTTTGGCAATTTTAGTTGCGCCGTTAACGTGAAGGGCAGTTCGCCCGTTCTGCAAAAGATCCGGGAAAAAATTTCAACGATGAAACAAATCGTTCCTGACGCCATCAGCCCCGACCTCAGCATCCGGGAGATCAATGGCGCCAGCGGACAAAAAAAATTATTTGCCTTGCAAACCAGTATCACGGATAGCCGGTATGATACGATCTGGCAAAAATATTATTATAAGGAACCGGAGATAGATTCCGTTCAGATCAATGGCCTGTTTTCTGCCATCAAACAATTCGCCCGGGCAAAATATATTCGGAGTTTTAGTCTGCCGCCGAACGACAGCACTTTTAAAGACGTATCGGTTCAGATCATTCCGGTGATCGCCTATGATGTTGACGCTCCTTGTGGCGACCCCAATAAGAACGGGCTACGCCTTCTTGACACCAAAATAGAAAAAGAGCTTTCCGGTGACAGCCTGCTGAAGAAACATAAATGGATCGAGATAAAGGCGGTAAGGTCAGACCAGGATGCGAATGAAAGGTATGGAGGGTTTAAAATAAAGCTGGTGAACAAAAGCGATAAGGCCGTTTTTTTGAGCGTGCTGGAAATACAGCCCGACAATATCATCAATGTGCGGGTACCACATGAAATATGCAATGGCGCCAGGTATAGTCCCGCTGATCCCAATAATTTCAAGATCGCCAAAGGAGATTCCACTACTTTCCTTCCCAGGGTGCTGGATTTTTCAAAACCATACGGACTGGAATATTTAAAGATACTGGTTACCGACAACCCGCTGAACCTTTCAGGCCTCAGTGGCCTTACAAAAAGCGTTGATTCACCCAGGGGTCTCGATGATTTTCTGAATGAGATCATCCATGAAGAATCATCAACGGGAAAATACTTTACAAAAAAAGACGGAGGGGCCCCTACCATTCCGGTAAGGTCGGGAAGCATGAAAGTGGTGAACCTCACGTTTAAGATCGTGGAATGAGTAAATTGGTCATCCGTTGAAATTTGAAGTGTTTTGTAATTCCGTTATTCTCCCCTGAATTTAAAAGTAGGGCCTGCCTTGATTTTTTGTTTCTTTTGTATCAAGACAAAAGAAAAATAAACATCCGGCGCAGCCGAAAGCAAATAAAATTCAAAGAATTATGTTTTTATTCTGTGGGATTTTTTTTGCAAGCAATAGGATATTATTGCTCATAACTGATATCCCTGTAAAACATCCCACTTTTCACGAACTCAACACCATTGAAACGTAGTGCCACTTTGTAGGAAATACTCTTCGTTTCCCCGGGCTTTAATAAGAGATCGGCCAGCGGGGTATTGATACCAAACAGCAATTGCGCCCGGTTGTAAATGCAATATTCATAACTGGGAGTGAACTCCTGGTATCCAACCAGTTGATTGGTTTCCGTCATATGCATTCCTCCGGGGTTGATGATCGGGCTGCCGTCACTGTTATAATAAAATATCAGCACTTCCAGTTTCTCACCCAATGCGTTATTGACCTGGAAGCTCGGGTATACCTTCAGGTTATTATTGACCGTAGTGGAAGAAATGGCCGAGCATATTCCATCCGAACTGGGCGGCTTCCCGTCGCTGACCGGTATTTTGGAAGGATACAATGACGCGATGGTTTTTTTATCCCCTTCACTCAAAATAGTGTTGTATCCCAGGTACTGGGCCACGGTATCCGGTAAACCAACGAGGTTGTTTGGAAAAGTATAGAGCATGATCGATGCCAGGTCAAATTCCCCGTTGGTATGCGTTTCATCCAGGGTTTTAAAGACCGCATTGTAAACGGTGGATGAATCCCAACCGTTATTATTGATATAATACCGGTAAACCGCTGCCGAATCCCATTTGATACCCCCTACCGGCGACAGGTGTTCGTGTTCCAGCCCGATGGCGTGGCCAAATTCATGCATGACATGCCTTCTCAGCTCTTTCATCGAAAAATCATCCGACCAGGTGGTGTCGCATCCGATCATAATGGTCGGATCGTCCTGTTCCGCGATCGTGAGCGCGCCGGTACCTATATATGACCAGCTACCTTTATTGGAGGCGGCGTATTTCACCCTGATCTCTGCGGGCCCCGACGCTACGAACTCAAGCTTCAGGTTGGCGTATCTCGTCCATTCAAGCGCGTATTTTTTAAAATTCTCTTTGTAAAGGTCGGTGCCATTCAGGAACCTCACACGAAGTGTCTTGCCGTTTTCCCATAATTGTTGTTTGTCAAATGTGCCGCGGGGGATGGAATCAATGACCTTTGATCTTGTTTTTTTAATCTCCGACAGGCAGAAATATTTTTGCGCAACGACATAGGTGTTGCTGAGTAAAAACAAAATAATAATAATGCCAATTACTTTTTTAATGCTTAACATGATAAATTTTTCTGGTATTCTATTATTGGGTTTTATCCTCAAGTAAGCGTTTCTTCTTTTAGTATTAATAAGATCCTTCGTTCCTCAGGATGACAGTCTTCGCAGGGCGTTTACGTTGAGTTGCTTTGTTCCTCAGCATGACAAAAAAGATTTCGTTCCCCCGATTGACAAACTGAGATATTGCCAATTTTTGGATCGCTTTTAATTCTCATTATTCCTGGAAACGCTCATTCTTCCAAGGTTAAATGATACGCCCAAGAATACGCCCACCCTGAAAACATCCAGCGTGGGGATATCAAAGTCCAGCCGCGGGGCCTTGGTACCCAGGCTCCAGCCATTGCTCAGTCGCCTCACTTTCGCGCCGGCCACGCCCAGCGTGACCATGATCGGCTCGTTCTTACCGATGACCCCGCAAATGCCCAGCATATAATTAATGTCTTTTTTATCGCCTGTTACCGGGATACCAAAGCCGATGGCGCCGCCGATCTTGAAATTATTGGACTTGTATCCGTAAAAATGAATGAAGGTGCTGATGAGCGGCGTAAAATAATCGGCGCTGCCGCCGCCGATGGTGCTGTCGGGTTTTACAAAATAGCTTTTGTTCTTATCACTGAAATAGGTAAATGAAATTCCCACCGAATTGCGCAGCCTTAAATTTCCCTTGGAGCGGATGGGGAAATATCGGGTGATGGTATCATTATTCACCGTGTCTTTCCTGGAATAGATCTGCAGCTTCAACTGCGCATAATCGTTAGCGGCATTGACCGTGTAGGAATAATTGAAATTCGCGGACTGTATCTGCTTATACACATTGGCCACTTCCGTAAGCGGTGTAAAAAAATCGGGTTTGATCTTATTTTTGCGGTAAGCGCTGTCGGTCTCTTTTATTTTATCGGCCACGTCGCCCAACGTGATATCGTCAAAATGATAATTACGGTCGATCTTGGGGTATAGCTTGTTCAGTTTATTGATCGCTGTATTCAGGGAATCGCTGACCGATGAAAATTCATCATTCCAGCCACGGCCCTTTTCAAGGATGTCCTCAAAATCCAGTTTATCCGTTTCTAATATTTTTTTCACCGCGTCGTGCGATCTTTGCTTGATCTCCACCGCGGGTTTTTTATTGTCGTATTTCAATTCCTCCAGTCGCACCTTTAATATCTTCAGTTCATCCGGGATCGTTACCAGTTTCTGGTAATGATTATAGGTCTCCTGGTAACTGGCAGCCCAGTAAATATAGCCGTCATTGCTCTGGTCATTGGCCATTGAGACGCCCCTGGATTCAAGGCCCTTGATATCCAGTCCGGGTATAAGGTCCTTCACCAGCCCACCCAGCCCCTGCGTGAGCACGGAAAAAGGATTGAACAATCCGGCATTGCCTCCCTGTTCATCGGCCTGAATTTTAACGGCTGTCACTTTCGCGTTCCAATAGTAGGGATTATAATTTTCCACGTTCAGTGTCAGCTTTCCCTGTTTCTTTATGGAGATGAGCTTCACTTCGGCAGTGTCTGTTGGTTTGCTGACCTTAAAATAGGAGGTCTTGTCGGTGAGGAGATTGTGTTTGATCACAAAATCCTGGGAGTAAGCCAATTCACCTGCGCAACAAATCAACAATAAGAGGAAAATGTTTTTTACAAACATGGTGTTGGGTTTTGACTTACTAAACTTAAGCAATTTATTCTTGATTATTCTTTTTATTTGATATTCTTTAATTATTATATTACTGAATTATTTGTACTTTGATTTTACATATATATCGGTTATATGCATATTTAAAACATAGCATCAGCTAAAATTTATGGCCAGGTTTCTTCTGTTTCTCTGCTTTTTTTCATTTCAATCTCATAGTTTAATAGCACAAAATAAACCAAAATTGATATTTGAAAGCGGTGAAAAAATGTATGCCACGGGCTCAACTATTGTTTTCAGTGATAATAACCGCTACCTGGCACTAACTGCTGCACAGGAAATAAAAATATATGACCTGAGAACGGGTCTGCTTATAAAAAAGATAAAGGGAGAGGACAATTATAGCTGGGTGCAATTTTCAAACGATTTTGAGCACTTCAGATTTACAAGGCTTCAAAATCAGGCAGAGCCAGATGACAGCAAGGCTTTTGATGCCGTGGAGGAAACATTTTCCGGGAACAGGCTTTTCAGGAAACATCATGATAAGAATGGTAGGTATTTTTATTATGGCAGGGCTGTAAACAAATATGTTTTTTTGGAAGACTACGACACATTGAGACTTGTGGGCAGGGGTGATAATTATGCCGATACGGTTTTATACAGGTCGTCGAGTTATGCTATCAGTAAAGACGAAAAATGCCTGCTGGTCACATCCCATAAGCGGGATATAGATTATTATGTGATCAACCTTTCTTCCTTCGACACCCTGTACAAGATCAATTTCTCAAAGATTAGGGAAAGCCAGGTTACAAATGAAGAAAAAGAGGATGCCAAAACCTATGGCAGTTCTTTCCGCTACGGATCAAGACTCTATTTCAGCGAAGACAACAGGTATATCATATTTATTGGTGAACTGTGGTCGAATAATAAGAAGGCGATCAAGATATATGATTGTATTAAGGACTCGGTCATTTTTAATAAGGTTTATACTTCCCTTGACAATGAAGTAAATAACATGACCGGATCGATAAATTTTTCACCTGTTTCGGGGATCGTAACGCTTCCCTTAAAAACAGGGCTTGCGGTTTACAACGCATTTACCAACGATTCTGATTTCGTCCCTGTAACAAAGTCCAAGATTTCCTGTAAAGTGAGCATTGGTAAGGGTGGTGAAGATATTGTTTTCAATAACGGGGAGCGGGTCTTCATCTATAATACCATGAGCAGGAAGGTGGTGCTTGATTCCGCCCTGAAATTCAATGATGTGTTGATCAATCCAAAACGTAACCTCGTCTACTTGTCGGGATCGAATACATCATCTGCCCCCATAACTTATGTCTATGATATTAAGGGAAATAAGATCATCAGCAGGATGGAAGGTTTTTTGGATAAAGTGTCGCCTGATGGAAGGGTCATCTATGGAAATGATGAAAAGGGTAAGATCTATTTATACAATGAACTGTTGTCACCAATAAAAGAGATCAATAACTGCACACCCCATACGAACAGGATAGCCGAAGGCAATGTGCCGGGTTGTTTTGTTTTTGTAAACGATGGCCTTTGTGACTATGCCAATAAAGTTGAAACTGATTATGATTTCTTTGCCTGGAACACCAACAACCTTATACGGTATAAAAATAACCGGCCCGGGAATTTCCGTTTTTCATTTAATGACTTGGAGGGTTTTTCCTTCGCTAAAAACAATTTTTTCTTTACCCCCGGCTATTCAGCCTACTCGTTCAATGACCGGGGAGACTCTTCTGCACTTAAAAAAAGCTGGGGAGACCTGAAATGCATGAAGGGGAATTACTGGGTGTTCAAAACCACCGGTTTCCCAAATTTCCTTGATTCGACAGAATGGGGCGATACAGTTACCATAATAAAGAATACCGATCAAGTGATCGCAAAATTCCCCCTTAAAAAGAACATTTCCATGGGCCCGTTATTTATAGACACCCTGAATAAAAGGATTATCGCAATCAATGATTATGACGTGGATAAAGACAGGCATCTTGTTTCTTTTTTAAGTTTTGACGGAAAGACCATCAAGGAGCGTGCAATTCCCAACTCCCTTAAAATGAATTTTGATTTTGAAAGTTCTGTGATCGGGGAAGTATCGCCGGATGATCGGTTCATACACATGGTTTCTGCAAAATCAATGTACCCGATGAAGAACCAGCATTTGATCTATGATCTGCAGTCGTTGAGAGTCGTTTTTAATAAACAGGTAGAGGATGGTGATAAATTCCAGATCGATTATAAGAATAAAATATATGCCATTTCTGACTCGAACCAATTTATACAGACAGGTTCTTTGGTTAACAATATAATACTAACCCGAAGGGTCTACCCGATAGCGATACAAAAATCATTGTTATTGGGTTTCATGCCTTCTGGAAAATACAAAGACTATACTCCTTCCTCGTTACTATTCATACCCGCTGGTAAAAGCAAGCTTTTCCTGTTAGACCTGTCCGCTGGCGATACTTTGTTCAAAACCACAATTGAAAATGAGTTCATAAATAACGGGGCGATATCGCCGGATAAAAAATGGATCGCTTATGTAACCAGGCAGAATGAAATTGTCCTTGTCAATCTTGATAAGAACAGATCACCACAGATACTGGGCAGCCATACTGAATATATTAATCACTTATTATTTACAAGCGACAACAAACTGATCTCGTCTTCCTATGATGGCACCAATAAGGTTTGGTCGCTTGACAGTCTTAAAGAGATCATCACTTTCGTTAACATGAATGCCGATGACTATCTTATCACCACCCCGGAGGGCTATTATACTTCCACCAAAAGTGCACAGTCAAATTTTGGCTTTTCATCAGGTAGATCAACGGTGGCCGCAAAACAACTCGACCTGGTCTATAACCGGCCAGACCTGATCCTGAAAAAAACAGGTTGCCGGGATACGGCACTGGTCAAATCCTATTTTAACGCATGGAAGAAAAGGCTGGATAAATCAGGCTTTTCCGAAAAAAATATTTCAGGCATTTTTGAAGCCCCGGAACTTCGGCTCTTGAATTTAGACAGTATTGGAATTGAAACCCTGGAAAAAAACCTTGTGTTAAAAATAAGTGCTGCCGACAGCTTCTATCCCCTGGATAATTTCAACATCTGGGTGAATGATGTTCCGGTTTACGGACCGGCGGGAATCAGTATAAAGGGCGGGGAATCAAGAGATGGGAATAGATATATTTTTGATACTACGGTTCAGATAACCTTGTCAGAGAACGAGAACAGGATCGAAGCATCGGTCATTAATGCTAACGCCACGGAAAGTTATCGTACCCCTTTGTTTGTAAAGTATACTCCAAATACGCCTTCCGAACAAAGACTCTATTTCATCGGCATCGGCGTCAACCATTATAAAAATGATACCT
>JAYWAZ010000241.1:0-4081 GCA_043781975.1 Bacteroidota bacterium
CATGGAATTCTGGCAGGGCCGTCCGGGACGCCTTCATGACCGGATCCTGTATACTGTACAGGAAAACAGGACCTGGAAAATTGAACGCCTAGCTCCCTAGCACTTAGCCCGCTCAATAAATTTTATTTAGTCTTTTTGGCAGGGGCTGCTTTTTTAGCTACTTCTTCTTTTTTGGCAACCACCACTACTTTTTTTGCTGCCTTTGCCGGCCTTAGTTTGCCAAAAGAGCCACTGAAGATCTTTCCTCTTTTTGTTTTAATATCGCCACGTCCCATATTGATTGTTTTTTATTGGGTTTAGAAAATAATATACCGTGTAATTTACAAAAAAAAGCAAGGTACAATAGCACCTTGCTTTTTAATGTGTTTGATACAAGATTACAGTTTTGCTGATAATTCTTTACCGGCTTTAAACTTAGCAACTTTCTTTGCTTTGATTTTGATCACAGCACCAGTTTGCGGGTTGCGACCGTTACGGGCAGCTCTTTTTGATACAGAGAATGTACCAAATCCTACCAGGGTAACCTTACCGCCACCTTTAAGTGTTTTTGTTACTGCTTCAACAAAAGAATCCAAAGAAGCGTTTGCCTGTGTTTTTGTAATGCCTGCATCGTCAGCAAGTTTTGAAATCAATTCAGCTTTGTTCATGATAATTTTTTTTGAATTTTTTAACTGCAACAAATATAGACGGTTTTTTATTGCAACAAAATTTTTTTAATAAAAATTTATTATGTAAAGAATCGCTGGAAACCACAAGGAACAAGGATTTTGGCCGGCTGGCCGGGAAAGCCCTGGATTTCGCCGGTCGGTGATGTTCAATGAAACCCGCTACCAGCAAGGCTTTTGCAGCCTAAGACATTGAAATCCTTTGCCCCAGCGGTTTTAAAGGGATTTCAAAATCATCCATATATTTAAAAAAAAGGCAAAAATTGTTTTGCACAATTAGTTAACAACCTGCATTATGGTGCGAAAGGCAACAAATTTATCACCCCACCTGTCAAAGGATCTTTGCCGCATCAGCCCCGCAAAATTTTCAATATACCGGTCATAGGATGATCTGTCTTCCGTGTTGTATTGGATGGCGAAAGTGGGGCCTTCGGTCTCATCCACTTCCAGCAATTTTAAAACGGTGGCCCTGGTAAAGCATCCCGTAGCAAGCACATCTGGAATATGTTCTTCCTTTAACCATTTCAGCCAATCATTTTTTATAGCATCCTGTACCTGTATGGTGACATTATAAATAAACATGGGACTTAATTTTTGATCTCCAGGAAAACAGGGCAATGGTCGCTGTGTTTTACTTCGGGGTAAATATCAGCATTCATCAACCTGTCTTTCAGTGGTGTGGTTACAGTGATGTAATCAATACGCCAGCCTTTGTTATTCAGTCGTACGCTCGGAAAGCGCTGGCTCCACCAGCTATACCGGTGCGGCTCGGGATGATAGACCCTGAAAGTATCTATCCATCCGCTATCTAAAAATTTCGTCATCCATTCACGTTCTTCAGGCAAAAAACCGCTGCTTTTCTTATTTCCCTTCGGGTCGTGGATATCGATCTCCATATGTGCAATATTGTAATCGCCTACCAGGATGATCCTGGGATATTTCTTTTTTAACTGGTTGAGGTATTTCAGGAATTCATCCAGCCAGGAGTATTTGAAAGACTGCCGCTCATCACTCGAAGTGCCGGATGGGAAGTAGGCATTGATCAGGCGGATATCTCCAAAGTCCAGCTGGATCACTCTGCCTTCATCATCACTTGGAGCATGGCCATTGCCATATGTGACCTTATCCGGTTTCGTCTTTGAAAAGACGGCCACGCCACTGTAACCTTTTTTTTGTGCGCTGTACCAATGATGGTGGAAGCCCAACGCCTCCAGTTGTTTTACATCCACGTCGTCTTTGGCGGCCTTGGTTTCTTGTAAACAAATGATATCGGCAGGGTTGGTCTTCAGCCAGTCGATAAAACCCTTTTTAAGCGCGGCCCTTATGCCGTTAACGTTGTATGAAATAATACGCATGGGAATAAATAATTTGTTATACTTGTAAAAATAATCATACCATATGGAAAATGATCAGCAATTGCAAAATGAACCCGACCAGCCTGACCATATCTTTGATGAATCCGACCTGCTTCAGCAATATCAATATGCCAGCCAGGGGCAGCGTTTTTTGAACTGGCTGATCGATAACCTGCTGATGCGTTACGGGTTGAGTTACCTGACGGGAACCGGAGTTGCGCTGATCTTAAATTTAATCGCCCCTGATTTTTTATATAACCTCGTTTATAACGAGGATGGCAGGGAAAATACATTCGGACTGCTGGTAGCCGGGTATATCATTGGCTTTTTCAATTACAACATTTACTATACACTTTGTGAAAAATTGTTCAGGGGATATACACTTGGAAAGCTGATCACCGGAACAAGGGCGATACGCCAGGATGGTAATGAACTCACATTCAGAAATGCATTGCTGCGGTCTTTAAGCAGGATGGTCCCTTTTGAGGTCTTCAGCGGATTCAATACACTTACCTGGCATGATGGCTGGACGGGCACCATGGTAATAAAATCCCGGTGAGTCCTATTCTAAAATGGGCCTAAGCCATCTTGAAGCATCTTCGATACTCATGCCTTTTCTACGGGCATAATCTTCCAGTTGGTCCTTTCCTATCTTACCCACGCCGAAATATTTGCTTTCGGGATGCGCAAAGTACCAGCCGCAAACTGAGGAAGCGGGATACATCGCCAAACTTTCAGTAAGCATTATACCGGTGGTTTTTTCTCCACCCAATAATTCAAAGAGTTTATACTTTTCGGTATGGTCGGGGCAGGCGGGATAACCCGGCGCAGGGCGAATACCCAGGTATTCTTCTTTGATCAATTGCTCGTTGGTCAGATGCTCATCACTGACATATCCCCAGAATTCCTGGCGCGTTCTTTTATGGAGCAGTTCGGCAAAGGCTTCCGCCAAACGGTCGGCGAGCGCCTGCAGGATTATTTTATTATAGTCATCCAGGTTGTCTTCAAATCTTTTTATGTGTTGCGCTATGCCCTGGATGGTAACACTGAATGCGCCGATATGATCGGCCCCCTGTCCCCCGAAGGGCAAACTTAGATCGATACTGTCTTTGATACTTGGTTGATTATTTAAGACAGAAGAGATAAGTTCTATTGTTTCATCAGTATTATTAATAACATCATCGTTTGAAAATCTTATTACTTTAAAACCCGATTGTGTAAGCCACTGTGTTCGTATTTCATCTGCTTCTATATTTTCAGGAAGCTGATGTATGAGTCCATCAATTTCTATTACTAATCTTTTATCCAGGCAAACCAAATCTGTAATGTAGTTGCCTATGATATGTTGTCTTCTGAATTTAAAAGAATTTAATTTTTTACTTTTTACAAATTCCCAAAGTAGCTTTTCAGCTTTGGTTGGTTGATTCCTGTTAGTCAGAGCATATTCTTTCAATAAAGGATAGGTGACAGGGTCTGCCCATTCGTAGCCAAAGCCTGCTTTTTCTACCCCTTCCCCTCGGGAAGGGGCTTTAGTAGAATCTTCAATGGTTGAGATCTTTGTTGGGGATGGGCCTGATGAGCCAGGTTTAATAAAATCGGCTAATGATAAATTGGGCTGACCACCTGCCTTTTTAATTTGCTGGCGTAAAAATTCGAGTCTTACCAACTCCCCCCTTTCGGAGCAGTTGAAGGAGGCATTTACTTCTATAGTATCCGGTGCTATTTTATTCACCGGCCAGAAACCGACCACGCCCCTTGCGGTAAGCCATTTTTCGCTGATCACCTGTTGCAATAATTCTTTGGCATCAGTGAATAATTTTGTGGCTTCGGTTCCGATAATGGGGTCGCTTAATATTTGCGGAAATTTTCCATGCATTTCCCAGGCGATGAAAAATGGCTGCCAATCGATGTATTCCGAGATCTCTTTTAGATCGCAGTTGTCAATGATCTTTGTTCCGGTAAAAGCCGGCACAACGGGGGAGAAATCCTTCCAGCCAATGACCGCGCCGTTCGCCTGCGCTTCTTCGAAACGCAAATAGGTTTTGGCAGATTTTTTATTGC
>JAYWAZ010000242.1:0-29182 GCA_043781975.1 Bacteroidota bacterium
TTTTGGCTAAGAGGCCAAAAGAGAAAATGAGGAAAAGGAATTCCCCGCGCTCATTCATTCTCCTTTTCTCTTTGCCCTCTTAGTAATTTTTTGGTTGGAGGTCAAAAGCGAGGTCTCATTTCAACAATGACTGAAAAACGGCTTCATTCACTTTAACCGGGTACTTCTTCTTCAGTTCATCGATCCATCTTTCTTCCATGACACTTTGGTAATCATTGATCACCAGGCCACGCGCCTCGTCGAAGGTGCGCTGAAGCCCGCCATCATATAATTTCAGCACCCTGATAAAGCTTGCCGAACCGTCGGCCGCACTGGCCAGGGGGTCGGTGATCAGTCCGGCGACTGCGTTTATGCCCAGGGGTAAGGGCAGTTGCGAGAGTTCGTATCTACCCGAATCGGCTTGTATCATATTGTTACCTTCTTCCACGATCAATTTCCATTTCTTGCCGTTTCTCAGGGCGGTCACCGCATCTGTTGCGATGGCCTTTGTAGTGCAACTGAACAGGATGATGGCCGCACTGGGCGCCCACTTGTACTTTTCTTTATTTTCGCTGTAGTATTTTAGTAAGCCAACGGTATCACCCGCCGCCTTGCCCCAGATATTTCTTTCCATGATCTCGAACAATACGTTGCCGTCCCTGAATTCATCCATCTGGTAACGGAAATCGGCATTATAATCTTCCAGGTGCTTTTTGTAATAATCCTGCGCGGAGGAAGAGGTGAACTTATCCAGCAGGGCCTTGTTGCTTTCGCCTTTGTACAATTCAGCGTTGCCTTTGAAATTACGGATAAAATCAAGCCATTCAGAACCTTTGACATTGTCTTTGGAAAAACTAAAAATAACCTTGTCGCTGATGGGGTATCTTCTTTGAACAGTATCGGTAAGCCTTGCCGCTACACTATCGGCATAACGAAACAGGTCCGCGTCTTTTACAGCCGGGTTTTTTTTGTAGCCGATGACGGAAAGTATTTCTTTTACGAATTTATTCCTGGCGCCGAAGATCCGGGAATCCTGCAACACTTTTTGTCTCAGGTCATACAGGAAGGAGGCATCGCTTTTATCCGTGGGTATGGGCGTTTGTTTTAATCTTTTGATGATATGAAATCCAAAGGAGGTGCTGAACGGGGGGCTTAGTTCGCCGTCGGACGAGAGCTTTAAGATCTCTTTCTCAAATGAATTCTCGTATTTGCCCGTGCCGAATTCAGGCAATTCACCGCCAGTGAGGTAGGTGAGTTTGTCATCGCTGAACGCTTTCGCCATGGCCACAAAATCAGCTCCCTGCTTCAGGGCAGTATAGATCGAATCCGCTTTTTTTCGCAGGTCGCTCATGAAAAGCGCGGGGTCGCCGGGCGGAAATGCCAGCATGATCTGCGCCAACTTCCACTTCCCGATGCTTTTTCTTTCTTCCAGGACCTTGAATACATGCAGCCCATTTGCAGAACGGTATGGCTTAGACGCTTCACCCGGCTTTAAACGGTATACGACATTTTCGTATTCATAGGGAATACTGAACGCGGTGACGAAACCCAGGTCGCCCGTTTTTACATTCACCGGATTTTTTGAAACAGACTGTGCCAGTTCCTCATAATTGGAGGCGCCCGTCTTCAGCTTTTCTTCCACGGCGTTCATGGCGGTCCACGCATTGGTGGTGTCAGCAGGGCTCATATTCACATCGATAGCTGCGTAAAAATGTATCACATGAACGTCTTTCTGGCTGCGCAGGAAAGCCTCGTCTACCAGTTCGTTCAGGGCCTTTTCGTTGTTCATATAACCCTCATCCACCTGGCTGCGGAAATTTTGTAGGTCGAACTGCAGCTGTTGCAGGGTATCCAGATGAAGGTCTTTGGCAGCTTTGACTTTCAGTTTAAAGCGGGTGTAGAGGTCAAGGTACTCTCTCAGCGCTTTCTCCTTATCGGTGACCGGCGTCTTGTTCTTGTTATAGGCCCTCATGAATTCCGCCTTGTCAACAACGGCATTCCCGTAGGTAAATAAGGGTTGCGAAAAGGCAGCAGCGCCGCAGGTAATCAGGATCAGCAGTAAATACCAATTTTTCATTTGTGAATCAGTTTTAGCAAAAGCTTAGTTTTTCCATTTTACTTCCATCAGTTCATTGAGTTGTTGCCAGGTGAGTTTTTTCCCGATGATGTGCTTGTCCTTGTCCAGTAAATACAGGGTAGGCGTTATCGTTACATCGTATAACTGGCGGAAGCTAGCCTTTTGGGCGGCGTAATCCGCGGCTTCCATTTCACGGGTCTGGTAAACATGCGTCCAGTCTGATAGTTTATGCTCCTTGATATAATTGACCCATGCTGCCTTGAGGTTCTCTTTTTCGTCCTGGGTGAGCACGGCGTATATTTTTACATTGTGTTTTTTCCAGCTGGCCTGGTAAATGGAATCTATCCTTGGGATCTCTTCCTTGCAATGCCCGCAGTTGGGGTCCCAGAAACAGAGGATCGTATAATCCGCGTTCAGGTTATATAGCGGGCTTGGTTTCCCCGAGCTGTCGATCATTTCCAGGTTGGCGCCTTTTTCCCCGATGAGGTTCGCCATGAGCATATAAGCCCTGCGGCTGATGGCGTCGAGCTGTTTTTCATTCAGCCAGACGCTGACGCCCTTGCTATGGTATTTTTCAAAAAGGTGAACAAAAATGGCGTCCTGGCCCATGTACTTTGGATTGATGTATTCATCCGTAAGCCAGTTGAGCAGGAACTTATACATTTCCGGGGATGTTCTTGCGAGCAATAATTTATAATCGGCGTCTTTGATGATACTGTCGGCCGCCTGGGGCAAGATATCGTGGTAATATTTTTCCAGCTTTTTCAGGAAGAAAGGCGTTCGTATCACGCGGTCGTCCATAAAGCTGATCCCGTCCCAGAAATGCCTGCGGTATGCATAGTAATTATCTAATGAATCCTGGTGGGTGACCGGCCTCGCAGCGGGAACAACCGGTTCTTTCATGGCGTTCAGCAAAACGGCCAGCATGGATTTGGGCTGGGTCCTTATTACCATTTCCCGGTAATCATTCAGCTGCTTGTTGTAAGCATTGTAATTCCTTTCATGGAACAGGGAGTCGGGTCTTGTTTTGGACTCATTAAAAGCCTTGCGCTCTTCCTGCATCAACTTACCCTTGGTACCAACGAATTTCTGGTACTGCTGGTAGGGGATATTTTCCTTTGATCCGGTAATGACGGTTTTATTGGCCAGGTCCTTGATATCAGCCGTGATGGTGATGGACTGTTCCTTATCAACCAGGAATTCCAGTCTCAGTTCTTTTCCCGGAAGTACGACCACATAAATGCCCGGAGACAGTTTGGAAGGGCCTTTGAAAACAACCGTACCCTTATTGTTCATGGCCGCGGAATCCGAGATGTTGAGGTTGCTGCCCATATAATAGGTCAGGTAAGTGATCCCGGGTGAAATGCCCGGGGCGTTCACCGTGATCCGGTACCCCTGTGCAAAAGTGAATGTAAGGGCAAGGGTCGCAATAAGAGAAGTAGCGTATTTTTTCATCATAATTTAAGGTCTGCAAATGTATTCAAAATCGCTGGTTAACCAAGCGTTAAGCCCCATGGGAGGGGTATAAAAATTACATTTTATTAACAAAATCATTAATGTTGATTTATAGGGTATTTTTGTGCCTGTGCGAAAAAAAAACAAGAGAACCATACTGGAAAATGTAGCCGTTACGGGTTATGCCGCCGAGGGTAAGGCCTTGTCGAGGCTGGAAGGCAAAGTCCTTTTTATCGCCGGCGCCGTACCAGGTGATGTGGCCGACGTGCTGGTATTGAAAAACAAAAAGGACTGGGCCGAGGGAAGGGCGCTCAACATCCGCTCTTTTTCGGCCGACCGGGTAACACCGTTTTGCAAACACTTCGGTACCTGCGGCGGCTGCAAATGGCAGATGCTGCCCTATCCCAAACAGCTGGAGTATAAACAGCAGGAAGCCGAACAAAACCTTCAGCGCATTGGCAGGGTGGAACTACCCGGGATATTACCGATCATTGGTGGTGAAGAGACCGTGCATTATCGGAACAAACTGGAGTTCACGTTCAGCAATAAACGCTATTTGGAGACCCCCCCGCCGGCTGGCGGCGGAACTTTAGCATCTGCGGATGGTGAAAGCTTCAATGAAATTACAGCGCCCCCGATTCCTTCACCGGCTGGCGGAGGCGCTCTGGGTTTTCATGTGCCCCGTATTTTTGACAAGGTGCTTGATATCGAAGAATGTTTTTTGATGGACGATGTGAACAATGTGATCAGGAATACGATCAGAACTTTTGTGCTGGAAAATAAATATACTTTTTATGACGCCAGGGAACATACGGGCTGGCTACGCAATATCATCATCCGTTACTGCACCACGGGTGAACTGATGGTGAATATTTGTCTCAACTACGAAGAAACCGCCGACCGGGAAAAACTGCTGGATCATTTATTGAAAGAAGTTCCCGCGATCACCACCTTGTTGTATACCATCAACCCCAAATGGAATGATACCATTTACGACCTCGAGCCACAGGTGTATCACGGCAAGGGCTATGTGATGGAAAAACTGTCGACCGGTGCGGAAGTCCTGCAATTCAAGATATCTCCCAAATCCTTTTTCCAGACCAATACCCGGCAGGCAGAAAAACTGTACACGGTGGCCCGTGATTTTGCGGGGCTTACCGGAAATGAGATCGTGTACGACCTCTATTGCGGCACGGGAAGCATCGGCATCTTTGTAAGCAGTATGGCCAAAAAGATCATCGGCGTGGAAGCGGTGGCGGAAGCGATCGCTGATGCGAGGGAGAACGCCGCACTCAACAATATCAGCCACGCCGAATTCTTCGCGGGCGACGTCATCAAGATCTGCAATGATGATTTTTTCGCCGAACACGGCAGGCCCGACGTGGTGATCACCGACCCCCCACGGGCAGGCATGCACGAAAAACTGGTGAACAAGCTGCTGGAGATTGCCGCGCCCAGGATCGTGTATGTAAGCTGCAATACCGCCACACAGGCCAGGGATATCGCATTGCTGGGTGAAAAATATTCGGTGGAAAAGATACAGCCGGTCGACATGTTTCCCCATACGCACCATATCGAATGCGTGGTGCTGCTGAAACTGAAATGAGAATTTATCTGTTAACTTTGCCGTATGGCATTCAATAATTACAGCAACCGTTTTCAGCGTACCACCCCCATCGTACTGAACCTCATTATCATCAATGTGCTGGTATGGATCGCCCAGCTGATATTTGACAAGTCCTCGGGACTTACCGACAAGATCGCATTGTATTCCTACGACAGCGGGCTCTTCAAGCCTTACCAGTTGGTGACACATATGTTTGCCCACGCCTCTTATGACGAAGGTGGCGATATTGTTTTTTTTCATATCCTTTTCAACATGTACGCCCTGTGGATGTTCGGCACCGTCCTGGAAAGGACCTGGGGACCTAAACGGTTCCTCATCTTTTATCTTGCATGCGGACTGGCTGCAGGCGTAGCGCAAATGTTCCTCGTGCACCTAGGGGTGTCGGTAGGGGCTTCCGGCGCCATCATGGGTTTACTGGCGGGCTTTGGTTATTTATTTCCAAATACACAATTCTTCATCATCCCCATTCCTTTTCCGATAAAAGCAAAATACCTGGTGGCCATTGTCGCGGCGATCGATCTTTTTGGCGGACTGCATCCCGGCGGAGCCGATAATATCGGTCATTTCGCACACCTCGGCGGATTGGTGATGGGATTGCTGCTCGTCATCATCTGGAACAAGACCAATAAAAAAACTTTCTATTAGGGGCGGCTGTTATTGGTTCAACAGTTTGTAATTTTAGTTCATAAACAAAGTCTCATAATGGGTGAATCTGATCGTTACCAGGAATACAGGGTGAAGAAGCAACGGTTTACACTGGGCCAGGACGGCAATGCGCTGATGGGGCTCTTTGTACTGAACGTTATCTTTTTCCTGGTGCTCCTGACGATCAAAGTGGCTTTCTCCTTTTATCAAAGACCGGAAGCTGTGTTTTTCTCGGACATGGTGCCCTGGTTTCGCCTTCCCGCCAGTCTTACACGACTAAGCGAGCGCCCCTGGACATTATTAGTTTACCCCTTCGCTGATACTGAGCTTTTCAGGATGATCAGCAATATGCTGTGGGTATGGGCCTTTGGTTCCGTATTACAATCCCTCACCGGTAACCGTAAGCTCATTCCGGTTTATTTGTACGGCGCATTTGCCGGAGCCCTTTTCTTTATCCTGGCCAATAACCTGATCCCCGCTTTGAAACCACAGATTGGAACGGCCGGATTATTGGGCGCCAATTGCGCTGTTGTTGCGGTAGCAGTTGCCACCACTTTGTTTGCCCCGGGTTACCGTTTTTTCAGGATGCTGGGCGGCGGCATTCCCATATGGATACTCACACCGGTTTACCTGCTGATCGATTATGCAGGCGTTGCCACGCAAAGCGCGGCCTATAGCCTCGCTCATCTGGGCGGCGCCACAGCAGGAGCCTTATTTGTTTTTTTCCTGCGCCGCGGAAAAGACGGCAGTACCTGGATGAATAATCTGTATGACTGGTTCATGAACCTTTTTAACCCCGATAAAAAAAAGGCACGGTCATCGGTAAAGGAAAAAATATTTTATAACACGGGCAACCGCGACCCCTACAACAAGACTACCAATATCACGCAGCAGCGGGTAGACGAGATCCTCGACAAGATCAACCAGAAAGGATATCATTTTCTTACGGAAGAGGAAAAAAACATACTGAAAAGAGCGGCGGAGGAATAAATTTTTTTTGAGAACAACCATTTAACCGGTTATCAATTTAACAACACACTCTTCCATCAAATCGTATCTTTAATACATGCCCAAAAGCTTCTTCAGGCGGTTCACAAAAAAATTCTTCATTATTACCAATATCCTGTTGGCCCTGTTCTTTTTGCTGGGCTGCTACGGCTATTGGTTCAACCCGGAGTACTTTTGGCCAATCGGGTTTTTAACCCTCTCCGCTTTTTACCTGATGCTGGGGTTACTGCTCTTCATCATTTTCTGGCTCATTGTAAAGCCGCGCTGGACGCTTATTTCCGGGATCGCTCTCTTACTGGCCATCCAGCCGATCAGCCATATCCTCCCTTTTCGTCTATCTGCCAGCTTTAGTATTCCGAAAAAAGAACACCAGCTTCGGTTAATGAGCTGGAACGTGGCGCAGTTCGATATGCTGCACAGCAAAAAACACCCCGAAATAAAAGACCAGATGATCGACCTGGTGAATGAATACCAGCCCGACATCGCCTGCTTCCAGGAAATGACGGCCGAAGACAGCACGGTCAGGAACCACGGGCATATCGACGAGTTCCTGCAACGGCTGAAATTCCCCGACTATTTTTATTCCTATAATCGCAAGGATGATTTCTGGGACTATGCCCATTTCGGCATTGTCATCTTTTCGAAATACCCCATCATCAATAAACAGACAATGATGTGGTATCCGTATGATTACAATTCCATTTTTCAGTATGTCGACATTGTAAAGGACGCCGATACCTTCCGGCTCTTCAACATACACCTGCAGTCGCTGCGCTTCAGCCGCGAAAATTTAAAATATATCGATGACCCCACCACGGAAGAAGAGAAAGCATTAAAAGAATCGAAAAGCATCATCAGTAAGTTCAAAACCGGGTTCTTAAAAAGAAAGGTGCAAGCCGACAGGATACGTACCGAGATAGATAAAAGCCCTTATCCCGTGATCGTTTGCGGCGACTTTAATGATATCCCCAACAGTTATGCTTATCATACCATCGGCAGCGGACTAACAAACGCCTTTGCCGAAAAGGGCAGCGGGCTGGGCAGAACCTTCAGCAGCATCTCGCCCACCCTGCGTATTGATAATATTTTCGTTGACCACCGCTTTGGCGTGGAGCAATACGTTCGCGTCAGGAAGAAACTGAGCGACCATTTCCCCATCATCGCGGATGTGGAGATGAAGAAGTGATAAAGCATCGCCCTATTCAGGGAAAGCCTTATCTTTATTGGCTTCAATGAAAACAATAACCACATACCAAGTTTTCTGTTGCCCTTGCGGCATAGCTTAATATCTTTGTAAAAAATTACCTGTACATTTCCATCGTTGCTTATAGCTGAAAAAGCACAAGTGAGTGACACAATGATGCTGAGCAGAATTACCAGGACCAGTAACAAAACAAACAACAAACTGAATCATGCCTTTAAAAATTTATAATACACTTACCCGGGAGAAATCAGCATTCAAACCCATTACAGCCGATCATGTGGGCATGTATGTATGCGGGCCCACCGTGTACAGCGACGTGCACCTCGGCAACTGCCGCACGTTCATTTCATTCGATATCATTTACCGCTACCTGACCTACCTGGGTTATAAAGTGCGCTATGTGCGCAATATCACGGATGCGGGACACCTGGAAGGCGACCGGGATGAGGGGGATGACAAGTTCAGCAAGATCGCCCGGCTGCAACAGGCCGAGCCGATGGAGATCGTTCAGAAATATACCCTGGGCTTTCATCATGTGATGCAATTGTTCAACAACCTGCCGCCCTCCATTGAACCCACGGCCACGGGCCATATCGCCGAACAAATCGAAATGACCAAACAGATCATGGCTAACGGTTACGCCTATGAGGTGGACGGGACCATCTATTTCGACGTGGAAAAATACAGCAGGGAAAAACCCTATGGCATACTCACCAACCGAAAACTGGAAGACCTGCTGGAAGGAACCCGCGAACTGGACGGACAGGATGAAAAAAGAGGCCGCCTTGATTTCGCCTTATGGATCAAGGCAAAGCCCGAGCACCTGATGCAATGGCCGAGCCCCTGGGGCATGGGTTTCCCGGGATGGCATATCGAATGCTCGGCGATGAGTGAAAAATACCTGGGCAAGGAATTCGACCTGCACGGCGGGGGCATGGATCTTGCCGCTACGCACCATACCAACGAGATCGCACAGAGCCAGGCCTGCTACCATACCAATCCGGCCCGCTACTGGATGCACACCAATATGCTAACGGTGAATGGTGTACGCATGAGCAAGAGCGCAGGCAACGGATTCTTACCCGAGGAATTATTCACAGGGAATCACCCGGTGCTCGATAAGGCATACTCGCCCATGACAACCCGATTCTTCATGCTGCAAACGCATTACCGCAGCACGCTGGATTTCAGCAATGAGGCCCTGCAGGCTTCGGAGAAGGGGTTAAAAAGATTGTGGGATGCATACGAAACGCTTGGAAAGTTAAAAGTTCAGAGTTCAGAGTCGGGAGTGGATGTGGAGCTGGATGCAAAAGTACGGAAGCTAATCAGTGAATTTGATGAGCACATGGACGATGATTTCAACACCGCCAAGGTACTGGCCAGCATGTTTGAATTGGTACCGGTGATCAATTCCATGAAAGACGGGTTGATAAATGCCGATGCGATCGCTGCTTCTACATTGGGATTGATGCAGGAAAAATTCAAGGCTTACATTGAAGACATATTCGGATTGAAAGACGAATTCAATATCAGTGGCGGGAAGCTTTCGGGCGTGATGGAATTGCTGATAGAGATACGAAAGGAGGCCAGGGCTAAAAAAGATTTCGCCACATCAGACAAGATAAGGAATCAATTGACGACGATAGGGATCAATTTGAAAGATGAGAAGGGGGGAGAGATGAGTTGGGGAGTGGAATAGAAAAAATTGGCTAAGAATAGAAAAGAGAGAAAGAGAATTGGGTAAGAGATTAAAAAGGGAAAGAGGTTAAAATAAAACCTCTTTTAACTCCTTTCCTCTTTCTCTCCTTTAACCTCTTAACCTTAAAAATAATGCAACATATCACACATCTCAGCAAGGACAAAAAACTAAAAAAAATAATCGAACTGCAGAAACCCCATCTGCTGCTAAAACAAAAAAACCTGTACCTGCACCTCTGCAATTCAATCATGAGCCAGCAGCTGAGCACCAAAGTGGCACAGGTATTTCACCAGCGGTTTTTGAATTTATATGGCGGAAAGAACCCTACCGCGGTGCAAATTGTGGCAACGCCTTTTGAAACCCTCCGCGGTATCGGGCTCAGCAACGCCAAGGCCAATTATGTGCTGAACGTATCACGTTTCTTTATTGATGAAAAGATAACAGATGCAACCCTTTATGGCATGGATAATGAGGCAGTGATAAAATACCTGACTCAAATAAAAGGGGTGGGGCAATGGACCGTGGAAATGATACTGATGTTCACGCTCGGAAGGGAAGACGTATTCGCGGTGGATGACCTGGGCATACAGCAGGCCATTTGCAAACTCTATAAGATCGATGCTGAGGATAAAAAAGCGATGAAGGAAAAAATGCTCTCTGTTTCAAAAAAGTGGAGCCCGTATCGAACCTATGCATGCAGGTATTTGTGGGGATGGAAAGACAATACACCGCAGCCGAAGAAAGAAAAAAAATAAGCTAAGAGATCAAGGGACAAAAGGGGGGGAAAGAGAATAGGCTAAGAGCAGAAAAGAAAAAAATGGTTGATGCGGAATTATACACCCCCCTTTCCCTCTTTCTCTCCTTCGACCTCTTAGCCAAACCATATTCCTTCAACGATATCTTGCAAATATTTTTTATCCGTTTCATCAAAATGCCCTAACACCTCACTGTCCACATCCAACAAGCCGATCACCTCTTTGTTACGAATAATGGGAACCACAATCTCCGACCTGGATAAACTGCTGCAGGCGATATGCCCCGGAAATTTTTCCACATCATCAACTATCAGCGTAGTGGCATCCTTCCATGCCGTTCCGCAAACACCCCTTCCTTTTTTTATCCTGGTGCATGCAACCGGTCCCTGGAAAGGCCCCAGCACCAATTCCTTCTCCGATGCATTTTTAGTATCGGGCTTCACCAAATAAAAACCCACCCATAGCCAGTTGAATTGTTGTTTTAAGGCGGCGGCCACATTGGCCAGGTTGGCCACCAGGTCGGACTCGCCGTCAATTAACGCCTTTAGTTGCGGGATGAGGGACCGATAAATTTCTGCTTTGCTGCCCTCGATGAGCTTAAGGTCTTCTGCCATGGGGCAAAGGTAAGAAGGGGCCATAAAAAATGGGGATCTAAAAATTTTCACGACCCTTCCGGAATATCTCCCAAGAAACAAAAGTTTTTTTGAAAATAAAATTGGGATCAGTTCCTGCTGGCCCGGAATTCATAAAACAGTTTTTTTACCTCATCGG
Source organism: Bacteroidota bacterium (assembly GCA_043781975.1). Taxonomy (GTDB): domain Bacteria; phylum Bacteroidota; class Bacteroidia; order Chitinophagales; family Chitinophagaceae; genus Ferruginibacter. Next base: position 11,221 of record JAYWAZ010000242.1, read on the forward strand.
GCAGGGTGCCCTGGTTTCTTTCGGTATAGAATTCCCTGCCCACCTCTTTGTCGTCGGCGTATAAATAAACGGCGTCCACATGATCGTCCTTACAGAAAATGGTATAACCCCGGGCCTTTCCCTTTTCATAGCTACGAACAAGGTTGAGCTGCGAAGTGGTATAATATGCGGTAGCACCGTCAAGAAAACCATTCTTATAATTGGCGATATAGTTTCTGGGATACCAGTACCGCCCCATAGCATTTGCCGGTCCGTAGGCCAGGTGGTTGGTGTACCTGCAGGTCCCGTTCAGCAGAGCGCCTGCGGGGTAATAGTAAATACAGGATTCTGTAGCTGTGGTATCTCCAATCCTGTTGATGCTGAGTACCGGACCGGTGACGACGCCGTCTTTTTTCTCCACCACTTTATAATATTGCCAGGCATCGTTTTGTGAACAAAGAACTTCGCGGTTGTTTCCCCAACCGGTTAATTTAAAGTAATAGTATTCCTTGCCGTTAAGTGTTTTAAAACCATCGGCCGGATCCTCAAATTTTTCATGGGGCAGGTAGCTGATGCGTTTTCCGTTCGACATCCTGATCACGATCTTTTGCAAATAAATATCAACACCCTGGTCCATTCCCACATTATTCCTGAATCCGTCATCCATCAGTTTTTCGTTCACGATAGAATAGTAACAATAAAAGCGGACAGACCTGTCGGGGATACCGTCCTTCTTCTTTAAATTTTTAATGAATTTAACGGACTCGGCATTGCCCATTTTAAAGAACAGGGCGGTATCAAATTCATTAATGTTGATGATATTGTTGATGAAAAAGATCGACCTTTTGGAAAAGCGCCCGAATAAACTGTCCCTCGCGGGAAAATTAAAAATGAAGCCGCCGCTGGCAAAATCATATTCATCGATCTCACCGCCGAAAACGGGCAGCAGGTAAGGTTTCGTGAAATCAGCAGCATAGATCTCGCGCCGGAATTCCATCTTTTTCTTCTCGATGTAGGCGCCCCTTTTGAATTCATCGGCGACCCCTTTTTTGTATTCATCGGTATAGAACCTGTTGAGGTAGTTGAGGAAAAGGGGCATGTTCGCAACACCTGTATCGGCGGCGATCCTGAAATAATAAGGAAAGGACTCGCAATACCCCAGTTCTTTTTGCGCAAAGGCCCCTGCGTTCAGGAGCAGGAAGGCGGATATTAAAAAGTATCTGAGCGGGGTCATGTGTTCAAACTATATGTTGGGTCAAAGACCGGTGGGCGCGTTGAAGCGGACAAAGCGGTCCCGGGTTATTGTTATCTTCAATAAAGGAACAAAAATTTATTTGATAATAAAAATGCGCATCCAAACCACAATATTTAACCGTAGCGGGGACCGCAATATTAATTGTACTTGCAATAAGGGTATAATAACCGTATTATTGACTGCGGTTTTTATTAAACACCCGGAAAAATAATTTTATGAAGAAGGTCCTGGTACCCCTACTATTCTGGTTTACTGCTTTTGCATGCGAAGGCCAGGTTGAGCCGGTATACGGATATGTCACCAATAAGACGGAGAAGAATCCCATTCAATTTTTCATGGCGCCTGTTGATGAGCACTCCTGGAGATTTGACCTGTATCATCCCGGCAACAACCAGGTATTGCCCGCCTATTCAGAAGAACGTTCTACCTCTACCCGCAAGGTCAATAAATCGGATCCCATTCTAAAATTCGATGAATACAACAAAGCCATCAAGCAAAATCCCAGGGATACCGGCGCTTATTATAACCGGGGTGTTGAGAAATTCAAATTAAATGATTTCCCCGGGGCGATAGCGGATTTTAGTAAAGTGATCGAGCTTGACCCAAAGTGTACAGAGGCTTACTATGGTATTGGATTTACGAAAATGGCCCAGCAAGATCTTCCCGGGGCCATCGAGGGTTACAATAAAGCCATCCTGCTTGATCCAAAGTTTGCAGAAGCCTATTACAACCGGGGCAACACAAAAATGGCGATGCAGGATTTCGCAGGGGCCATCGAAGACTATGATAAACTGATAATGCTCAGCCCTTCCAACTGGTTTATTTATAACAGGAGGGGGTATTCAAGATCCTGTATAAAGGACCTTACCGGCGCCATGGCGGATTATACTAAAGCCATTGGGTTGAATCCCAAATTTGCGGAGGGCTATTATAACCGGGGCAACACAAAAATGGACCTGCAGGATTATACCGGGGCCATCGAAGACTACAGCATGGCGATCAGGGTCGGCCGCAGGGTGGCCGAATTGTATTTTAACCGGGCTGTTGCAAAAGATAAAGTAAAAGATCATGAGGGAGCCATTGCCGACTACGGCAAGGCCATTAAGCTCAGTCCCAATGATGCGGAAGCCTATTATAACCGGGGTGTCATATATTTTAACCTGAACGACTATCCGAAAGCGATAGCGAATTTCAGTAAAGCGATAGTGATCGATCCTACGAGCGCCGGCGCCTATTATGTGAGAGGGATGGCAGCGATCGCTTCGCAACAAAAAGACAGCGGCTGTGCCGATCTAAACAAGGCCAGGGAATTGGGATATGAACAGGCTGCGACACAAATAAAAAAATATTGCAACTGATCTTGAACGCCGCTGCCTGTCTTGTTCATGTGTGACGGGATAAAATTAATTTTTGATATACGCCGGGCTTTCTGAGTTACGAATCTTCCCGGATGGCGCCTTTCCAATTCAATACCTGATCAGGAAGCGATTTTCAAAATAATTTTTCTGGCCAGCTTGTGCATGAATTTTGTATGCTTCAGTATATTGACTGTTGCATTAAGTATCCAGGGTCGCCTCGAAAACAAATGGGAAATACGGGCACGCTTGCGGTGCAAACGCCCGAATTTTGAATCAATGGCCTTATCATATTCTTTCATTGCGGCCGCGGAAAAATCATTTTTTTCAAAGCATTTTATGGCCTGCCATGCAGCTATTCTGCCGGTTACCATTGCCGGGCCGATTCCTTCGCCCGTGAAGGGGTCTGCTATACCGGCAGCATCTCCAACCAACATAAAGCGATTGCCCGAAACATTCAATTGTTTATATCCCAAAGGAATACTCCAGCCTTTGATATCACCCACCAGGGTTGCGGATGAAAATCGTTTTTTTAACAAGGGAGCATCTTCAATCACCTCCAGCAGCAAATCACGCAGGCTGATCTTCTTGTCAATGATCTCATTGGAAAGTAAGCAGATGCCAATATTCACCTGGTCCCCGGCGGAGGGAAATATCCAGAAATAACCATGCGGATATTTTGGTAAAAAATACACTTCGAACCTGTCTTTTTCAACACCGGTGACCCCGGAATAATAAGCCCGAACTGCCGCATATTTTTCCGTCCATTCTTTTTGGTGATCACCAGCCTGCCGGCGAACCACCGAGGTGGCGCCATCACATCCGATAACCAATTTTCCGCGAAAGACCTCATTCTTGTCGGTGGTTACACTTACCCCATCATCAGAAATCTGCAGTTCCTGAACTTTATGGCCGGGAAAAAAATGGATGTTGGGCAGCGCCTTTGCCTGTTCGTATAGGAAATTATCCAGGTGGTAGCGGGGAGAGATAAAAAAACTTTCAGCCAGGGAGCCGGTCAGGGTCTGTCCGTTATAAGATGAAAAAAGTATTTTATTGATCAGGAACTTATCTTTAAAGGCATCAAAAGCCTTGCGGAATCCGGGGGAGATCATTTCCAGTGTTTTGGGCACGTAAGGAGCAATGCCATCCCCGCAAACTTTTTCACGGGGAAAATTACTTTTTTCCAAAACGGCCACCTTAAGCCCTGACGCATGGAATGCCAGGGCACAGGTACTTCCGCCGGGACCGCCTCCGCAAATGATAACATCAAAATTTAAATTTTCAGGGCTCATGATTATTTTTTATGCATTCCGGTTTTTGTACTGTGGCAATATCAGCCAAAAATATTTCATGTCATTTCAATATTAAAGCGACGGGCGATCTATCAATAAAGAAACAACATTTTATCTGGAGCGCAGGGTAAAATACCGGGTGGGGTGTTGGGGATAGCCCGAAGGGCTTAAGTAATTAAGGGTTAGACAAAGCGCCAGAAAGAATAATAAAAAAAACAATTGAAATAAATATTATTGGATATGCCCACCTAGCAAATCTTTCCAATTTGCGAGCAAGTTTTGTTTTTCCTGACTTTTCTAATTTATAAGTATATACTGTTTGAATCATTGCAAACGTAATTAAAGTATAACTCAGATAAAATATTTTGTCGCTTGCAACAAGATAACCGGTCACAGGAATTTCATTACTAAGTGTTAATTGAAGTGCGATGCAAGAAAGAAGAGAAGTTACCGTAAGCCCAACAGCAACCTCCAGCTGAGCAGCAGGCACAAAGAAAACTAAATATGCCATAAGGGTAATTAGTAATATGGGAATTAATAATTTTAATAAGAATGTTGTTGACTTTCTTTCTAATATTATCTCAAAACTTAAGCGAGAGTATTTGAGATGAGTTAAAAATCTTAAGTCACCAAAATTAGTTTCATAAATCTTTTCATTGTTTTTGTAACGTGAAGTAGTGATTACAAAGCTTGGTATTTCAATATCATTAGCTATACCCATAATTCTCTCTGATGCCATTTCATATGATGATGTGTCTGGGACCAGTTGGTATTGCTCAGACACTAAATTTTTACTTTCAATTGTTATTGGGAGAACTAACTTGTCGAGTGGGTAATATCGATAATTTGGATAAAATGTAAAGTCACCTTTCATGTGCCCAGTAATGTAAACGTATTTTCTTGAAGTAGCGGAATCAGTAAAAATGTTTTTATCGTCAATTTCATTTTCATGGATTTCGGCATTCACAAATTCAATGTTTTCAATTTCCTTTATTAAAGACGTGTCATTTGGCATTTCGTATCGCATCCACCAATATGCATCAATTGAAAATCGATTTGATTTTTCTTTAGCTCGCTCTTCAAGCATAATATTTTTTATATAAATTCCATAATAAATTTTTGGAGGACTGATCCGGGCATGTGATAGCAAGGGAGTAAAAAGAAAAAAAATGGCAAATACGGATAATTTTTTCATACAAGGGTTTTAAAATTGCTGGCAATGCTTAGAGCTTTTTATTGTATTTAGATTCGATATTTTGGCAACCCAGATTCTGATGCAAGATAAAAAACGTAATGCAGAAATATACAAAAAAATCTCCTTTTGCAGGAAGGTGGCATCACCCAAAATCATTCATAAGGCAGACGCTACCAAACTTAAACGCCGCCACCTGGCCCATGTCCAGTGGCACACCCGGCAGTCTTTTATTATTATCTCGTGTTGGTACCTAGACCTATTGGTCGGAAATCCCCCAGCCTACCGGCTAGTCAGGCGAGGCGTTCGGGGTAAGAAAATGAGTACCTACCGAGACGAAAGGTAATACCACTCTCGAATACAGGGGAATTTATTAGGCTATGGATGTCACAATATTTTTTTTATATTTTTCTTCAATTGCATTATTCTCAATCTTTGTTTTTAAATAATCCATCAATGAAATTATATCATCAAAAAAATTTTCAAAAGTATTTAGATCCAAAGGATTATATTGACCGTGTGCAATATGATTTCTAGTATCAACTAAGTCATCGATTAATTCCTTTTGTTTATCAATATATGCATCATCTAAATCTACTATGTACAAAATTTCTTTAAGTACATCAAATCTTAAATTAGATTTTGTATTGATAATATTTTTTTTAGGAATATTTGATTGCTTTTCAAAATTAGTAAATAATAGCTCTATTATTTTTGTTCTGTTTATAAAGCTGTTTGTTTCTAGATCACCTAACTTATTTTGAAGAGATAGAGTAATGAAAGGCGTTTTTAATTCGCTATGCTTTAAATATTTCATTGAAACATGCTCTAAATAATAAGACATTGAAAGCTTAATAAAACCCTCCCAATGTGCGTAAAGTAAGGGTAATGCAGACCTTAACATTGCAGATTGGGTCGGATTCTTTATTTTGGGAATATTAGTTTTTATAAGAGTAAGTTCCTTTCGCCTCCAGGAAAATTCGTCATTCAATTTCTGAATAAGAACATCAATTAAAATTATGTCTTTACTCATATTATTTTTTGAAAAATTTTATGGCAAATGGAATAATTTTAGGTATACGTGTTCTTGCATTCGACCCAGACCCGGTATATTTTTTGAACTCTGGCTGGATGTGTAACGCTTTAATTTTTTGTTTCAAAAAGGTATTATCTTTCGGAATACTATAGTTATGTAAATTGGATGCTATGCCTACTGAAATCGCCTCAAAAGCCGATTCAAGAAATTTACCTTTAAATTTATTGCCGTCATATCTTTTAAAAACCTCATCGTCTTCTAAACTGCGTAATAATTTGAAGGTTTTGGCAAAATCATCCTCGTACTTTGTATATGGGAAAGATTGATCTGTTAAAATTCTTTCTGTTACTTCATCAAAAAAATCACTTAATTCTTTGCTTGGGGAATAATCAAAATAAGTAAGTGCAATATGCCTTAATACCAATTCCATAGGATATTGCTCATCAATTAAGCGCTCGGAAAGAGAAATTGTTTCTAAAAAATTTTTATCTTTAGATAGTTTATTAAACCAATCAAATGTGGGTTTGTTAACCATTATCATAAGACTATTTCTTACTTCTTGATCTGAAGCATATGTACCACCTGTATTTAACCGCTGGAACACTTCGAATTTGGCATTTTTGCCTGTATCACTCAGAATGATTGTCAAATTAAGTTTTGCCCGTTTAATAAAGAGCTTCAAGGCTGCAGGAATTTCTACTTGATCAGTTTTCTTTTTATCCCAAACAATATTTTCTAAGCTAGGCAAATACTTTGTCGCAAGTAATTTTAATGGTGGCTTAATTGGGTGTTTACCCATAAATTGAAGTAATGTTGAGATTCTTTGAAGACCATCTACAACTTCCCATACACCATCTTCTCTTTGAAAAACAAAAATTGAGGGAATGGGAATTCCAAGCAAAAGAGATTCAATAAGTCTGGACTTTTGAGTATCTGTCCATCTAAAATATCTTTGAAAATCGGGGTTAATAATGATTTCCTCATTTTCATACAAGCTTACTAATTCTCCTATTGACATAGGATAGCTTTCTGATTTAAACTCTGTTCTTTTCTTATCAATTTCTCCGATTAATTTTTTTTCTTTTAGCATTGTAAAGTTTTTAAGAGTTTACCTAACTCATAAATTTAAGCAACTTTCTACACTCTAATGCATAAAGCAATCAAAATCCTATGACCTTAACCAGGAATTACGTTAATAAAAAACCGCCTCGCTTTTGGCGAGGCGGTCATAAAATCATTTTAAGCTCCTTACCTCACCAGCTGCAACTCATCAATAATATTCTTTGCCCCACCAAGCTTATCAATACACCAGAGCACATAACGCACGTCCACGCAAATGGTGCGGTTAAGGTCTTTGTCGAAAGCGATCTTGTGACTAAGGGCTTCGTAGTTTCCGTCGAAAGCAAGGCCCAGTAAATTGCCCTTGCCGTCAATGACCGGTGAACCGGAGTTGCCGCCGGTGATATCATTGGTGGTGATGAAGGTGACCACCAAGTCGTTCCTTCCCTTATCGATGTACTGGCCAAAATCTTTTTGCTTGAACAGTTCGATCTGTTTGGTGGGCAGATCAAATTCATAATCGCCGGCCACGTATTTTTCAAGAATACCTTTTCCCGTACACACGTAATCGTAATGTACCGCGTCGCGGGGGTTGTAGCTTTTTACGGCGCCATAACTTACCCGCATGCTAAAATTGGCATCGGGGTACATTTTTTTAACGGCGGCAGGGTTCATCTCCATGATGCCCTTCATATAACTGCGGCCCAGTTCATTGTTCTTGTTCACAAAGGCCTGGTACATGGGAGAGTACTTACCGGTATAATTCTTTACAAAGGCCGCGGCATAGGCGAAAGCAGGATCGGCCTGCAGGGTGGCTGCATCGGGTTGTGCCGCAAAAGCTGCCCACTTGGCATCGTCCAGCAACATGGTCTTTGCAAAAACATCGTGCGCCCATTTTTTAAACGTAGCCTCCTCCTTCAGGTCGCCGTAAGTAGTTTTCATGCTCTCATAAAACCCAATGGGGTGCTGGTTCTTGTCGATATCATTGTAATACATCATGCAGGTGGCGGCCAGTATCCGCTCATCGCTGACCAGGTCCTCTTTTTCCAGGAAGGCTTTACGGTTAGCCGTAGCTGCTTCCACCGCTTTTTTGAGATCCGCCGCGGGCGTATTCGGTTTCAGTAATTTATCTTCCAGCGATATCAGCGAAGAAGCCGTTCCCGCCAATGGTGATCCGACCACACCTTCGTTGATGTACTGGCGCATCTTGCTGTAAGGTGTCCAGGTGGCATAGTTCTTTGCGTATTCGGTCATGATATTTTCGTACTCCGGCTTTCCTTTGGCCCATGCTGTGAATGTATTTTCATATTGTTTTTTCTGATCGTAAATATGATACTTGATCAGCTGCTTGGTCTCACCGTCAAAGAATTTCCAGTAGTTGGCAACGCCTGCATAGTTGTCGGCCAGTTTTAGTTTCACGGCCGGGTCCTTGATCATCTGCCCATACATCAGCTTCAAACGAACATCACGCAACCCAACCAATGAAGGGTTCTCCACTTCATTTTTCAATTTGATGCCATAGCTGGTCTCGTAACGGTTAGTGCCGCCGGGATAACCGTAGATCATGGCGAAATCACCGTCTTTAAAACCTTTGATGCTCACGGGTAAAAAATGTTTGGGTTTCAGGGGCACGTTGTCCTTGCTGAAATCAGCCGGCTTGCCATCTTTAGTGGCATACACGCGGAACACCGAGAAGTCGCCGGTATGGCGGGGCCATTCCCAGTTGTCGGTATCGCCGCCGAATTTACCCACGCTTTCGGGTGGTGCGCCCACCAGGCGTATATCCCTGTACGTTTTGTACACATACATGATGTACTGGTTGCCCTTGAACATGCTGTAGATCCTTCCGGCCAATGCATTCTCCTTATCCATTACCTTATCGGTGATGGACTTGAAGACCTCGGGCAGTTTTTTTACACGGTCGGCCCAGGCCAGTCCCTTTACGCCATCTTCCACGTCCTTGGTCACGTCTACGATGCGGTCGAGGAACTGGACGGTTAACGTGCTTTGTATCTCCTGGTCTTTATTATAAGCGTAAAAGCCATCCCTTAAATAATTATGTTCCACCGTGCTGGCACCGGTAATGGCCGAGTAGCCGCAATGGTGATTGGTAAAGATGAGGCCCTGGCTGCTGACGATCTCGCCAGTGCAACCGCCGCCGAAGATCAGTATAGCATCTTTCAGGGATGATTTGTTGATAGAGAATAACTGCTCTTTGGAGAGCTTCAATCCTTTCTTAACCATATCATCATATACCTGCTGACCGAGTAGCATGGGTAACCACATGCCCTCGTCGGCACTGGCTTTAAAAAGGCTGATTGATAAAACAACCGCGACAAAAAATTTTTTCATATAGCGTAAATTTTAGGTTGACAAATTTACTTCTTATTTGTTTTGTGAGAGAAGATTTGTTTTACCCCTCATCTCCCTTTCCCCTCTACCCCCGGGGAGAGGGCGGTGCAGCGAACATATCCAAACATTTTATCTTCCACATTATCATTAACAGGTTCATCAGCAATAATGCTAAAAGCAAATACTTTTTTGTAAAACATAATCTTTGCTTCGGTCTCCTCCATTTCCCTCTCCCCTTGGGGAGAGGATAGGTGAGGGGTATTTATTTCTTTATATTTGTTCCGATAACCAACGACTGCCAATGGCCATATTCGACATCAAGCTACCCAAATCCATTGCGAAGGCGCTCCATTTACCCGTGAGCGATCCCCGGCGGCAGCAATTGAAAGTGCTGAAAAAACTGTTGAAAAAGGCCCGGTTCACGGAGTTCGGACAGCGTTACCGTTTCGACGAAGCACTATTGAGCAGGCACCCCGGTAAAAAATTCCAGCAGCTGGTTCCTACCTACGATTATAACAAGATATATGACGCCTGGTGGCATAAGTCGAAGGACGGGATACCTGATGTGTGCTGGCCTGGCGTGATCAAATACTTCGCCCTCAGCAGCGGTACCAGTGACGCCACCAGCAAATTCATCCCCATCACCAAGGAGCTTATACGAAGCAATACCATCACCAGTTTCAAGCAACTGCTCAGTTTAACCCGCTACGAAAACGTGCCGAAAAGCGCTGTGGGCAAGGGCTGGCTGATACTGGGCGGCAGCACGCAATTGCAAAAAGGTCCAACGTATTTCGCCGGCGACCTTAGCGGCATCCAGCAAAAGAATATCCCTTTTTGGTTCCAGGGGCTGGGGTTGTACAAGCCGGGTAAGAAGATCGCCAAGGTTAAAGACTGGTCTAAGAAACTGGAGGAAGTGGTGGCCAACGCTCCCAACTGGGACATCGGGTTCATCGTGGGCGTACCGGCATGGCTGCAATTGTGCATGGAAAACGTGATAGAACATTACAAGCTGAATAATATTCACGAGATCTGGCCCAACCTGGCCTTCTATGTGCACGGCGGTGTGGCTATGGAACCCTATAGGAAGGGGTTCGAAAAATTATTGGGTAAACCCATCACCTATATCGAAACCTACCTGGCCAGCGAGGGCTTCCTGGCCTACCAGAACCGTCAGGACACCTGCGGGATGCACCTGGCGCTGAACAATAATATCTTCTTTGAATTTGTTCCCTTCGACGACAAGAACTTCGACAGCGAGGGCAATATGGTGGAGGAACCCGAAGCCTATATGCTGCATGAGATAGAAGAGAATAAGGAATATTCCATCCTCATCAGCACCAATGCCGGCGCCTGGCGCTATGCAATCGGCGATACGGTGAAGCTGGTTGACCGCGAACACAGCGAGATCATCATTACCGGTAGAACGAAGCATTTTTTAAGCCTGGTGGGCGAACACCTGAGCGTGGACAATATGAACAAAGCCATCGAAATGGTGAGCACCGAACTGAATATTTCCATCCCCGAATTCACGGTGGCGGGTATACCCTACGGTTCTTTCTTCGCACACCAGTGGTACCTAGCCACCGATGATAAGGCGAACGCTGAAGAACTGCGAGTACGCATTGACGCGAAGCTTAAGGAACTGAACGATGATTACGAGGTGGAGCGAAAACACGCTTTAAAAGCGGTACTGGTGGAAGTGCTCCCTGAAAAGACCTTCATGGACTTCATGCGGTCGAAGGGAAAGATCGGTGGCCAGCATAAATTTCCGCGTGTACTGAAAGGAAGGATGCTGGAAGACTGGCAGCAATTCTTACAGGAAGAGAAAGTATCCTGATCTTTTTTCAACTAGCTGTATTTATTTTCTTAATTTGAACCGCCGGCAGGGCCCTGCCGGCAAATAACAAACATCCCATGATCGACGCTTTTTTAAAAGGGCTTGCCATAAGTTTGTTACTGGTTTTTTCGGTAGGCCCCGTCATATTCGCTATCATCAAGCAAAGCATCAACCACGGCAGGCGCGGCGGCTTTACCTTTGTGATCGGTGTATGGATCAGCGATATCATCTGGATAGTGCTCAGCAATAGTTTTAGTGAAGTGGTGAAGACCCTCCTCGATTTTAAAGTGCCAATCGGTATCGGGGGCAGCCTGTTCCTGATCGGCATGGGCGTGTATTATGCCTTCATAAAAAAAATAGCACCCCGTAAATTACAGGAGCCAACAAATATCGCGGGAGATGTGATCACCCCTGCCGGAAAGAAGACGAATTATTTAGCCATTTTCAGTTCGGGATTTTTGATCAATACATTGAACCCCGGCGTCATTTCTTTCTGGGTCATCATGGCCGCTTCACTGGCATCCGTTTACTCCTTCATGAACCGCATCATCATATTCAGCACCTGCCTGCTCATCAATATGCTGGCCGACGTGGCCAAGGTCCTGGGCGCGGGCATCATCGGCAAGAAACTGAGCGATAGAAATATTTTACTTATCAACCGTATATCGGGCATATTGTACCTTGTTTTCGGTGGATCTATTTTAACAGGCATCATTTATACCTTGTTAAAACATTAACAGTCTTTTTTTCTTCCCGCACTTTCTGTTTTATATTTTGTGTGATGAAATTTATTGTACCACTCTTGTTTTTTATTTCGACAAGTGTGTTTGGACAGACCGCTGATTTTATCCAGCTCAAAAAAAATGGCAAGACCATCGCCACCTATTTCAGCGGGTCGGAGATCATGTTCACTTCCACCACCGGCACATTCATTGATGCAAGGATCAACCAGGTGCAGCACGATACATTGTTCCTGCAGGAGTTCATCATTCGCAAGCTACCCACCACCCTGGGTACCTATATCATCGATACGGCGGGGAGCTATCATTATAAATTTCATTACAACCAGGTAAAAATGATCGGCCGGGAAGAGAAAACTAATTTCAACATGCGTGGAAGTGGCGCCTCCTTACTGGGCGGCGGCGTATTGCTTACCCTTGCCAGTGGTGTGGTGTATCTTGTTGACCGGAAAAAATTCAGCGCACCCTTACTGGGCGCCGCGGTAGCGCTCGGTACGGCCGGTTACTTTATGGCAAAGGGTAAAGGCGGCGGATACACGCTCGGCCGAAAATATAAACTGGTGTATATGGATATGTCTGATAAGAAAAGGTAAATATTTATATTGCAGATATTTTCAAACGGCGATCATGAAAAAAGCATTTTTAAAAAAAACCTGGCTGCTTTTGAAGAAGATCTTCCTGATCGTTTTTATTGTGCACGTGGGCTGGTTCCTCGTTTTTATTTTTGAAAAATTCTCCGTCTCGGATTTCACCATCACCAACCTTAAGACAAAGGTCTTGCTTGTCTGCGGCTGCGTCCTGGCCATCGGGCTGCTATATTATTTCTGGCTACGCAATATACCCGTTATAAAAAAAACAGGGATCATTATCCGCGAACTGTTCTTTATCTGCTATATCGGCTTCTTCATTTATTTATTACTGGGCATAGTCTTTAACCCGCCGATAACACTTACACAGGCGGTAAATGTTTTGCAGGGCAATGGGTTGAAAAGGGATTATGTTTCTTATGCCAATATGGGCCCCAATATCAAGTTGGCGGTGATGGCCAGCGAAGACCAGAACTTTCCCGACCACGACGGCTTCGACCTGAAGGCCATCAAGCTGGCGATCAAATACAATAAGCGGCATCCCAACCGCGTACGCGGCGCCAGCACCATCAGCCAGCAAACCGCCAAGAATGTATTTCTCTGGCAGGGCGGGGGTTTTTTCAGGAAGGGGCTGGAAGTTTTTTTCACCTTCAGCATTGAGGTACTGTGGACGAAAAAAACAATCCTTGAACACTATCTCAATATTGCGGAAATGGGCCGGGGTATCTTTGGCGTACAGGCGGCGGCGAGAACTTATTTCAACAAGGACGCGAAAGACCTTACAAGAATGGAGGCCGCGGCGATCGCGGCCTGTCTGCCCAACCCCAAACGCTTGTCGGTAAAACCCATGAGCAATTATGTTTCGGCGCGTGCAAGTGCAATCATGACACAAATGGGTTTTTTGGAAGGAGACCCTGATATACAGGAATTGATTCGCTAGTTGTCAAGACGGTTCCATGCCGTCAGACGCCTAGTCCATCAACTGCGGCTATTGCTTTCCGTAACCTTTCATCATAATCTCCGCTGATCTCCACCCAGGGAACAGATTGGTTCACCATGCAGTCTTTATAATGATGATATAATATTTTCCTTCTTTTAAGGTCGGGGTATTCCCGCAATTCATCTTTCACCCAGGGCAGGTCGATATTGCAAAGCAGGTACAAGTCGTATTTTCTTTCCACGATGCGGTTGAGTATCCAGTGGTGGCATTTTTCATACACGAATTCGCACCATATTTTCATGACGTACATGTCGGTGTCAATAAAGATGTGAGGGTAGTTGGAAGTTGGAGGTTGGAGATTTGAAAACTCCCGACTGCCAACTGTCAACTGCCAACTGTCAACTACCGATTGCTCCGCCTCAATCTGTCCTTTAGCAATATCCAGCAAATCCTCATATCTATATTCCCTGCCTTTACGCAATAAATATTCTCTTGCGTATTCTTTGGCCCAGGTGGTTTTGTAATGGGCTACCAGTTTTTCACAGAGCATGCTCTTGCCGGTTGATTCGGGGCCAATGATGACGATCTTTTTCATTGATCTTTTTAGTGGTTGGTTTATGGGGTGAGTCACCCTCCTGGGGTGGCTCACCCCATAAACCAACCCGGTTTTGTCTTCAATACTTTTTTGTATGCCGGACAGTTTTCAGCATGTGCGCCGGACAAATAACCCGTGCTTACCAAAAACTCATTGACTATTTCACCGCCCGTGAAGAGAAAGGTCTTTTTAAACAACATCGTCCAATCCTCCCTGCTTTTTGGATGATGATGCGCCAGCCAGTTTTTAAATGCGCCGAATTCTTTTTGTAATGAAAGAATGGTTCTGGCATTCTCAATAGCTGCGTTCACTTTAAGTCGGTTACGTATTATACCGGTATCATTCAGCAGGCGCTCTTCATCTTTCTTTTTATACCCGGCTATTTTTTTAATATCAAAACCATGATAGGCTTTGCGAAAACCTTCCTGTTTTTTTAAAATAGTGGTCCAGCTCAGGCCCGCCTGGTTGATCTCAAGAATAAGACGGCAGAACAATTCATTATCGTCATGGATGGGAAAGCCGTATTGGGTATCGTGGTAGATCTTGTGCAGCGACATTTCTTCCGCCTTCATCCGGTTAATGGCTTCGCAGTAGGTTGTTGGTTTATCCATTCAATATTATTGTGCGGTTTTTGTTCTTTTTGACCATTCCATCAGTCCAAATACCGCCATGATGAGCAGTACCACATAATAAACGCTGGTGAACACATAATGTTTTACAAAGTACAGGGGAATGGAAGCGATATTGGTGGCGATCCACCAGTACCAGCTTTCCACTTTTTTCTTTGTCATCAGCCACATGCCGGTAAAGGCGGTGGCGGAGGCAAAGGCATCGGCCCATGGAATGGCGCCGGGTGCGAAATCTTTTTTCAGGTAGGTGAGCACAAAGAAGATGGCGATATAAAATACGGCGAAGAAGGAAAGATGGATGGCCCATTCTTTCCGGGTGGCGACGGTGATGTGCAGTACGTGCTTGTGCTGCTGGTCCTTCTTTGCCCATAACAGCCACCCGTAAATGCTCATGACGGTATAATAAAAATTAACACTGGCCTCTCCCAGCAAGCCGCCTTTGAAGCTGAGGTAGATATAAATGATGGTATTGATGAGCCCGGAGGGATATACCCAGATATTCTCGAGACGGGAAAACCATACGCTGGCGATGCCCGTGAATACGGCGATATATTCGAGCCAGCCGGTACTCTTCATGCCATCAACGAATTGCTGAACGATCTCCTGTAAACTCATATTGATCAAATGAAAGGTCAATTTATAACATTATCTTCAATTGAATTATCCGCATAAATAAAAAGGGATGGGAAAGAAGATCAGTTTAATAATCATGTCGCTATTCTATATTATAGCGGGTATCAACCATTTCCGGAACCCGGAAGCGTATTACAGTATTATCCCGTCTTACCTGCCCGATCCGGTTTGGATCAATACCGGAAGTGGTATTGCGGAGATCATATTGGGGGTATTGCTCATTTTTTCAAAGACAAGAAAGGCAGCAGCTTACGGGATCATCTGCTTACTGATCCTTTTCATACCAGCGCATATTTGTATGATACAAAATGGATGGTGTTTGAGCAATGGTTTCTGTTTGCCCGCCTGGGCCACATGGGTGAGGTTATTTCCTTTACAGTTCCTGCTGATCTGGTGGGCCTGGACCAACCGTAAGTAATGGGAGATCAAAAAATTTTTTTCAGTTCATTGATCATTGTGAGTGACCCAAAGACCAGCATCAGCAATGCTACGATAGCGCCGGTGATAAGATAGGTGGTGGGATGTTTATAATTTTTCATGATACGGCTCCTGGTAGCGGCCAGCAGCATGATGCCCAGGGAGAAGGCCAGGATAAAACCATTGAAGGCCCCGGCGAAGATCAATACTTTCACGGGCTTTCCGAACAGGGCGAATAACAGGGCCGCACAAACGATAAATGCAATGATAAAATAATTCTTCTTTTTAGCCACCATGGGGTGAAAGGACTGTGCGAAGGAAACCGAAGTGAAGGAGGCCCCCACAACAGAGGTAACAGCCGCGGCCCAGATCACGACTCCGAATATTTTGTAGCCGATATTTCCCGCCGCCAGCCGGAACACCGAAGCCGCGGGATTGCTTCCGTCGATCGCCAGCCCCTGCATCACCACACCCAGTGCGGCCAGGAATAATAAGATGCGCATGAGTGACGCCACGCCGATGGCAGTAGCGGCGCTCCTGGTTACTGACGCCTGGTTTTCCTTTCCGTTGATGCCTGCGTCGAGCAGCCGGTGCGCCCCCGCGAAAGTAATGTACCCTCCCACCGTGCCGCCCACAATGGTTACGATGGACATAAAGTCGACCCGGTCGGGAAGGAATGTTTTGTGCACCGCTTCCAGCAATGGCGGATGGGAAGTAACGGCTACGTATAAGGTCAGACCGATCATCAAAAAGCCAAGGACCTTTGCAAACCAGTCCATCGCCCTGCCGGCGTCCTTTACCAGGAAGATAAGAATGGCGATGGCGGCGCTGATCAGGGAGCCGGTGACCACGTCCACACCCAGCAATACATTCAGCCCCAGCCCGCAGCCTGCTATATTCCCGATATTGAATACCAGTCCGCCGCTGATGATCAATATGGAAAGAAAGTTGCCCAGCCCGGGCAACAGGTCGTTGGCGATGTCCTGTGCCCGCTTATTGGTGACCGTTATGATGCGCCATATATTGAGCTGTGCGATAATGTCCACGATAATGGAAACAAGTATGGCGAAACCAAAGCTGGTGAAGAGTTTGGCGGTGAAGGCGGTGGTCTGCGTTAAAAAACCCGGCCCGATGGCCGAAGTGGCCATCAAGAACGCCGCCCCGTAAAAAGCCGAACTCTTTTTTTGTTTCATCCGCGTGATTTTATAGCGATACTATTTGATGCCAGTACTTCGTTGATGATCCTGGCAAAAGCTACTGTGTGTTCCCCGTCGCCATGAATGCAAATGGTCTCAGCCTGCACCTGGATGATCTTTCCATCGGCGGCCGTTACGGTTTGTTGCGTGACCATTTGTAAAACCTGAGTGGCCATCGAAGCTTCATCGGTTAAGAGGGCATTGGGTTGCGAACGGGGGGTGAGGGTGCCGTCCGACTGGTAGGTTCTGTCTGCAAAAACTTCGCTGCAGGTCTTTAAGTTCAGGGAATGCGCAAGGGCTATCAATTTGCCACCGCTTTGCGCATAGATCAGCAGCGAAGGATCGGTGTCCAGTACCGCTTTACAAATGGCGCCCGCCAGTTCCTCATCCTTTGAAGTCATATTATAAAGTGCGCCATGCGGTTTTACATGGTGAAGCGTGCAATTGTTCTTTGCCGCGGCGTTAGCAATTAATTCAACCTGTTCTTTTACCATATCCACAACGGCTGCAAAAGAAAAATGCAAGTTGGTCCTCCCGAAATTTTCCTTGTCAGGAAAGGAGGGATGGGCGCCAATGGCAACGCCATGCTGCAAGGCCAGTTCAATGGTTTTCCGTATGATATATTCATCACCCGCGTGGTATCCGCAGGCAATATTGGCGGATGAGATAAAGGGCATGATGAGGGCGTCGTTGTTCATACCTTCTCCCATATCGCAATTCAGGTCAACCGAAAAAAGCATCGATATTTTTTTGCTGCATTAAATATAATTCTTCTGCTTCCCCGAAGGAAATATTTGTAAAGCGAAGGGTATCGCCGGGTCTTAATTGCGCCAGTAACGGCAGGTCGGCAGCGACCACCTGAGCCACC
>JAYWAZ010000243.1:0-4071 GCA_043781975.1 Bacteroidota bacterium
TGGGGTACCTTTAATTCCCTGATAACATCAATGCCGCTTATTCCGCCAAGGCTGATATCCATCAATACTACCATGGGATTTAGGATGGGCAGTTTAACAAGGGCCTCTTCACCATTGATGCAGGATCCAACCAGGCTGTAATCATGGTCCGATTCAATGATCTGTTCCAGCGCAAGACGTATATCATTGTTGTCTTCTACTATCGCTACTGATATGTTCATTATACTGCAAATCTTGGTTAAAATAATCAAATAAACAATACCACAAAGTGGTAGGATGTTACCGGGTCCCGTAGCTTCATTTCAGGGGAACGTACAGCAAATATTTTTCTTTAAAATAGGGCTCTGGAAAGATGGTTTCAATATCCCATATCGATGGTTTGCAACCGCTTCCGGAGATTTCCCGGGCCAGGTCACCGCCCTTAAGGCATATCAAACCATTGGGGATACCAGGATGCTCCTCCCTGCCTTTATTTTTCCGGAGCAGGGGTTTGCTCCATTGCCAGAGCTCACCTAAAGGGGCGACGGCCCTGGATATCACCGTATCAAATTTCCTGCCCCTGATCGCTTCCGCCCTTTCATGTTGCACTGTCAGATTAGCTAATCCGATCCCGGACGCGATATCAAGCACCACTTTTAATTTTTTATTGATGCTGTCAACCAGGTGAAAATGTGTACCCGGAAAGAATATGGCAAGGGGTATGCCCGGAAATCCGCCGCCACAGCCAAGATCCATCACTTCCATGCCTTTGGGGAATTCAAACCTTGCGGCAATGGACAGGGAGTGCAATACATGGTGTTCATAAAAATAATCCATGTCCTTCCTGGAAATCACGTTGATCTTTTCATTCCATTCAATATACTGGTCTTTAAGTGCGGCATATTGCTTCAACTGCACTTCAGAAAAATCAGTGAAATATTTTTCAATGGTCTCCATATTATCTTCTAAAAGTATTAATAAAAAATAATCTTCCAGTTAATCTCCGAGTTCCCTCTCCTTGGGCGAGGGGTTGGGGATGAGGCCGGAGAGGCCTTATTTCCACGAGGGTTTTGGTTTTTTTATTAGCGCTACTGAAAAAATGAGGTAATAAAAGAACATCCATATATCAAAAAAAATAAACCAGGGGTAAAGGCCTTTCTCTTTCAGTCTTTTCATCGCGGGAAATAAAATCAATGCCTGCACCAGGAAGCGGACACCGAATACGATCAATGCATATCGCCAGTCGTAAAACAAAATAGATGCTGCCAGCAGCGGATAAAAAACAAAATGAGAAAAAGCATAAAGCCCCAGTAAAAATCGGTGCAGTGGTTTATAGAATCTGCCTGTACTGTAATGCCTGCTTTTTTGCCTGATCCATTGCCCCCAGGAACGGGCGGGTTCGCTGAGCGTAAAAGCGTCGGGGTCTATATTGATCCTGGTATTTTTTTTGGTGGCAGCCATATTGATGAAAAGGTCGTCATCGCCACTGGGAATATTATTATGTGAACTGAATCCCTTGTGCCGGTAAAAAACCAGTTTTTTGTAACTCAGGTTCCTGCCCACACCCATATAAGGGATGCCCGCCAGGGCATATGAAAGGTATTGCAGCCCGGTATGAAAGGTTTCCCAGCGGATGAACTTGTTGAGCAGGCCTTTCTTTTTATGAAACGCACCGTAGCCCAGCACAATTTCCGTATCATCATCATCATAGGCTGATTGCATTTTATCGATCCAGTGTTCCGTTGCGGGAACACAATCGGCGTCTGTCAGCAGTACGATCTCGTGCTTGGCGGTTTTGATACCGATACTTAGCGGAAATTTTTTTCCGGGGATCAGTTTGGCTTCCTGTTTTAACTGAACAACGTGGAGTTGTTTAAAGGAGCGCTGAAATTCCTCCAGCAGGTATTTGCTGTCATCAAATGAATTATCGTCGACCACTATTACTTCATGGGATGTGTTATATTGCTGAACCAGGGCGCCCGGCAGATTTTTCGCTAAATTTGCTGCCTCATCCCTTGCGCAGATGATCACCGAAACGGGATGTGTTTGTGATCTTGTCTTGGCTTTTTTTTTATACAGGGCGAGCCTGAGAAAAAAGAAGCAGTAATAAAAGACCTGTACAAGGGTGATAAAACAAAAACTATAGAATAACAATTGCCACGAGGGTATAAAATTCATTTGGCAAAAATAACAGTAATTGGGAATCAGCAAGCAAAATTTATATGGCAGCTTTAGAATTTGAATTGACACATACCGATGCATCAACCGGCGCAAGGGCAGGCAGGATAACAACCGACCATGGCGAGATATTGACCCCTGTATTTATGCCGGTAGGTACTGCGGGAACCGTGAAGGCCGTAACACAGCAGCAATTGGCAACAGATATAGGAGCCCGGATCATTTTGGGCAACACGTATCATTTATACCTGCGGCCCGGGCTTGAGGTATTAGAGGCTGCGGGTGGTCTGCATCAATTCATGGGATGGAATAAGCCCATATTGACAGACAGCGGCGGATACCAGGTGTTCTCCCTTGCCAATAACAGGAAATTGACGGAGGAAGGGGCCATTTTTCAAAGTCATATCGACGGGAGCACACACTTATTTTCGCCAGAAAAGGTGATGGATATCCAGCGAAGTATCGGGGGTGATATCATCATGGCGTTTGATGAATGCCCTCCATACCCCAGCGAATATGATTATGCGAAAAAAAGTATGGAACTTACACACCGCTGGCTCGACAGGTGCATTGAAAGATTTGAGGCTACTCCTAGCCGATATGGCTACTCGCAAAATCTTTTTCCTATCGTGCAGGGGAGTATTTTTCCTGATCTGCGGACCGCCTCCGCTGAATTCATCGCTTCAAAAAATGCCACAGGTAATGCCATCGGCGGTTTAAGTGTTGGCGAACCGATGGAGATGATGTATGAATTCACCTCCCGCTGCTGTGATATCTTACCCAAACAAAAACCGCGCTATTTGATGGGTGTTGGTACCCCCTGGAACCTGCTTGAAAGCATTGCGCTTGGCGTGGATATGTTCGATTGTGTAATGCCCACCCGCAATGGCCGTAATGCCATGTTATTTACGAGCCATGGGGTTATCAATATTGATAATAAAAAATGGGAAAAGGATTTTTCGGTCATCGATGATGGCATTGATTGTGCGTTCAGCAATTATTACAGCAAATCCTATCTACGGCATCTCCTTAAGTCAAAGGAATATCTTGGATTGAACATTGCCAGCGTGCATAACCTCGCCTTTTATCTCTGGCTGATGAAAACGGCCCGTCTACATATCCTGGAGGGGAATTTCAAGGGATGGAAGGATGAAATGGTGGTTCGATTACAGCAGCGGTTATAGTTAATCCTGAATGTTTTTTATGCTTAACCGATCCCGCCAGAATCCCGAAGTCCGGAAAGTATCATCCGGACTATACCTTCACGGATCATTTGCATTTATTGGCACAATAATTGAAAAATTGGTTCAGGTATTTTTAATAATTATCTTTAATACCAGTTTAAAACCTGTATATGAACCACAGATCATTTTTTCCAGGCCTGTTAAGTTTGCTTTTGCCGGTAATGGCGATGAGTCAACCGGGTACCGTGCAAAACGCGGCGATACCCAAGGATGCCCCGGTAGACGTTCGGATGACGGATTTTAAAAAAAATGTATTGAACAATGAGATCGTTGTATTTAAAAGCAAGGCCAATAATAGAGAATATGAAGGGCTGACTGATTCAACGGGCAGATTTTCCATAAGACTTCCCATAGGCGATATTTATGAAATATATGTACTCGGATTCCGGGATTCTTCCAGCTATAACGTACTTGAGATACCGGCACCAAAGGGCAATGCTTACTATAAGAATCCTTTTAAGGTGGATATACAGCACCTGCCGGCAAAAAGTTTTGTGTTGAATGACTGTAATTTTGAGACAGGCAAGGCGCTGTTAAAACCAGAGTCATATACAGTGCTGGATGAACTGGTAGCCTATATGGTAAGAAAGGATGATGAAAAAATTGAAATAGGCGGTCATACGGATAATGTAGGCAGTGCAAAAAGCAACCTTATCCTTTCTGAGGCCCG
>JAYWAZ010000244.1:0-4069 GCA_043781975.1 Bacteroidota bacterium
GCCTACAATAAAGATGACCTGAATGAAACGGAGCGGAAAAAGAGTTTGTAGCTTTGTGCGATGAAATTACCCGGCTATACTAACCATAAATATACCCTGGGGTGGCTTAGCGGCTGCCTCATTTTTTTTGCGTGTTCCTGTGGAAGCAGCATTGGTGGCACCAATACCACAGAAACCAGGAACGACTCCATCGCCGAAGCCAATAAGATAGTCCGTGCTTACCGGCAGATCGACTCACTCAGGCCCATGATCCGCACCGGTGACCTGGTATTAAGAACAGGCAATGATTTTACCAGTGAAAGCCTGAGAAGCCTCAACCAGCGCGACCAGACTTATTCGCATTGCGGCATCGCCAGCATGGAGAACGACAGCCTTTTTGTATACCATTCGCTGGGCGGCGACTGGAACCCCGACCAGAAGATCAGGCGCGACCCGCTGGCCGTTTTCGCCGAACCCTATAGCAACCGGGGCATTGGAATTTATCGTTTTCCGCTTTCGGATCCTGAAATAAAGGACCTGATGGTGACGGTAAGAAAATTACACGATATGGGGGTGATGTTCGATATGAAATTCGACCTGGGATCCAATGACCACATGTATTGTGCGGAATTTGTCTATAAATCCTTCGTCATGGGAACCAGTGGCAAACTGGGCTTCAATATCAGTCATATCGGCCAATTCGCGTTCATAGGTGTGGATGACCTCTTTCTGCAACCGCTTTGTAAGGAACAAAAAAGAATTTTATACAAATAATAGTTTGAAAGATGGCAAAAAAAATTAATTTTGAAGCCTAAACCAAAAAACAAAAGTTTATGAAAAAATTAGTAATGGCTGCAGTTGTGATATCAGCTGTATTCTTTTCCGGGTGTAAAGGTACCGACACCAATGACCCTAAAGCTGTATTGACAAGTTTTTTTGACGCCCTTCAAAAAAAGGACATCGGTGCTGCCAGGAAATTGGCAACAGCAGAAAGCAAAAGCATGCTGGATATGATGGAAATGGGTATGAAAATGGGTGGTGATAAGAAAGATGAGGGCAAATACGACAAGAGCAAGATGGAATTCGGAGATGCCAAGGTAGAAGGCGACAAAGCAACTGTTGCTGTTAAAGAAAAAACTAGCGGTGAAACCACCAACTTCACATTAAAGAAAGAAGGCGGCGGATGGAAAGTAGCATTCGATAAATCCTCCATGATGAATATGGGAATGGATAAGATGAAGGAAAAAGGACTGGATATGGACAGTACCATCAATCATGGCTTGGACAAGATGAAAGACATGAATGTAGATTCACTGGGCGACAAGATGAAAGAAGGCCTCGACAAACTGAAAGAAGCGACTGAAAAACTTGAACAACATTAATAAGTATGTTCTCCTGAAAAAAGCATCCGCCAGCTGGCGGATGCTTTTTTTTTACCAGTTGTGAAAGATGATTAACTTTAAGCATGGTCAAAACACTTCATTTTATCCTGGCTGCGACGGTATTGGTGTTATCCTGCAACAACAAGGATAAAAAAACGCCCGTAACTGATACCGATGTGGCCACCACTTTTATCCGCGATATCCTGGACAATAACCTCAAGGATGCGGAACAATACATACTCAGGGACGAATCGAACCAGCAGTATTTCGATATCATCAAACAGCAGTACAGCAAAAAAGACAAAGCGGAACTGGAGAAATACAAGTCGGCGGATATACTCATCAATGAGATCAGCTATGTTACAGATACGGTCTGTATCGTAAACTACAGCAATACATACAACAGGGAATTAAAAAATAAGGTGAAAGTGGTGAGGGTGAACGGCCGCTGGCTGATCGACCTGAAATACACTTTTTCTGGAAACATGTAAATGGTAACCATGTTCAAAAACTTTTTACTGGTAGGATTGGGTGGAGGTATCGGTTCCATGCTTCGCTATGCCGCCTCCCTAATAATTAATGTCAGGTATTATCCGCTTTCAACACTGGCGGTGAATATCATTGGCTGTTTCATCATCGGAGTGGTAGTTGGACTAAGCACGAAAGATGAATCCTTCTTTTACAACTGGAAATTATTTTTAGCCACGGGTATCTGCGGAGGCTTCACCACCTTTTCAAGTTTTTCATCTGAAAATATGGAATTGCTGCAGGCAGGAAGATATGCACTTGCACTGACTTACATTTGTACCAGCGTGGTACTTGGAATAGTGGCAACCTGGTTTGGATATAAACTCCTGAATGCTTAAAATTATTTTTAACTTATAACTTATTCATGTACGTCCTTCATCCATGGCATGGTGCGCATTACGGCGAAAAAGCCCCTCAGGTAGTGAACGGGCTCATTGAGATACCGCAGGGCTCCAGGTGCAAATACGAGATCGATAAAAAGACCGGGCTGCTTAAACTGGACCGTGTGATTTATTCTTCCTTTCATTACCCGATCAATTACGGGTTCATACCGCAAACGCTTGGACAGGATAATGACCCGCTGGATATCCTGGTGATGTGCAGCGAAAGCATCCAGCCCCTTTGCCTGGTGGAAGCCACTGTGATCGGCAACATGCAAATGATCGATACGGGTGTTGCGGATGATAAGATCATCGCGGTGGCGGCAAAAGATCCCGGTGTGAATTATATCAACAGCATATCCGAGCTGCCCAAACATTTTATCGCCGTACTCCGGAATTATTTTGAGCAATACAAAGTGCTGGAAAATAAAAAAGTGGAGATCGACGATTTCCAGGATAAAGAAGCAGCTTACCGGGTGATCGATGCGGCCATCGCCTTATACAAAACCAATTTTCCAAAATGACATTTAAAAAAAATCCTATGGACATACAAACCATCCTCATCATCATCCTGGTTGGGATCGCAGCAGGGATGCTTGGCGGACTTGTGGGCGTTGGCGGGGGCATCATCATCGTACCGGCATTGGTGTATTTTATCGGCGTGAGCCAAAAAACCGCCCAGGGTACATCACTGGGCCTGATCATGCTGCCCGTGGGTATTTTGGGCGTACTCCAGTATTACAAACAGGGGCATGTCGATTTCAGGATCGTGGGACTGCTGGCCATCGGGTTTTTAGCAGGGAGTTATTTCGGCAGTAAGATCGCGTTGAGCCTCCCCCAGGAAACGGTGAAACGCATCTTCGCCATTTTGATGATCCTGATAGCGATCAAATTATTATTCTTTGATAAAAAGAAACCGGAACAGGATACCGCATTCAAAACAAATACATCCCTGCCGCTAAAACCCGGTGAAACAGAAATAATTTCGGGAGATGATACCTAACTGCCCGACACTTTATTAAAAATACCGCTTGATGATCCGCAGGTTCTGTGTCCTGGCACCTGTTTCTGAATGTACGATACCTTGGTTATCGATCTTATCAACCCTTACCTTCCCGGCGGCGTGTATGACCTCATGGTCATTGAGCAATATGCCCACATGAATGATCTGCCCTTCCTCATTGTCGAAAAAAGCCAGGTCACCGCAACGTGCCTGCTGCAAAAAACCGATGCCTTCACCCTGGGTGGCCTGTTGCTGGGCGTCTCTCAACAAAGGAATTTTCAAGAACTTGAAAACGGTTTGCGTATAGCCGCTGCAATCCGTACCAAACACCGAACGTCCTCCCCATAAATATGATGAATTCAAGAATTTGTACGCCACCTGTTTGATCGTTCGGCCATCCTGCAAGGCCAGGTCCGGCTCCCATACCTTTCCGCCGAAATGAACCGTGCTCTTCCGCCAGGCGGCCCTTCCGTTCTTCATCGTGCCCAGCGAACTACCCATGGGCACCCACATGGGATGGCCGTTAAAATCAATTTCACTGACCCAATCGGCCGTAAGACTTTCCTCTTCAAAATAATAATGGCTTTCATCGATTTCCTGGAAATGCGATTGCTGGCACCAGCCTGTATAGGCATCCCCTTTATTGACGATCTTTATCCACCCGTTCTTTTCCGCGAAGGTGATGATGCAGCATTCTCCAAACAGTAACTGGCTTACCATCTCCGCCCGGTGATCGGGCGCTATCCGCACCGGGGCGATGGGCACACAACAGACCGCGTAGCTCATGAAAAAAATTG
>JAYWAZ010000245.1:0-4068 GCA_043781975.1 Bacteroidota bacterium
CGTGATACTGAAAGGGTGGGACAGTGGAAGCGTGACTTTGATTCACTGTTAGCCATAAACGCAGTCCCGCAATTAAATACCATCCGGCTGATTAACGACCATACCGAAGGAATGAAAAAGAACAGGCCCACCCCCTTCGCACACGTGGCGGATAACGACCTGGCCGTGGGTATGTTCATTGAATACCTGAGTAAAAGTTCTATTTGGAATGAATCAGTTGTATTCATCCTGGAAGACGATGCGCAGAACGGCCCCGATCATGTGGACGCACACCGCAGTCCGGCTTATATAGTAGGGCCCTATGTAAAAAGAAATTATGTTGACCATACTCCCTACACCACGAGCGGTATGATACGCACCATGGAACTGATCCTTGGACTACCACCGATGAGCCAGTATGATGCCGGGGCTACCCCCATGTGGAAGTGTTTTACATCAACTCCTGATGCCCGGAAATATACATCCCTGCCGGCCAACATCAATTTAGCGGACAGGAACCTGGCATGGAATGAATTATCCGAGCGTTCGGCGAAATTTGACCTTAGCAAAGAAGACCTTGTGCCCGACCTGGAATTCAGTGAAGTGATCTGGAAAGGCGTAAAAGGAATTAATTCGGTGATGCCCGCGCCAAGACGGGCAGCCTTTGTAAAAGTTGTTGCAAAGAAAGAAGATGATTAAGGCCTCACCCCAACCCCTCTCCCAAGGAGAGGGAACTCGAAGATAAAAGCGAAGATTGATACGAAAAATAGAGTATACAAAAATGAAACACAGGTTGAATTATTGCTGAATAAAGATTTAATGATGATGTGGAAGATATGATGTTTGGTTATGTTTGATGCACCGCCTCCTCTCTTTCGGAGAGGAGGAAGGGAGGTGAGGCCGCCTTACCGAAAATACTTTCCTATCACCGGAAGCTTCGCCAGTTCCTTCGCTTCAATTTTTGCGATGAACCATGCAAAGCCGGCAAATAAAACCGTTGCGGTGGTGAGTGAGAACCACAGGTGTCCGGGATAAAGTTTATTTATACCGATATGTGCCGCATAAATAAATACGACCAGTACAATGTAAGCGATGAGTTTTTTTCGGGCATAAGGAATGGGATAATATTTTTGTCCCAGCAAATAACTGCTGACCATCATGAATAAATAACAGGCGAATGTGGCAATGGCCGCTCCGGTATAATGCCATTTTGGAATAAGCATGATATTCAGCACGATCGTTATGGCAGCGCCAATGATGGTAATGGCAGCGCCATAAAGATTTTTATTGGTAAGCTTATACCACACGCTCAGGTTGTAATAAATTCCCAAAAAGATATTTCCTAGTGCCAGCAGCGGAACAACCTGCAAGCCTTCGGCCCAGCGGGGATTGGCAAGGTGTACGAATATCCATTTGAACACATCGAGGTACAGGCCGATGAATAAGAACATGAAGCAGCAGGCGATGACAAAGAATTTCATTACCCTGGCATAAGTGCGTTGGGCATTATCTTCCTTGCTTCGGTTAAAGAAAAAAGGTTCGGCCGCCATGCGAAATGCCTGTATCATGATGGTGATGAGCAATGCGATACGGAAGATATTGGCGAAAATCCCCAGCTCATGGTCGGCCTGCTGCTGCGGCAGGTCTACCACATGACGGTAAATAAGTCGGCTCAATACATCGTTGATCATTCCGCCCAGGCCTACAATGATCAGCGGTGCGCTGTAGCCCATCACTTCTTTCCAGAGTTTGATGCTGAAACGGAACTTTACCTGCCTGATCTCTTTCGATAATAATAATAAGGTAAACAGGCTACCGCAGAGATTGCCCAGTAAATAATAGCCCAGGCCAATGTCTTTGTTGTAAAAATATTTTATAAAACTATCGGGATTGTTATATAAAATTTTTGGGACGATGCCCAAAAAAAAGATGATCACAGTGATATTGACCACAATGCCGGCAACCCTGGCAAAAGCATAGCGTTTGGGCCGGTTTTCCTGCCGCAGCTTGGCGAAGGGAAGGGTGTTTAAATTATCTACGGCAATGATGGCGATCATCCACAATAAATATTGCGGGTGATTGTTTAGGTCGGCAGCATCCGCTATCCACCCCCTGCATAATAAAAGCGCAATCGTAAAAAGTATACTGCTGAAAAAAAGCGACAGCGACAGCGTACTGTATAATTTTTGCCGGTCGTGGGTTTGTGAAAAACGAAAATAAGCCGTTTCAAGTCCATAGGCGTAGAGCACATTTAAAAAAGGAATGATGGTGTACACCTGTACCAGGTCGGCGGTCTTTTCGGGCATGGCAATAAAGAAAGGCAATGCCATGTTCATGAGGTAGCCCAAAAAGCGACTGGCAATGGTGGGGATGCCATACCACAATGTTTGCCCTGCCAGTTTTTTAATGCCGCTCAATTGGTATCTCGATTTGGCCTCAAAATTACCTTTATAATTTTAATTAACACATATCGGGATTAGCTCATTAAAATCTATCTTTAATTCAAATAATTATCAATGAAAACAATTTTGTCGCTGATACTGTTGATCAGTTCCTTCATGACGGCCCTTTCGCAGTCGGTTGTAACAACCGTGGAGTACCAGAAAACAAGCAGGGATGCTATTGTCAGTGAGATCCCCTTCCCCGAAAAAACGGTAGCGAATGCAATACAGGACACCCTGCAAAAACTAGGTTACAAAGGAAAAGAAAGCAAGGGCTTTGTGGTCTATAAGGGCGTGCAGATGGCAGTATTGGGCAATGAAACACTTGACCTGTACTTTTCCGTAGACCGCAAAAGCAGGAAGGAGAAGGAATATTCAAACGTTACCATGATGTTGTCACGGGGCGGTGATAATTTTCTAACCGCTGCCGCAGACCCGGGTATCATACGAAGTGCAAGAACCTTTCTCGAAAGCCTTGTTACCACCGTTGTTTATTTTGATATAGAACAACAGGTAGCCGCACAGGAAGACATGGTTCGCGCCGCTGAGAAAAAAGCAAGGAACCTGGCCGAGGACGGGGAAGACCTGCAGAAGAAACTGAATAAGGTAAACAAGCAGATCGAAGAGAATGCAAAGGACCAGGCCGACCAGAAATCCGAGATCGAAAAACAACGGCAGGCGTTGGAAACGATAAAGGGTAAACGCAGACAATAAGCTGCTGCTTACTGTTGAGCAAAACGACGGTCGTGCGTAAGCGTGCTGTCGGTAAGGGTATATAAAAAATACATAAGACTGGTTTTTTCAGGATTGCTCATCGGTAGTTTTTTTTTGAGGAGACTGTCAAGCGTGGACTGATCGGTTTGTATACCCGTGCGGTAATGATCGATCACCTGTCCCAATGAATACATCCGGCCATCATGCATGTAAGGACCGGTTATCGCCACATTACGAAGGCTGGGTACTTTGAATTTTAATGAATCACCGGGATCACCGGTGATCTTCATCCTTCCGAAATCATTGATATAAATATTCACCGGCAACCCGTTATTGCGAAAAGAATTGTCGGTGAACAAGGGCTCCTTATGACAGCCGGCACATTTTACCTTGAATAAATTGTAGCCATTTTGTTCTGTTTGTGTAAAACCCGCTTCTCCCCGCTGTACCTTATCATATTTTGAATTGGAAGAGATGATGGAGCCTGTAAACTGCGCCAGTGCTTTCAACATGCGCTGGCTGTTTATGATATTGTCTCCGAATGCGGCCTTGAACATGCGCCGGTAAGCGGTATCTTTTTTTATTTTTTTCAACACGCTGTCGATATTCTCCGCCATCTCCCTGGGGTTGGTTATCGGTGCCAGGGGCTGCACTTCAATATGATTGATGCCGCCATCCCAATGCAAAAGCGGCACCCAGGCCAGATTGAATAAGGCGGGGGCGTTGCGTGCCGTAAAAGCATTATTGAATCCATGGCTGAAGTCGTGATCATAAGTACTGAAAGCGGCAAACTGCTGGTGACAGCTGGCGCAGGGAAAATTGCCGTCCTTGCTGAGCCTTCCATCATAAAACAATTTCCGGCCCAACTGGAAACCTTCTTCTGATAATTTATTGTTGACAAAGATATCATTGGCTGGTTTGGGCCAGCCGGGCG
>JAYWAZ010000246.1:0-4063 GCA_043781975.1 Bacteroidota bacterium
AGGACGATCAGGGTACTCGATACCGCAACAGCCATTTTCACATTTGGTACGCCGATATGCGATGGCGTTGCTGCTTCATTTACCGATCAGTCAACCGCCCCTGCAGGTGTTGTATTGGGCAATACGGTTTGGGATTTCGGAGACTTGTCGCCCTTGCAGAACCATGCACCCGGCTCTACCTTCACGCATTTGTTCCCCGGTCCGGGTACTTATATCGTTAAGATGTATAACGTATCTGTATATGGTTGTAACAGTACCCTGTATTCGCAACCTGTGACTGTGGATCCAAATCATTCTATCGTCTTGACTTCGGGTGCCGCCACAGCCAATCAAACCGTATGTATCAATACAGCCATCACACCTATTACTTATACTTTGGGCGGTGGTGCTACAGGAGCTGTTGTAACCGGACTTCCTGCCGGTGTTACGTTTGCTGTTGCAGGTACCACGTTAACGATCAGCGGATCACCGAGCACAGCTGTGGGGACCCCGTTCAATTATTCGGTAACAACTACCGGTAATACCTGTACGACCGCATCAGCCAACGGATCAATAGCCGTTTCTTCCAACCATACCATTACATTAACCTCGGCTGTTCCTACCACTGATCAGCGGATGTGCCTCAATACGCCCATCACAGATATAACCTATTCATTAGGCGGCGGTGCCACGGGCGTTGTTATAACCGGGCTACCTCCGAGTGTTACGTTTACTGTTGTAGGTAATACCTTAACGATAACTGGATCACCATCATCAACCGCAGGTACTCCTTACAACTATTCTATTACAACAACGGGTAACAATTGTGTTACTGCTTCGGCTGCAGGAGTGATCAAAGTAAGCCCTTATCCCAGGCCGGATTTCTTATTTGATAAACCTAGCTATTGCATACCCAATGCTTTGGTGACTTTTAATAATACTTCTACTATTGAAGATGGCACGGAGAATGCGTTTACCTACCTCTGGACTTTTGATGATATTGTCAGCGGGAACAATTCTTCAGTTGCTAAATCACCATCACATTATTATGCAAGTACGGGTCCTTTTAATGTGAAACTGCGTGTTACCAGCGGGTTTGGCTGTCAACACGATACTACGATCAAATTGAATACCATTCATCCGCAGCTCAAGGCAGATTTCAATTCCAGCAAGCCCGGCATATGTATTCGCGATATGGTTACATTTAATGACCAGACAATTGGAAACGTGCAGCAATGGAACTGGGATTTCGGGGATCGACAACAAGGATTTACAAATCCCATCAACCATTTATACCTGGATACGGCTACATTTAATGTAAGATTGTTCGTTACCGACAATTTCGGGTGCAGCAGTGATACAATGTCCAAACCATTCACCGTGTATCCTTACCCGATATTGAATATTGGCCCCGATCGTTTTATCCTTGAAGGAGGTACCATCATTCTGCAACCTGCCGTTTATGGCAATGACCTGCAGTATTTATGGACACCCAACCTTTATTTAAGCAGTAACAGCATCTTGCAACCAACGGTTTTCAGTCCAAAGGATGATATTACTTATAAGCTGACAGTAACGGCAAGGGGTGGATGTACCCTGAGCAAATCGGTGTTTGTGAAACTCTTGCGGTTCCCTAAAATACCCAACACATTCACGCCCAATAATGACGGCATCAATGATACCTGGAGGATCGATTACCTGAATACCTATCCTAATAACTGGGTTCAGGTGTTTACCAGGACGGGGCAATTGGTCTTTGAATCGCATGGATATAATCAGCCCTGGGATGGAACATTTAAGGGAAAACCATTGCCGTTCGATACCTATTATTATATTATTGAACCGGGCAACGGGCGTGATCCCCTTACCGGTTATGTTACGATAGTCAAATAATGAACCACACAGCGACGGATCCATATCCGTCGCTGTGATATTTTAAAACGACAATTAACTTTTCATTTATTTATAAAGACAGAACTTTAAGTACGGTGAAAAGTAATTTGCAGACCAGGGAATAAAAGCTGAAAGCATGAAGAAATTTTTTTTGTTGGCGATCACAGGCTGTTTTTTTGGATTATTTGTATCCGCACAGGCTAAGCCGTTTTACACGCAGTATATTCTCAATAACTATATTCTTAACCCGGCGATCACGGGTATTGAAAATTACACCGATGTAAAATTAAGTTACCGCAACCAGTGGGTGGGTATCAAAGGAGCGCCGGTGACCGCTTATGCCTCCATACAGGGACCAATAGGTAAGAAGGATCTGCGAACCAATGCCAACTCTTTCCAGATACCGGGTGAGGATCCAAGGGGAAAAAAATACTGGGATGAATATGCGGTTTCAGCGCCGCACCATGGTATCGGTCTCACCGCTATTAATGATAAGGCGGGATACATTAGCCGATGGTCGATTGCTGCAACCTATGCCTATCATAAGCCCCTTGGCGTAAAAACAGCGCTCTCTGCGGGTTTCAGTGCTGGCATTTCAAGTGTTAGTCTTGACCGTTCAAAGATAGATTTCGCCGGGCTCGATCCGAATGATCCGGCCATCGGGTTCAGTACCGGGGAACTAAAAAAATTGAAACCCGAGTTAGGCGCGGGACTATGGTTGTATTCGGCCAGGTATTTCCTGGGTGTATCCGTTTTGAATATTATTCCGGGTAAAGCGAAATTTGTGACCAATGATAAGTTCGGCACCTATTATTCACCCAACTATTTTTTATCAGCGGGTTACCGGTTCCAGCTTTCGGAATCCATTTCCGCTTTGCCCTCTGTAATGGTGCAGTACTGGCAGCCGCAACTGACAGGCGTTCATGCGAACATCAAATTTCAATACCTCGACCAGCTTTGGATAGGTGGTAGTTATCGTTTTTCCGACCTCGTCTCCGGCTATTCGGCGATGGTGGGTGTGAACATCTCCAATACCTTTAATATCAGCTATGCTTACGAGGATGCCACTTCATCAAGATTAAAGGTCTATACAAAAAACACCCACGAGATCATGCTCGGATTCCTGATCGGCAACAGGTATGGCGATACCTGTCCGCGAAATATCTGGTAGAAAAAAATTATTTAAGCGTTTAGTTGTTATGGAACTTCTATATGCAAAACAGCTAAATAGCCATGCTCTCTAACAATTTATCCGTCTCGCAATTCAAGAGTGTTTATTGAGGAGGTAATAATCTTTTTACACCGTTGTCCCATTTTTTTGTGAGTGAATCAGCAATAATTTCTTTCGCCGATAGTTTCCATTCAGGCTGCAACACCCATGCTCCGTTCTCAAATCTTAACTGATACACTTTTATCGCAACCGATCTTGTACCTGATGTTTCCTCTTTAATAACGATCTCCCGGGTGGCGTCATTTTCCTTTACTGTAACGGGCATTATAAAATCCTGGCTTAAGCGTTCAGTAAGTTCAGCAGCTTTACGCTGAATTGACCGGATGAGGGGCTGAAGTTTTTTAACCTGTTTTTCGATACGGGGGACCTGCTGATTGATCGATGCGACAACAGCATGGGGCAGTTCATAACTGATTCCTTTTGAAGCCGTGTTTTCAATAAAGGCTTCAACAGGTGTTTTATTTATTTGCCATTCGGAAACAGTTGTTGAAACCGGTTTCGGATCAGCCGAAGTAATGTTGCCAACACGAAAAACGGTTGCTGTGTAAACAGCCGACAGCAAGAGCAGCGCTGCCAGAGGGGCGATCAGGTAATTTTTTTTTGGACCGGAAAAATTTCCCGGGCGCGAGAAGAACTGTATGCGTTTAAGCAAGTGTTTCTTCCGGTTGACCGCGGCCAGTTGAAAGGCGGGAATACCCTGCCTGATGCGCTCGGCCTGCAATAGCGTCTGGGCATAGAGGGCAGGAGGGTATTCAAAGGCCATGACGCTGATATCGCAATGTTTTTCTCTTTCCAGTCTGATCTTTTTGCAAAGCAACATCACAAAGGGATTGAAAAAGAAAATGGTTTCCGTGATCAGCAGGAACCAGTTGAGCAGGTAATCATTGGTGCGTATGTGCGTGAGTTCATGCAGGATAAGGGTTTCGGCCTGGTCCGTATCAATATTGTTTAGCAAGGCCA
>JAYWAZ010000247.1:0-29065 GCA_043781975.1 Bacteroidota bacterium
AGCATCGGGCTCAGGCCGATCAACAATATCGTGGATATCACCAACTTCATTTTACATGAAACCGGCCAGCCCCTGCACGCTTTTGATGCGGCGGCAATCAAAGGAAGCAAGGTGATCGTACAAAACCTGCCCGAGGGAACACCCTTCATCACGCTGGATGAAAAAGAAAGAAAACTATATGCTGAGGACCTGATGATCTGTAACGCGGAAGAACCCATGTGCATCGGCGGCGTTTACGGCGGCGCACACAGTGGTGTGACCAATATCACAAAGAACATCTTTTTGGAAAGTGCCTGGTTCAACCCGGTATATATACGCAAAACCTCGCTCAGGCATGGATTGCGCACCGATGCGGCATCGCGGTTCGAAAAAGGCGTCGATATCAGCAATACCGTTCAGGTATTAAAAAGAGCCGCCATGATGATCAAAGAGATCGCGGGCGGGGATATTGCCAGTGACGTGGTGGACGTCTATCCTGCTCCGGCAGAGAAAACAGCTGTTTCCCTGAAATATCATTACCTGAAAAAGCTGAGCGGCAAGAACTATCATGGCGACACCATTAAGAATATTTTAAACAGTCTTGGGTTTGAACTCCTGAAAGAGGGCGCCGATGAAATGCGTATGGCCGTACCCTTTAGCAAACCCGATATATTGATCCCCGCAGACATCGTGGAAGAGATCATGCGCATAGACGGGTTGGATAATATTGAGATCCCGGCCATGATCACCATGTTCCCTTCGCCCGAAATGAATACCCAGGAGGCCGGTTACCTGGAGAAGGTGGCCAATTACCTCGTAGGGGCAGGTTTTGATGAGATCTTCACCAACTCTATAACCAACAGCAGTTATTATCCGGATGAAGTGTTGAAAAGTACGGTTAAAATGATCAATAATTTAAGTGAAGAACTCAATATCATGAGGCCGGGCATGATGGAGACCGGCTTGGAAACTGTGGCTTATAACCTGAACCGGAAGAACAACAACCTGCGGTTCTTTGAGTTTGGAAAGACCTATTCGGCGGATGGGGCGGGGAAGTATACAGAAAAGAACCACCTGGCCATTTATGTTACGGGTAATAAAAGTACAGGCGGATGGAAGCACAGCGGGGAAAAAACAGATTTCTATTATTTAAAGGCCATCACAGAAAACATTGTTGAACTGCTGGGATTAAAGATCAGCTCCTATGAACAGTTGCCACCCGCAAACATGTCCCATGGATCACAGGCCAGGATAAAAAACGAAGTGATCGCTTCCCTGGGTATGGTCGGTTCGGATTCGCTGAAACGCTTTGATATCAAACAACCGGTTTTTTATGCTGACCTGGATTGGGAAAAGTTAATGATCCTCGGCAGGAAAGTGAAGATACAATATACCGGGATTCCGAAATATCCTGCTGCACAGCGGGACCTGTCTATCGTGGTGGATAAAACGTTGAACTATGAAGCCGTAGAAAAAACTACCTTCAATATTAAGATCGGCAAATTAAGATCAGTTGATCTTTTTGATGTTTTTGAAAGTGAGAAGCTGGGCGCCAATAAAAAATCAATGGCCGTAAGTTTTACTTTTCTGGATGAAGAAAAAACACTGACCGATAAGGAGATCGACAGCATGATGAGCAAGATCATCGCTGCCTATGAAATTGAACTGAATGCGGAAATAAGAAAGTAACAGCCCCATCCTAAATCCTTCCCCCAAAGGGAATGACTTTAAAGGGTATAATAAATTAAACTGCTTTTATAGTGTCAGGTTTGCAGGAAAATATCAAACGCATCAATGAAAAACTTCAGCAACTGCTGAAGCACCACCAGTCATTACAAAAAGACAATGAACGTCAAAACGCGCTTATCGAAACATTGCAGGAGGCCAGGAAAAAAGATATGAAGGGCATCAGTGAATTGCAGGAAAGGGTGAATATCCTGAAAGCCGCGACGGGCAAAATGGACGATACGGGTAAAAAAGAATTTGAAAAAGATATTAACAGGTATATCCGGGAAATTGATAAATGTATTGGCTTTTTAATTGAATAGAAATGGTACGCAGGTGATCATCTCCATACCGTCAACAAATTATCATCATGGCAGAACTCATCCCCATAAATATTCTCATTGGCGACCGAACCTATCGCATCAAGACCAATCCACAGGAAGAGGAACAGATACGCCATACTATCAAGACCATCAATGACAAGATCATCGAATTCAAGACCCAGTTCGCCGGCAAGGACATGCAGGATTATATCGCCATGGTATTAATCTGGTATGCAACCCAGACCACCGAGGAACAGGATCCGTCTTTTGAGAAGGAAATAGCAGCAGCATTACTTAAAATAGAGCAGCAGCTGGATAAGGTGAAATAACCACCCGGGCAGGATGATTCTAAACCGCCAGGCCCCTATCCCAAACAATTTTCTTATCTTCGTTTATAAAACATCTCATTTAACTTAAATATGAGTAAAGGTGAGTTTTATATGATTGTGAACCGAATTAAAACAGAAACATTCAATGGAACCGATAATACTATACATTATAATAGGTGCAGCCGCACTGATACTGGGCATAATACTGGGTAAACTGGTCTTTGCCAGAAACACAAAAAAGCAGGTGGAAGAAGCCGAAGGGCAAGTCAAAAAGATCATCGCCGACGGCCAATTACAGGCAGAAAATCTCAAAAAGGAAAAGCTTTTAGAAGCCAAGGAAAAATTTGTACAGCTTAAAGCCGATCACGACAGGGACGTCATGCAGCGCAATCAGAAGATCGTTGAAGGTGAGACCCGCATCAAGCAAAAAGAGCAATCCATTAATCAAAAGGACCAGAGCCTTGAGAAACAGATCAAGGAAAATGAAGCGATCAAGGAAACCCTTAACCGCCAGATAGAAGTGGTAAGTATAAAACGTACGGAACTCGAAAAACATCAGGAAGAACATATCCGCCGGCTCGAAAAAGTGGCCGGACTATCTGCCGAAGACGCCAAGGCCCAGCTGATTGAAAGTCTGAAACAGGAGGCGCACACCAAGGCCCTGGTGATCCAGCAGGAGATCATCGAGGACGCCAAATTAAAGGCCAATAAAGAAGCCCGTAAGATCGTTATTCAAACCATACAGCGTACCGCCGCCGAAGCCGCGATAGAAAACGCCATCACCGTCTTTAACCTGGAAAGTGACGAGATCAAGGGTTCTATCATCGGCCGGGAAGGCAGAAATATCCGTGCCATAGAAGCCGCTACAGGCGTAGACCTCATCGTGGATGACACGCCCGAGGCCATCGTACTATCTTCCTTCGATCCCCTGCGCAGGGAAATAGCCCGTTTATCACTGCAACGCTTAGTCGCTGATGGCCGTATCCACCCGGCACGTATCGAAGAAGTGGTGGAAAAAACAAAAAAACAACTGGATGACCAGGTGATGGAGATCGGAGAACGTACCGCTATGGAATTGGGTGTTCATGGTTTACACAAGGAATTGATCCGGATGGTGGGACGTATGCGTTTCCGCTCATCTTATGGTCAAAACCTGTTGATGCATAGCCGGGAAACGGCCAATCTCTGCGCTATCATGGCAGCCGAATTGGGGATGAATCCCAAACTGGCCAAACGTGCAGGTCTGCTGCATGATATCGGCAAAGTACCTGATGAGGAAACGGAATTAAGCCATGCCCTGCTGGGCGCTAAACTGGCTGAAAAATACGGCGAGAATCCTGCAGTGGTGAATGCGATCGGCGCCCACCATGATGAAATGGAAATGCAATACGTGATTTCCCCCATCATACAGGCTTGTGACGCCATCAGCGGCGCCAGGCCAGGTGCAAGGCGCGAGATCATGCAGCAATACATTCAGCGCATTAAAGACCTGGAAAACCTTGCCATGGCCTATACCGGCGTGGAAAAAGCCTATGCCATACAGGCTGGGCGTGAATTACGCGTGATCGTTGAGGCCGATAAAGTGACCGATGGCGACAGCGATAAACTGAGTTTTGAAATAGCCCAGAAGATACAGACCGAAATGACCTTCCCGGGGCAAATTAAAGTGACCGTGATCAGGGAGAAAAGAAGTGTGAATGTTGCAAGATAAAGCCCCTCCTATCCTCCCCTTCGGGGAGGGAAATCTCGAAGATTGATGCGAACCTTATGTTTTGCAAAAAACAAATACTCTTTGAATAATTGATGAAGATAGATTTGATGATGATATGGAAGATAAAATGTTTGGGTATGTTGAATGTACCGCTCCATTCTCTTCGGGGAGGGAGATGGAGAGAGGGGCTTTGAAAAAACTCAGAACTATGAACTCAGAACTGAAAACTTTCCCCTACCTTTGCCGTCCTTAAAAACAAACAATATGAACGCTGTAGACTTTGTTCATGAGCAGTTGACCACTAAACCAACGCTTCCGAAATTTAAAGCCGGTGACAATATCACCGTTAATTATAAGATATTAGAAGGTACCAAAGAGCGTATCCAGAGCTTTAAAGGCGATGTGATCAAACGCCAGGGCACTGGGGCAACTTCTTCATTTACAGTACGTAAGATGAGTGATGGGGTGGGTGTTGAGCGTTTATTCCCCCTCTATTCGCCCAATATTGACAGTGTTGTTTTGAACAAAGTGGGTAAGGTAAGCCGGGCTAAATTGTACTATTTGCGCGACAGGAGTGGTAAAAGCGCCCGTATTCGTGAAAAAAGAATGGCCGTTGCCAAAAAATAATACTGGAGATCCAGTTAAAAAAAGTGTCCCGGGCAAGTCCGGGACCTTTTTTTGCCCAAAATGGCCTGTTTGGTATAAGTTTTGCTATTTTTATCGCCGATTGATTCCTTAGATTAACCTTACCACTGACTGATTTTTAATATTTTTAATTCATTAAACCCGACACCATGAGAAGGATCGTTCTTTCATTGACCTTAATCGCTGCCATTGCATTTTTTGTTTCCTGCGCCAGGGGGATCTCACCCGAACAGGCGGCCAACGGAAAGGCCAAATGCGGGAAAACCTATATCCGTTAATACCTCGATCTTTTTTATCCAGGTTAATCATCGGTTAATAATGTTGCATTTAATTGCTTAAATAAGCCAATATTTGATTTATCTTTGCGGTCTAAATCCTTATTATGACACTATCATTTTTTAATTCCATCTTTTTATTATCAATGCCGGGTGGAAGTGAATGGATCCTCATCATTATCGTAGTATTATTGATGTTTGGAGGTAAAAAAATTCCGGAATTAATGAG
The DNA here is from genome assembly GCA_043781975.1 of Bacteroidota bacterium. Classification (GTDB taxonomy): domain Bacteria; phylum Bacteroidota; class Bacteroidia; order Chitinophagales; family Chitinophagaceae; genus Ferruginibacter. The sequence continues at coordinate 5,217 of JAYWAZ010000247.1, forward strand.
GGGTATCGGCCGCGGGATGCGGGAATTCAATGATGCGAAGAATAATGTGAAATCAGAGATCGAGGAAGGCATGAAAGACAAGGATAAAGATGAAGAGATCAGGAAACTGAGGCAGCAACTGGAACAAAAGAGTGCCTGATCTTCCGGGCCAATTTAAAATAATTTCGGCTGAAGCGGCCACGATTTGATCGGGAACGCTTCAGCCGATTGTATTATAACCTCACGTGTATCTTTTCAACATGTTCTCGTTCACCAATATTAGTTCCTACCAGCAGGACCTGTTGCAAAACCGCACCAGTTGCGTGGAAGCTGTGAACCACTACCTGGGCATGATCGAACAGCACAAACACCTGAACGCATTCACAGAAGTATACGGGAATGAAGTCCTTGAAAAGGCGGCACTGCTTGATGATCAGCGGAAAAAAGGCGGACCCTTAAAAAAGGGGCATGGGGTAATCATTGCCATTAAAGATGTGATCTGTTATAAAGCCCATACGGTCACCGCCGCTTCAAAGATCCTGGAAGGATTCAAAAGCCTGTATTCTGCCACTGCCGTACAACGTTTGCTTGACGAAGAGCTGATCATCATCGGTTGCTGCAATTGCGATGAATTTGCCATGGGGAGCACCAATGAGCATTCTGTTTATGGCAGGGTATTGAACGCGCTGGATGAAACCAAAGTGCCCGGCGGCTCATCGGGCGGCAGCGCCGTTGCAGTTCAGGCGGGCCTTTGCATGGCGTCCCTGGGCAGCGATACCGGCGGCTCCGTGCGGCAACCTGCCGGTTTTTGCGGCATCATCGGGTATAAGCCAACCTATGGAAGAATATCACGTTACGGGCTAATCGCTTACGCGTCTTCATTCGACCAGATCGGCATCTTTGGCAATACCGTTGATGATATTGCCCTGCTGCTCGGGATCATGAGCGGCCCGGATGAATATGACAGTACCGCGATACAGGAACCCGCCGCGGATCTTTCCATATGCCCCTCCGTCGGTAAAAAATTTCGATTGGCTTATTTTAAAGAAGCGCTTTACCATCCCGCACTGGATGATGAAATAAGAACATCCATTATTGCGTTATTGGAAGTACTGAAATTGCAGGGGCATGAAGTGGTGCCGGTACCATTTGAGTTGCTGGAATACGTGGTGCCAACTTATTATGTATTGACCACCGCTGAAGCCAGCAGTAACCTAGGCAGGTACGACGGCATCCGTTTTGGGTACCGAACAAATGCGCCTGTAAAAGAATTAACAGATTTTTACAAACGCACCCGAAGCGAAGGATTTGGCAAGGAAGTGCAACGCAGGATCATGCTGGGCACTTTTGTTTTAAGCGCGGGGTTTTACGATGCTTATTTCAGCAAGGCGCAACAGGTTCGCAGGATGTTGCTGAATAAGACCAATGCAGTTTTCAATGATTTCGACGCGCTTATCATGCCGGTCAGTCCAACAACAGCGATGGCGTTCGGATCAGAAAGTGATGACCCCGTTGGCATGTACCTGGCGGATATCTATACGGTCTTCGCCAATTTGACCGGGATCCCGGGAATTTCCATTCCCCTTTTCAAACACAGCAACGGCATGCCCTTCGGGCTGCAGCTGATGGCTAATAAACAGGATGATGTAACTTTACTTGGCCTTTCGAAATATCTCATTGAGGAACATACCATGCATGCAGGATAAATGATCATGAAAAAAACTATACTTTTTATATTGACCCTTCTTTTGTTTCAATCAACCAGGGCTGGTCTTACTGGTCGGGCTCCGCAAAGGTCTGCTACCGATACGGCCATCGTGGATGAGAAAAAAGTTGATGACGCCATCAATGAAGTGATCAGCTCCAATAAGCTTCCTTCGAAGGAAAAAGTTCAATACTTCAGCCAGGTGACCCGGTACGGCTTTAAGAATTTATTTCCCAACTATTCTTTCAATCCCTCTAAGCCTTATGACCAGCAGGTGAATTACAATGCCGGCAATTTTATACAGGACTATATGAGGTCGCACGGCGCTTACCTTACCCAAATGAAAGGTTGGGGAAGGCCTTATTTCAACCTCATAGAATCCCTGTTGCAACAGTATGGCTTGCCCAAAGAGCTAAAATATATTGCTGTCATCGAATCCAATTTAAAATCGGGGGCCGTTTCTGTAAAAGGGGCATGCGGACCCTGGCAATTCATGCCTGCCACCGCCATGCAGATGGGGTTGACCATTAATGCCTATACGGATGAGCGTACCGATTATTTTAAGAGTACCAACGCGGCCGCGAAATATCTGCTGCTGCTGTATGAGCAACTGCACGACTGGCTGCTGGTGATGGCCGCCTATAATGGAGGTGCCGGCAGGGTGATGAGCGCCATCCAGCGCAGCGGCAGCCGTAATTTCTGGGACCTGCAATATTATTTACCGGAAGAATCCAGGACCTACGTAAAACGGTTCATTGCCACGCATTTTATCATGGAGGGCAATACCGGCAATAACGGCGAATGGGCCATGGGTAACGGCAACGCTAACCCTAAAAATCTGCAGGTGAATTTAAGCGACGAGGAATTGAACGGGGTTGAAGTTCAACCCATTTCAGGTAAATTCAACTCGCTGGTGATCGCCAAGAACTTAAGTATGGACATCCAGCAATTCAACCGCTTCAATCCCGGCTTCGACAATATCATCATCAGTAATGGCAACTATGACCTCCGGCTCCCGGAAGACAAGATGCAATTGTTCCTCTCTGCCAAATACCAGATCCTGAATGAGTGTGTCCAGATATTACTGACCAACGATGTGGTACTTACCAACCCGGTCATTTATACAAAATCACCCTACGACAAATACGGGGCTAAAAGAACGCCCAGGAAGAAACGCCGTGTTTAGAACTGTAAATACACCGGCATGATGGGCTCAGCGGTCTTTATTTGCATGAACAAACATACCATCGCAAAACCGATCAGCAGGTAAGCGACCAATGGCAGTTTCGCCAGTGATCTTTTTATTTTTTCCTCAAAAGAATGTGATACAAAATGTAAGAGAAAACCGATGAGCATGATGTAAAGTACGTTATGGTAATTGGCAAACAATTCTTTCCAGGTCCCCGCATCAAAGTTGTTGAAGATCTCCCCGATCATCACTTTTGCATCTGACAGGGAGGCGGATTTAAAAAATATCCAGCAAAAACAAACAAAATGAAAGGTCATAAAAACGCCGAGCGCTTTCAGCCAAAAGTTCACCGTATTTATTTTCAGTTTAGAAGCGATATAGAGTTTTGCCTTATCCACGCTCAGGGCCAGCCCGTGCAGTCCACCCCAGATAATGAAATTCCAGTTGGCACCATGCCAGAATCCGCCCAATAACATGGTGATGAATAAATTGACATAGGTGCGGATCTTTCCTTTACGGCTACCGCCCAGGGGGATATACAGGTAATCCCTTAACCAGCTCGAGAGTGAGATATGCCATCTTCGCCAGAACTCCGTAATGGAACTGCTCTGGTAGGGAGATAAAAAGTTGGGCGGGATGGTAAAGCCGCACCATTTTGCGATCCCGATGGCCATATCGGAATATCCCGAAAAATCGCAGTAGATCACCAAAGCATAGCCGTAAACGCCAAGCAGGCATTCGAGCCCCACGTGTTTCGAGGGGTCATCGAAAATATATCCCACCAGGTTGGCGTTGATAAAATCAGAGATCACGATCTTTTTGAACAGGCCAGAAAAGATCAGGTAAAATCCCGATGCGAAATCCTGGCGGCTGATAAAATAGGGCTTATCGAGCTGCGGTAAAAAATCGGCCGCCCTTACGATGGGGCCCATCATCAGTTTTGGAAAAAAAGAAAGGAAGTACAGGTAATCGATGAAACGGGTGACTGGCTTGAAATGGCCGCGGTACACATCGATGGTATAACTTAAATTCTCAAACGTATAAAAGGATATGCCCACGGGCAGTATCAGGTTTAAAGGATGCAGCTTACCCGTGGAAAAATCATTGATGATCTGGATGAAAAAATTCGTGTACTTGAAATAGAACAGGAGGCCCAGGTTAAGTACCACGCTGATGACGAGCAGTAGTTTTTTTCGGCGGGCATCCTTTGTTTTATAGATGGTATTCGATAATATAAAATCGGTGACCGCTGAAAATAGCACCAGTCCCACGTACCATCCGCAGGCCTTATAAAAAAAATAGAGAGAAAAAAGTACAAAGGTGAATATCCTTCCATTCCTGCGCTTTGCCACCAGTGAGTAGGTAATGATAAAAACGGCGAAGAACCAGATAAAGAATCCGCTATTGAATAATAGCGGTTCTTTGGGGTTGTAGGCTAGTTTCTCTATGATGGATTGCAGGTCAAGGGAAAGCATGGGCAGGTATATTAAAAAAAGTTTGATTTAAATGTTTTGGGAGTATTGCTTTCCAGGCAACTGGTAAAGGCGTCAAACAACCAGTCCGCAAACATCGTGTATCCCTTGGCGGTAAAATGCACCCTGTCTGGAGCGGCCAGTTTCCGCTGGTACCAGGTGTTGATGGAATAAGTGCCTCCCATGATCTGGTGCAGGTTCCAACTGGCCAGGCCGTGGTCTGCGGCGTATTTGATGATCACATCCGTAACAAATTGCAATTCGGGCAATGTGGTGAATACCCCCGTCAGATTATTTTTTTTAAGCGCATCGGAAGGAGTCGTTAACAGGATCGCCGCCTGGGGCGATAATGTTTTTATCTTGGTGACCAGGTGGTCCACCTTTTCATAAAATTTTGTTTTGTACGAACCCGAAAAGGCATCATTGGTGCCCAGGGAAATGATCACCAGGTCGGGCTTCTCGCGGACCAACTGGTTGTCCAGTTCAGCCAGCTCATTATAATCCGAATATTTGGTACCCGTTTTACAGAATAACTGGAAATTAAAAAATAAATTTCCCTTCAGCTTCTGGGCATAGAAGGCATTTAATTTTTCCATGAAATGTTCCGAGAAATAACCGGATTTAACATGGGAATCGCCAATATGCAGCACTTTGATCAATACCAGGCCCGAGTCGGCCCTCCGCATTCTATTTTTAACCGGTTGTAATGCATACCCGTTCGTGATATGGTTTCCGATATCCTGATTGGATATCACCACGGCAGATGGCACTGGCCACTTAGTCGTTGATTGTAAATGGAGTTTATTTTTGAGCACCCCCGGGTACCATAAAAAAAAACTACTTATTACTAAACTTTTCATACTCATGGTACTCTTTCATGATGGCATTAAAAATAAATTCTGCGATCTTTTTGGCGCCCCGGTGATTGGCATGTGTGTAATCCCTGTTGGCCAGTGAGGTATCTGCATTTACCCAGCGCACAATGGCATCTTCGCCTCCCATGGCATTGTATAAATTAAAAAAGTCTGCGCCGGTATTATTCGCCATGGTAAACTGTGCATCAATCAGTGGCTGCACGCCTTTGGCCGTATGCCAGGAACCGTTATAACTGAATCCCTTATCCGCAGTAGATATCAGGAGTATGCTCGTCTGCGGAAAAGCATTTTTTATCTTTTGCAGTGTTGGCTGCATTTTTTTGGAGTACCAGTTGAATTCGGTCAAATTGGGTTTAAATAAAAGATTGGGGCCGTAATGAAAGATGAGCAGGTCATAGGGTCTTGTAGCTTGTACCTGTTTTAAATAATTCTCGGTAAAATAATCCAATTCAATACCACTGATCCCCCTGAATGCAAAATTATCCAGCACGATGCCGCTGTCGGCCTCAAAAGCGGCGCCATACAAGGGTATGCTGGTTGAAGTAATACTGAGTTTTACCTCTTTGGCATTATTCAGATGCAAATTCAGCTTATTAACCACTTCACCTGCACTTACCGGGTAAGGAATATCATTTATAGTAATATTCGTATTGGCATTACTGTTATCAGCGGGCGATCCAAATAAAATAGTCACATCATCGAAATGATCCAGCCTGGGCTGATTGACCACACGATATGTTGTTACACTGTTGCCGGAAGTAAAGTAACTGTGCCCCGATAAGAATAAATGACCGGAAATTCTGTCATCGGATTTAAAGCTTATATCATGCCAGTTGGAAGAAAAAAAATGGGTGATGGTTTGCCTGAACCCTGCAACGATAGAAGTTACGGGCACAAAACCCACCCCGCTGCCGCCAAAATTTTCCTGTAGCAGTCTTCTCAGGTCTTGTGTAACCAGGTCGCCCTCCACCATGGAATCACCAAAATATCCGATACGTATCTTTTTTCTTTTTTTCTTCTTTAATTCCTGCAGGTGACTGAAAAAATCAAACAATGCCGTGGGCTGTGTGGAGTTGTTGATGAGGCCGGGATATGTATTGTAATCCCTTTGCAGGCGGGGATCATTTGAATGAGTTCCTTTATTGTTTTTTATTTTACCATTAATGACAATATTTTTATTGCCCGGATCTTTAACCACATCAGATAAAATATCCAGTGGCCTGAAATTATCACCGGCAATACCCGGCTTCCATTCAAATAAAATGGTTGCCCCCAGGAGCAATAAAAGAAAAAAAATATTGAATAATAAAACTTGTCTCCTGTAATTCATAGTATAATAAGCATTCTGAAATTATCGTTTGTCGTACAAGTATAACCTGTGTTTTTTTATTAGGCTGGTGATACGGCTGATCCATATACCCTTTGCCCCTGCATAACTTCCGCGGTTCATCGCTACCAGCCATTTCTGGTAACTCATATCGTTTTTCAATTTGGGATAATAATTTTTCCTCGAAACGATATTGCAAAAATCCCGGAATGAATCTTCCGGGCTGGCATATTGCTTATAATCGGAATGCCTTTTCTTCAGGTGATTTTTGCCCGTTACACCAAAAAAATTATTCAATTGCCTGCAATTAACGCTGGTGCCACTACCCGATTCCAGGATAGAAACACCCAGGATAATAGATACCGGTAAACCAAATTCAACAGAGAGATCATGTGCAAGGGTGATATATCGCTCAATGTACTGATTTATGACCCGTTGACCATTGCACATTACTGAAGCCAGCAGTGATATTGTAATGAGGGTAATTTTAATTCTTTTCATAGCCTGCCTTAACCGAATAAAAAATCAATATACGAATTTTAACCGCTCTCCCTACGCTAAAATTGATTTAATAGCAGCCGCCTTTAAAAGGCATTCTTCATATTCTTTTTCAGGATCGCTATAATAAGTAATGGCACTGCCCGTTTGAAAGGAGAGATACTTGGTTTCGGCATTATAAAACACACTGCGTATAACCACATTGAAGTCAAAATCACCGTTCGGATCCAGGTAACCGATCGCGCCGGAAAACAGGCCGCGCCTGGTCTTTTCATATTGGTCGATCAGTTCCATGACCCTTTTTTTAGGCGCACCCGTCATTGATCCCATGGGGAAGGTGGCCCGGATGCAGTCCACCCAGTTCACATCGTCCTCCAATTCGCCGCTTACTGTACTGATCATCTGGTGTACCTGCGGAAAACTGTATAGACCGAATAACTCCTCCACTTTCACGGATCCGGGGATACATACCCGGCTCAGGTCATTCCGGACCAGGTCAACCACCATAATATTTTCACTCCGTTCCTTATCGTTCTGCGCCAGGTATTGTTTATTGGCTTCATCCAGCACCGCATTGGCGAGGTTCCTTTTTGAAGTGCCCTTTATGGGTTGCGAGATGATCTTCTTCCCCGATTTTCTGAGATATCTTTCGGGACTGGCACAAAGGCAGTACAAAGCATTCATTTTATAAAGAACAGAGAAGGGATTTGGTGATAAACCTACCAGCCGTTCATAAACAACCAGAGGATCAAGACTTGCGTTCTGAGAAAAGAATTCCTGGCAAAAATTGATCTCATAACAGTCGCCCCGCAAAATATATTCCCGCAATTTTTCAATGATGATTATATACTCCTCTTTTTCGATGCGGTTTTGAATGGAAACACTTAGATGCGCTGAGGATGAAATAACGAGGGGATAAGACCGGATGTCCCTGAATATTTCCCCGGCATCTTTATCACAAAAGATCGAGACTTCCGTTTGCGTTAGCCGAACCACAAATTCAGGAATGAAAAAGTGAAGATCACTGTACCGGATACCATCAAAATTTGCGGAATCCAATCGCTCTGTTTCATTTTTCAGGTCGTAGCCGAAATGGCCGAATAACCATTCCTTCCGGTTGGCCCCATAAAAATCCCGGAGGCTTTCGAAAGCGTGGCCTGCCGGCGCCTGTATGTTTTTCTTACAGCCGGCCGCCAGTAAACATTCAAATGCGGGTGATGAAAAATTATATTGCTGGTTATCCAAAAAACAAAAAATGCTGAACCGGTTCGCCCAATTCAACATTTGTATTCTGAAGTCAGTAAAGTCAGTAACAGGAAATGAAATGCCTTTTTTCAAGTATAGAGTTTTTCCTTCTGCAGGTTCCTTCATTCACTGCTTAAAAGTCATCATCATCGTCATCAAAACCGCCGCCGCTCAGGTCATCAAAACCAAGGTCCTTGAATTCATCGTCTACTTTAAAATCATCATCATCGCCTTTGCCCGGTTTTTTACCGATGATCTTTTTCCCTTTCGAGCGGGGAACATCAAATTCATCAAAATCAGGATCCCAGTCATCATCTTCTTCGGGTTTTTCCCAATCATCGGCAACTTCCACATCATCATCGTCATCATCGTCGACCTTCTTCTTCGCTCCTTTTTTTGCTTTCGGGGCGGGTAAGGATTCAGTATCATCATCGTCATCAAGATCATCCTCGTCCGGATCTTTTTTAGGCAGTGACGCAGGTTTTTTCTCAGCTGCCTTTTCAGGCACCGCGGTTTTCTTTGCCGACGCTTTTTTTGTGTTATCAGATTTTGAAGCCATAGTTCAAACAGGATTAGTACTGTAAAATTTCCCCGAGTTTTTCAAATAGCCAAAAAAATTTTGACTTTTTTTATAATTTTTTTCAGGCAATTACCATTTGCTCTTTTCCGGGCCCGTTACTGATATAGGTGACGGGTATTCCTAAAAAATTATTAAGGTATTCAATATAGGTTTTCATTTCGGCCGGCAGGGCTTTGTAGTCGGTGACGGCAGTGATATCCGTCTTCCAACCGGCAAATGTTTTATAAACCGGCTCAATGTCAACACGATTCATTTGAAAAGGTACATAAGTTTTCTCTTTGCCATTAATTTTATAGGCGTTGCATACTTTCAATGCTTCCAGTTCATCCAAAATGTCTGCTTTTGTCATGATGATCCCCGTAACACCGTTGATCATGCAGGCAAACTGCAGGGCCACCAGGTCGATCCATCCGCAACGGCGGGGCCGGCCCGTAGTGCTTCCAAATTCATTGCCGGTTTTGCGTATCTGTTCACCGATCTCATCGTGCAGTTCCGTAGGGAAGGGGCCGCTTCCCACCCGGGTACAATAAGCTTTTGAAACGCCGAAAACGTCCCTGATCTTTTGTGGTGCAATCCCCAAACCCGTGCAAACGCCGGCCGAAATGGTATTACTGCTGGTCACAAAGGGGAAGGTTCCAAAATCCACATCCAGCATGCTGCCCTGTGCGCCTTCCGCCAAAACACGCTGGCCCTTCTGTATCTTTTCATTAATAAAATACTCCCCATTCACGATCTTGAATTCTCTTAAAAAATCAAGTGCGTCAAAAAATTCTTCTTCCCAGGTACTGATATCTTCCTGGAAGTTAAAACTGTCCAGTAATTTCTGGTGCTTTAACCGCAGTTTGATGTATTCCGTGGTAAAACTCTTATCGAGCAAATTACCCACCCGCAAACCATTACGGCCGGTCTTGTCCATGTAAGCGGGACCGATCCCCTTCAGCGTGCTGCCGATCTTTTCAATGCCCTTCGAGAGTTCGCTCGCTTTATCAATGGCACGATGCGTTGGCAGGATAAGGTGTGTGCGTTCGCTGATGTATAAATTCTTTTTATAATCAACCCCCATGGCCGCCACATTCTCACATTCTTTTTTTAACGTGATGGCGTCCAGTACCACGCCGCTGCCGATCAGGTTGATCTTGTCTTCATGAAAGATACCGCTGGGTATCTGGTGTAAAACGATTTTCTTTCCATCCACATATAGGGTATGGCCTGCATTCGGACCGCCCTGGAAACGGGCGATGATATCATAGTTCCGGGCAAAGTAGTCAACGATCTTCCCTTTGCCTTCATCGCCCCATTGCAGTCCCAGTATTACGTCTACCATTATAAGAGTTTAGGGTTTATAGTTTTTTGTTTTTTTACCTCACCCCCGCCCCTCTCCACTCCGTGGCGAGGGGTGACTAAATGCGCCACCCCCAAAGTATTCTTTGATTGCGTGGTTTTCTAAAGAATCCTCAATCGCTTCATTCTTCGCTTCGGTCTACGCGTCACCCTTCTCCACCCTGTGGAGAAGGGATGGGGATGAGGCGTAAAAATAAATTGAAATACAACAACCACCTAAAAGAATTACCGCTATTTAAAATTTGGGGAGAAAGAAAAATCAGGAAATCCGAAAGATTGGAACGAGCCGGATGGCGGTGAGCTACGCCACTTTCAGCATGCTCAATTTACTGGTGCTGAATTTACGGCATGCGTATTCGAGGGTAACATCAAAGTTTTTAACTTTTTGAGAAGGCAGTTCATACATGGCATCGGTCAATATGCTTTCGCATATGCTGCGGAGTCCGCGGGCGCCCAATTTGTACTCCAATGCTTTTTCAACCATGAAATCAAAAACAGCGGGTTCAAAAACCAGATCGATGCCTTCGATCTCGAACAGCCGCGTAAATTGTTTGATCAAAGCATTCTTAGGTTCGGTCAAAATATTGCGCAGCGTTTCTGCATCCAGCGGATTTAAATAAGTAACCACCGGTAATCTTCCCAGCAACTCGGGTATCAAACCAAAATGTTTTAGGTCCACCGCATTCACAAAATGCAAGAGGTTATTGTGCTGGTATTCCTGCAATTCCTTATTTACATTAAAGCCGATGGCATTGGTATTCACCCTGCGGGCGATTATCTTGTCAACACCGTCAAAAGCGCCGCCGCAAATGAACAGGATATTCTGGGTATTGACCTTGATCAGTTTTTGTTCGGGATGTTTGCGCCCGCCCTGCGGAGGCACCAGCACTTCGGTTCCTTCCAGTAATTTCAAAAGACCCTGTTGCACTCCTTCGCCGCTTACATCTCTTGTAATGGAAGGATTATCACTTTTCCGTGCGATCTTATCTATTTCATCGATGAATACGATCCCTTTCTCCGCTGCAGTAACATCATAATTACAGGCCTGCAATAAACGGCTGAGCATACTTTCAACATCCTCTCCCACATAACCCGCTTCCGTGAAAACGGTAGCGTCCACAATGGCAAAAGGAACATTCAGCATGCGGGCGATCGTTTTTGCCAGCAATGTTTTTCCGGTACCCGTTTCCCCCACCATGATAATATTGCTCTTTTCAATCTCTACATCATTCTCGATTTTCTGGTTCAGCCTTTTGTAATGGTTATATACGGCAACGGATAGGATCTTTTTCGCGTCATCCTGCCCGATCACATATTCATCCAGGAACTTCTTGATCTCAATGGGTTTTTTTACCGTGAGTTTATGAGCGGGTGTACTTAAGTGTTTGTTCTCTGTTGTATTGCCCAATTCCTGTTCAATGATCTCTTCGGCATGCTCTACACAGTTTTCACAAATATGGCCGTCCTGGCCTGCGATAAGGATCTTCACCTCGTCGCGGCTGCGGCCGCAGAATGAACAATGCAAGGTTTGTTGTTTCGCCATATTGGGGTCCGCATCCGGCGGAGCGCTTTGTGTAATGAGTAACAGGCAAAGTTAATGGTGCTTTGCCAATATACCAGACAAATGCCATTGCAATAACGATGCTTTTGGCCCCTTATGATTTAAAAAATCGCTTTTAGGGTCAAAAATGGCAAATATGGCTATAAGAGATTCCTATAATTTCTTCAAAATACCGTCAACGATGCCATATTCCACCGATTCTTCGGCATTCAGCCAGTAATCCCGGTCAAAATCCTTCATCACCTTTTCATAGGTCTGGCCACAGTTCTTTGCCAGCAGTCTGGCACCCAGTTCCTTGGTCTTCTGGATCTGTTCTGCCATGATCTCCAGATCGGCGCTCGTACCCTGGCCGCCGCCGCTGGGCTGGTGGATCATCACTTCCCCGTTGGGAAATATGAAGCGCTTCCCTTTTTTGCCGCCGCTGAGCAATATACTTCCCATACTGGCTGCCATGCCCATACAAACCGTGCTTACCGGCGAACTGATCATTTGCATGGTATCGTAGATCACCATTCCGCTGGTGACCATGCCGCCGGGACTGTTGATGTAAAAAATGATCTCCTTTCCCGGTTCGATCGCTTCGAGGTACATCAGCCGGTTGGTAATATCCCTGGCGCTTTTATCATCAACCACGCCCCACAAAAAAACTTTGCGCTGCTCGATGAATTTTTTATCGAACTGCCAGCCCGACATCATTTTTTCCATCGGGATCTCAGGTAGATCCTTCAAAGGTTCGTCATCCTCACTGAAACGTCTGTTGGTGTTATATAGATTCATGGATCAAAATTTTATATGTAATACCTTTGAGTTTTATGCCTGGTCTTTCTTTAGTTTTTTGGGGTTCATTACCAGCACTTCATCGATCAGCCCGTATTCTTTTGCTTCGGTAGAAGTCATCCAGTGATCCCGGTTACAATCTACCGCCACCCGGTCAACGGGTTGTCCTGAATGCAAGGCATATATATCGTAGAGTTCATGTTTTATTTTCTTTACTTCATTCACGGTAATGGCGATATCGCTTGCCTGTCCGCCTGCACCCGCGCTGGGCTGGTGCATCATGATGCGGCTATGCTTAAGCGCTGTTCGTTTGCCTTTGGCACCGGCACACATCAGCAACGAACCCATGCTGGCCGCCATGCCGGTGCATATCGTTGCAATGTCGGGTGTGATGAACTGCATCGTATCATACATTCCCAGTCCCGCATAGACGCTGCCGCCGGGACTGTTGATATACATTTGTATATCACGGGTACGGTCGGTACTTTCCAGGAACAATAACTGGGCGGTAACGATATTGGCTACTTCATCGCTTATGGGATATCCCAAAAAAATGATCCGATCCATCATCAGGCGGCTGTACACGTCCATCACGGCAACGTTCATCGGGCGTTCTTCAATGATGTTGGGGGTGAGGCCTGTTACATTATGTTTGATGTAACCATCCAGCGTATTGCTGCTGATGCCGCGGTGTTTGACAGCATATTTTTCAAATTCTTTTCCAAAGTCCATATGATCGGTGTTACTGTTTTAATAATCAAATGCCGTTGGCAAATATAGTTAAATGTGCATTGGGGTCAGATGATCTTCGATGAACTACCTGTAAAACAATTGCTTTTCCAACCAGCCTGCCGGCATCCAAACAGGCAAAGGTTAAGCCAGAATTTTTTTATGTCAAATCGTCAATCCTGCGACGATCGCGGGCAATAAAAAAAGGAGGGGATCGCTTCCCTCCTTTCCGTTATGTTTTTATTCAATGATTACACTTTATACTGGCCAACCAGCCCTTTCGCTAATTCTGTCATTTTATTGAGCCCGTCTTCCGGCAGGCCACCCTTCTTGAATTCAGCCAATACCTCGGGATATTTGTTTTCCATTTCCAGCAGGAAATGTTCTTCAAAAGCCTTTACATGCTTAATGGCAACCTCTTTCAGCAATCCCTGGGTACCCAGGTAAATAATGGCTACTTGTTTTTCTACACTCATGGGGGAATACTGCAACTGTTTAAGCACTTCCACATTTCTTGCACCCTTATCGATCACATTTTTAGTAGCAGCATCCAGGTCGCCTCCAAATTTGGAAAAAGCTTCCAGCTCACGGTAAAGGGCCTGGTCCAGCTTCAGCGTACCGGCCACTTTCTTCATGGATTTGATCTGGGCATTACCCCCCACACGGCTGACCGAAATACCCACGTTGATGGCAGGACGTATACCCGCATTGAAGAGATTTCCCTCCAGGAAAATCTGTCCGTCGGTAATAGATATCACATTGGTAGGAATATAAGCAGATACATCACCCGCCTGGGTTTCAATGATCGGCAATGCGGTCAGGGAACCGCCGCCTTTCACCAGGTGCCTGATGGATTCGGGCAGGTCGTTCATTTGTTTTGCGATGTCATCCTTTGCAATGACCTTGGCCGCCCTTTCCAGCAAACGGCTGTGCAGGTAGAATACGTCTCCGGGATAAGCCTCACGGCCCGGTGGCCTGCGTAATAATAATGATACTTCTCGATAGGCGACCGCCTGTTTGGAAAGATCGTCGTAAATGATCAATGCGGGCCTTCCGGTATCGCGGAAAAATTCCCCGATGGCCGCACCTGCGAACGGTGCATAGAATTGCAGAGGTGCTGGATCAGATGCCGAAGCAGCCACGATCGTTGTATAAGCCATGGCGCCATGTTCTTCCAGTGTCTTCATGATACCAGCGATGGTACTTGCTTTTTGTCCGATGGCAACATATATACAATACACCGGCTTGCCGGCAGCATAAAATTCTTTCTGGTTGATGATGGTATCTACGCAAATGGCCGTTTTACCGGTCTGCCTGTCACCGATCACCAATTCCCTTTGTCCGCGCCCGATGGGAATCATGGCATCAATTGCTTTGATGCCCGTCTGAAGCGGTTCTTTAACTGGTTCGCGGAAAATAACACCCGGAGCTTTACGTTCCAGGGGCATTTCATATAATTCCCCTTTGATCGGACCTTTTCCGTCGATCGGTTCACCCAGTGTATTGATGACCCTACCGCACATGCCTTCTCCTACTTTGATAGAAGCGATCTGACCGGTACGCTTAACCTTGTCTCCTTCTTTGATCTCACTGCTGTCTCCCATCAAAACCACGCCCACGTTATCTTCTTCAAGGTTCAATGCGATGGCTTTAACGCCATTATCAAATTCAACCAATTCCCCGGAACGAACATTGTTCAATCCGTAAACACGGGCGATACCGTCTCCCACTTGTAAAACGGTTCCCACTTCTTCCAGGCTTGCCGAGGCGTTGAAATTGCTCAGTTGCTGGCGGAGGATCGCCGAAATCTCATCCGGTTTGATTTCTACCATAAAATATCAATTAATTATTTTTTGTAATAAGGATTTTTTCAGGCTGCAAAGGTAAGGTATTGATAGTTGTACTGCAAAAAAATGAAGGCATAAAAGCGGGTAAATTTTAAGAATTTTTTCACTAAAAAAAGCAAGGCTGTTTAAAATGCTATAACTTTAATGCTGATCAAATACAATAGAAAAAAGGGGCGATCTTTATTTTGTGAATTTATCTTGTCTGACCAGTATAAGAAAGTAAAATCCATTAATCTAAAATCTCCTCATTTAGAAGACCGGCCAGATTCCAAAAAAAATATAATGAAAGCCGTCCAGTAATAAAAAGGCTAAAAAATCGCCACAATATTGAAAAATGGTGTACTTTCAGGCCCCGTATTCGATTACCAGAACCATGGCTTGATTTTTTTTCAAAAACCCGATAATTTTTTAGCCTGTTCAATAACATCAAGTATTGTTTTTTCTTTTGAAAGATCAATAGACTCATTAATAATAAAAACAGAACCATCATTAATAACCATTTTATGAGAAAATTTTGCCTCCTATTTTCCAGAATGCCGGCTTCAGCAATGCATTCATTGAAATTATTTTCACTTCTTTTTGTACTCTTCCTTGCCGGAACTACTGCTTCTGCGCAAAGAACCGTGCGCAACCCGGATGTAATTATCGGGGAATTGATAAAAGTCATCCCTTCACTAAAAGATTATAAAGCGCCGGAAGGTTTTAAGCCCAGGATCACCCGGGATATGAACGGACTTATTGGTGCAAAAGTAGAATTGGATGGTCCCGAACTTACCTATTATGGCAGTAAAGACAAGGGAGACCCCGTGGTTCAGCGTAGTTTTGCCAACGCTCAAAACAATCAGCATTCACGTGCCCCAATTCCAGGTCCAAGTGTTGCATCGGTGATCACCCAGAATTTTGATGGAATGGGAAGTGGCAGTGTCACTCCGGCCGATCCCAATATGTGCGCCGGTCCAACCGCTGTCATTCAAACTGTGAATATGGGTTCAGGTGGCGCCATTAGGATATGGAACCTGAGTGGTACGCAAATTCTGGCCCAAACAACAATTTCCACCCTGGTAGCCAGTCCAGGTTATGCCGGACAAGGCGACCCTGTGGTTGTATATGACCCGCTGGCCGATCGATACCTGGTAAACGAATTCGGAAATATAGGCGGAGGAAACCCCAATACAATGGTAATGATGGTTTCTCAAACCAACAATCCGCTTGGAGGGTGGTTTATATATAAGTTCCAGGTGGCTTTTTTTCCCGATTATCCAAAATGGAGTGCCTGGCCCAACGCATATTATGCCAGTACAAATGACTTTAACACCGCGGGTTCAGCATACCTTGGATCTTCAGTTTGGGCCTTCAATAAGGCAAAAATGCTTGCCGGAGACGCTACTGCCGAGGCTCAACGTTTTCGTATTTTTACAGGATCTGCCGGTAGCACGGGTTCCATGCCAGTAACTATAAGCGGTTCAACGCCACCGCCTGCCGGATCTCCCGGTATATTCATGTATTTTAATGACAATGACTATACTGCAGATCCGAATGATGTGGATAGTATAAGTATGGTTACTTTCCAGCCCAATTTTGCCGTGCCGGCCAATACAGTACTTACATTTTCTCAATCATTGGTTGCCGCGCCATTCTTATCCGGTGTCGGCAATGCCCCATCACCCGCGAGTGGTACTTATGGAACGCTCAGTGACCGTTTGATGTTCTGCGCCAACTACCGCAATTTCGGAGCGTCTGAGTCCATTGTTCTTGATCATACGGTGGATGCCAATTTTGGACTAGGCGGCGGCGCAAAAGGCGGTGTTCGCTGGTATGAGCTTAAGCGGACGGGAGGAAACTGGAGTATCAACCAGCAATCTACCTACGCGCCGGATGGTGACTGGAGATACCTGGGCGCCATCAATATCAATAGTAAGGGGCAGATTGCATTGGGATTCAACCTTAGCTCGACAACTAAATTCGGGTCTATATTATTTACGGGCCGAAATTCAACAGATGCGCTGAATACCATGGGCGTTCAGGAACAAATAATCAAAGCTGGAAATGCCTATGGTTCATTTGCCAACCGCTGGGGCGATTACAATTCTATGTCTACCGACGTTGTGAACGATTCATTATTCTGGATGACTGCAATGTATGGAAATACGGCCTCTGCATGGGGAACACGTTTAGCCCAGTTCAAGATCGGGGATTGTGATGCATTAAGGCCAGACTTCACCAGTTTTACCCAAAATGCTCCCGCTATACCTGAGGGACAGAATATCATTTACAATAATGTTGTGAACAATAACGGTTGTGTTCCCATTACAAATTTTTTACTGACCGATACCTTACCCACCAACGTAACTTTTGTCAGCGCCACCAATGGCGGTACTTACAATGCGGGTAACCGGGTAGTGAGTTGGCCGGTGAACATTGGTATTGGCATAACGACAACTTATCAATTTACAGTTAACATCAATGCAGGCGCATATTTTGCGCCGATAACGCTATTGAATGAGCCTGTTGCCGGTAATACCATACCGGCCGGATGGGCAGCAACAACTGCCGTTGGCCCATCCAACTGGGTTTCATCAACTGCTGCCAGTCAAAGTCCGCCCAATTCATTATTTGGAATTGACAATGCGACAGCTATAACTGATTTCAGGGTTTCCACAACTGCTGCCCTTGCTTTGGTTTCGCCACAACCACTGAATCTTTCATTCTGGCATAATTTCAGTACAGAGCCTACATGGGATGGAGGCGTAGTGGAGATCAGCACCAATGGCGGAGGTACCTGGACCGACTTAGGACCCAATATGACTGCTAACGGTTATAACAGTACGCTGAATTCTGCAGGAACAAACCCGATCAGGGGCAGGAATGCCTTTACGGGTTCCAGCTCAGGCTGGATACAAACAAGGGTTAACCTGGCTTCTTATGCAAGCCAGAATGCCCTTTTCCGTTTCCGGATGACCTCAGACGATAATACGGCTGCAGTAGGCTGGTATGTGGATGACATCAATATATCTGCAATTGCGCACGTTGACATGAGGACCAGTTTATTCAACGCTTCCGGTGTTCGCCAGTCATATCGTGATACGATAACACTGATACTTCCACCGGCCAGTTGTGTACCGCCTTCTGTAACAACACAACCCTCCAATACAACGGTATGTACTGGTTCTGCTGCAAGCTTTACCATTGCTGCTACTATTGGAAATACGCCATTTACTTATCAATGGCAGGAAAGCACCAATGGTGGTGGTACATGGGGCAATATCACCAATGGTGGTATCTATTCAGGCGCTTCAACGGTTACGCTTAACCTGAATCCTGTTAACGTTGGTATGAACAACAACCAATACCGCTGCGTGGTTACCGGCCAGTGTGCGCCTAATGCCACAAGTAACGCGGCCGTTCTAACAGTGCTTGCAGGACCAACTGTTACAGGACAACCTTCCAATGCGTCTGTTTGTACATCCGGCACCGCGATCTTTTCTGTAACGGCAACGGGTAACGCGCCAACCTACCAATGGCAGGAGAACAACGGCGGAGGATTTTTAAATATTACAAACGGTGGTATGTATGCCGGCGCCACCACTAACACCCTGACCATAACCGGTGTTACGGTAGGTATGAATAATTATCAATATCGTTGCGTAGTGACTTCCTGTGCAACTTCTGTGAACAGTAATCCGGGAATTTTAACAGTGGTCGCTTTATCATCCGGCGGAAACGTTAACCCCGCAAACACCAACATTACCTGTGCAACCAATTCGGGCACTTTAACCTTATCCGGTCATACGGGCTCAGTGTTGCGCTGGGAATTTTCTACGGTATCCGCTGCAGGACCATATAATACGATCGCCAATACAACAACAACATTAAATTATACCAATGTTACGGTCACCACTTATTACCGTGCCGTGGTGCAGGCAGCAGGATGCGGAGCAGCCAATTCCACCGTTGCAACGCTTACGGTAACCGGTGCTTCGCCGATTTCGATCATTGCCGATCCGGGTACCACGCTATGTGCGGGTGATCCTACTTTATTAACTGCGATCGAATCAACGACAGGAACCAATGTAACGAACTCAGGAACGCTTAATTTAACTATACCAGACGCCCCATCAACGGGTATCACCACAAATCTCACTGTTGTTGGTATACCCGTAGGTGCAGTTGCTAGCAGCGCAAGTGTGAAATTCAATATCACCCATACCTGGGATAGTGACCTCACCCTGTTCTTAAAAGCTCCGAATGGCCAGGTGCTGAACCTTGTCAATTCAGAAGGTGGTTCCGGTGATAATTTCACGAATACCATTGTAAGTTCAGCCGGTGGGTTAACATTTGCGGCAAGTGCTCCACCTTTTACCAATACATACATTGCTGATGCGAATGGCGGGGCGGCTGCGCCTCCGGGCATGACTCAAACTACAGCTACTTTTGCCGGCTTATATGCAGGCAATGCTCTTAATGGTACATGGACGTTCGGTGCAAGAGACAATGCGGGTTTGGACGTCGGAACATTACTTAACTGGGAAATGACCATCAACTGGGCTATTAACGGTCCCATCGTAGGCGGCACCTTCGCGTGGAGCCCTGCCCTGGGTTTAAATGCAACCAATATCAACCCGGTAGCAGCCTCACCAGCGGCAACCACTACGTATACAGTTACGCACAACAATGGCGTAGGTTGTATCCGGACAGCATCCATCACCATAACCGTCAACAGCCGTCCTGCAGTGACCGCACAGCCGACCAACCTTTCCGTATGTACCGGGTCAAGTGCCAGCTTCAGCGTAACGGCTACGGGTACGGGCATCACCTACCAGTGGCAGGAAAGCACCAATGGCGGTGTTACTTACACTGATCTCGCGAATGTTGCTCCTTACTCAAATGTTACAAGTCCAACACTTACCATCAACCCAACCGCGGCTGGAATGAACGGTAACCGTTACCGTTGCGCAGTGAGTGGAACCTGTCCTCCTGTGGCTTATTCCAACGGGGCGATATTAACCTTGGTTGCTTTGCCTGTTGTGACTGTAACGCCTGCCAGCACCTGTGGCGGTGTAGCCAATTCATTTGGCACAGCGTTAACAGCAAGCGGGGCCAATACTTATATTTGGGCTCCTGTTTCCGGTTTATATACGGATCCAAATGCAACTGTTGCCTATACCAGCACCAACCTGGCGACTGTATATGCAGCGCCCACGGCCTTTACCATTTATACCGTAACCGGTACAAATACAGCTACTGGTTGCAGCAATACTGCCTCGGCGCTTGTAAATTATACACCACCTGCACCTACAGTGACCCCTAACCCGGTAGCTATGTGTTTGGGTGATGCTGCTGTAAAACTCAAGAGCTCTTCAGCAAGTTATACAAACCTAAGTTTCTGTTCAGGTCCCATCAGTGTGATCGTACTGGATAATAATCCCGCAGGTGCTGTGAGCAGCTTAACCGTTTCCGGCGTACCTGCTAATGGCGCTATCTCAGCCGTGAACGTGATCTGGAATATGCCGCATACCTGGGATGGTGACATGGTGTTCGCTCTTAAAGCACCCAACGGGCAGATCCTGAACCTTGATTATTATTTATCAACAACAGGAGGTACCGGGCCAACAACAGGCTTTGTGAACACCACGGTTAGCTCCACTGGCACGAACGCACTCAGTAGCGGTTCAAATCCATATACCGGCATATTTAAAGCGGATGCGGTCATTACTAATGCATTCGGCGGCGCAGGCGGACCAACAGGATATACTCCAACGGTAACCTCATGGGCTCCTTTATATTCAATTCCAAATGGTACATGGACATTGGCTATGAAAGATGGATTTGGAGGAGACCAGGGAACATTGACATCATGGTGTTTAAACCTAACCTATGTTGTGGGTGTACCTTCAACGCCTGCAACCTGGACACCAATAGCTGGATTGTTCTCTGATGCAAGCGCTTCTACAGCATATGTTGCCGGTACCGCAGTTGATTCCGTTTGGACAAGACCTACACCTGCCGGTGTTTATACTTACCAGGCAAGGGTTAACAGTCTGCCCCCGGCACCAACGACGGTTGCTATGAGCAATACCGCAACTTCTACCAATGCGACAATAACTTTTAATTTCAAGAACAACAATTCATACCCGGTGATTATTTCCGACATCGCAAGTATGTGTAATTTTACGGGTGCTACGAATGTAAGTGCCTATTATAATACAGTTGCGGTCAATGGGCCACCATCAGCCATTACTGTTGCCAACGGTTGGAACCAGTTCGGAAGTGCATCCATAACCTCAATAGGATTCCCCAATGTTCAGCCATTCATGTCAGGACTCAGCCTTGTAGTACCTGCGGGTGCTACATATGGTATGCTTGTTAGTGCAGTACTCCCAACAAATGCTGTCAATATAGTATACAGTAATGCACCGGGACAACTTATTGCATCAGCAGGAGGTTGTGATATCATCACTGGCCCCAATATTGGTTATTCCGGTTTGCCGGTTCCTGCGGCTCCAACGGTTACGCCCAGATTTTTTATTGGAAGCCTGACTTTTTCTCCAAGCATTACTGCTTGTACTTCACCGGCTCGTTCTGTTGTTGTTACAGTTAATCAACCAATCGCTATAACCACTCAACCCATTAACGCAGTGGTATGTACTGATAAAATAGCCAGTTTCTCTGTAGCAGTTACGGGTACCACTCCTTCCTACCAATGGCAGGAAAGCAGGGATGCCGGTGTTACCTGGACGCTTATTACCGATGGTGGTGTTTACAGTGGAGCAACAACCTCTACCTTAGTTATAACGAACCCGCCAGTTTCCATGAATGGATACCAGTACCGCTGCGCTATTGCCGGAGCTGCGCCTTGTGCAACTGTATTCACTGCGGCCAGGTTGCTTACGGTTAATCCGCTGCCTACGGTAGTTATAACAGCATCTCCTTACCGGAACCTGTTACCGGGCTTAACGACGACCCTGTCATCAAGTTCGTCTCCGGCAGCTGCTATCAATACCTGGTTCAGGAATAACATCGTGGTTCCGGGAGCTACGGGCAGCTCATACGTGGTGGATATTGACCACCTGGGTGAATATTACTTACGGGTTGTTGATGTGAATGGCTGTGTTAGCAGTTCAAACAAGATCACCATTGGTGATTCCACTTCAGGAAGGGTGTTCATCTCACCGAACCCCACTCCCGGAAGGTTTGTGGTCCGGTACAATCCGTCACACAATAATGCGAAGCCACGCGGAATCATCGTACGCGATGCCGATGGTGCACTCGTATTGTTCCAGGAATTCACGCTCGGGGCGCCTTTCGCTCCAATGGGTATCGATCTTAGCACCAAATCTACCGGTATTTACTCGGTTGAAGTGGTCGATGAAAATATGGAAAGACTGGCAGTGGGAAGAGTTGAAGTGGTTAGATAGATCAGCCTTCTGTTTAATAAATTCAAAGTCCCCCGATGACTCGGGGGACTTTTTTTATGACCTGTTTTTCTTAAGTCATATGACCTTGTCTGGTAAAGGATAAAAATATTAAGTCACTGAATTGATTCAGGAAGCATTTGAATCCAGCCTCTATGCCCAGCATTTATTCAGGGTACGCATCAAAACAACATAGAAAAAAGAGGGGTCCGTTATTTTGGGAACTATTTCAGGATCTAAAGCAAATGAGTTTAAGAGGATATCATTTAGCTAAAAAGAGGAAGTTGCAAAATTGCAACATCCTCTTTTTTATGTTGATCGTATTGTTATAATGGATATCAAACCCTTACTGCCCCCTTCTTAACATGGGCCGCTGGTTCAATTTTTTATCCCTGATCCTGTCAAGCAGTTTACGTTTAAACTCTCCATCCATTCTGAAGAATCGTTCGCAACGGTTTGGGCCCAGTATCCGGTTAAAATTATCCTGGTATCTTTTTTTGATATTCAGGATAACCTGCTGTTTCTCCAATTCAGGCATATCCGGCTTCACTGATTTCAGTTCAGTTGAAAATTGTGTATGCACGGGCCAGAATTTCTGGGCGTCTTCGGGACTCAGTTGAAGCTGCTGGGTAATATAGGCCACGTATAGGGCCTGTATCTTTTCCTGCCGCTTGTTTTCATTTATGGGCTGGTCGTCCTGTGCTTTTGCCGAAACAAAACTGCCACAGAAAAGGGTTAGTATGAGTAAATATTTTTTCATGACGGTTATATTAATTTTTTAGATCACTGATATTGATATTATCGAAGTATTTATCGAGGGCCTTATCATCTGAAAGATAATCTGCCTGGCTGGGTAATTCGTTTTCATCCAGTGTTTTGCTTGCCAGCATTTGCGCATCAATATTTTCACTGTTGGATTGAAGGTATTTGATGATGTCCTCATCAGCGACTTTTGATAACTCATCATCCACGTTATGTGGTTTCAGGCCATCGGTAACATATGCTGGCAACGCTTGTCCCGAACCCTTCGGCGATACGCCTGTAAATTTGAAGACACCCAGTGCCATGATACCGGTAAAGGCAGCAGCAACTGCGTATTTAATGAAAGTACTGCTTCTCCGGTGGATGGATACTACCCTTGCCTGGATCGGTTGCACCTTACTTAAGATACTATCTGACAGGCCGGTGAAATAATCTTTCGGAACTTCAAATACATTTTCATTTTGAATAGCGTATAACATGGGTGACAGGATCCGAAGTTCTTCAGAAGCGGTTTCTTCCTGCTGTGCTTTGATCCGCTTCATGATGGTAT
>JAYWAZ010000248.1:0-29051 GCA_043781975.1 Bacteroidota bacterium
TGGCACGGTATACCACAATAAATTAGAACCGGTGGCGGTAAGCGGCACTGCCGTTGCATTCTGACAATAAGTAATAGGGCTGGTTACCGTTGGTGCGGCCGGAAGGGCGTTGATCACAACGGTGATGGATGCACGCGGTCCTTCGCAGGTACTCACTGTTTGACTCACATAATAAATTGTACTGCCCACAACAGCCGTTGAAGGTGCGGGCGCCGTAGGACTGCCCGTTCCACCCGTTGGCACGGTATACCACAATAAATTAGAGCCGGTGGCGGTAAGCGGCACTGCCGTCGCATTCTGACAATAAGTAATAGGGCTGGTTACCGTTGGTGCGGCCGGAAGGGCGTTGATCACAACG
Source organism: Bacteroidota bacterium (assembly GCA_043781975.1). Taxonomy (GTDB): domain Bacteria; phylum Bacteroidota; class Bacteroidia; order Chitinophagales; family Chitinophagaceae; genus Ferruginibacter. The sequence continues at coordinate 359 of JAYWAZ010000248.1, forward strand.
GTGATGGATGCACGCGGTCCTTCGCAGGTGCTCACTGTTTGACTCACATAATAAATTGTACTTCCCACAACAGCCGTAGAAGGTGTGGGCGCCGTAGGGCTGCCCGTTCCACCCGTTGGCACGGTATACCACAATAAATTAGAACCCGTGGCAGTGAGTGGTACTGCAGTTGCATTCTGGCAATAAATAACAGGACTGGTCACGGTTGGCGCCGAAGGAGCTGCTGTTACATTCACCACAACGGGTGTACGCGGACTTTCGCATCCGATGGTCTGGGATACGTAATAAGTGGTGATTCCGGGAGTTGTCGTGGAAGGCGTTGGAGCAGTAGGACTTCCGGTACCATTATATTGGGTGGTGTACCAAAGTAAATTGGTGCCTGTTGCCGTAAGCGCTACGGCTGTTGCGTTCTGGCAATAATTGACAGGGCTTGTTGCCGTGGGTGATCCTGTTGAACATACCGAAACATAGATATGATACTCCCCGGGCTGAAGGGTAATGGTTTGTGTTTGAGCGGCCAGGTTGAAGTTGGCGCCAGTAGCCCCGTTAATTCCGGAGCCCGGACCGTTGCTGATATAATTCGTCCAGTTTCCGGTTGATTGAAAGGTGACCGTTTTATTTTGAGTTACCACATCAAGATTGGCCAATGCCAAAACTTTTTTTCCGGCTGCACTGGGGTCTGCGATCTGGAAAAATTTAACCAGCCCGCCGCCGTTATAAAGGTCATAGTTAAATGTGGTATTATTGAAAACATTCTGGTTTTGCAAGCGGAATTGCATCATGCTATTATAAGCATCATATAAATGCCTGCGGTTGGGGTCCAGCATATATTCCCAATGCGGAGGTTTATTGGCTGTATTGGAACCGCCGAAACCGATTGAAATATCATACCCTCTTTCTCCAAACTGCCAGATCATTTTTGGACCCGGGATCGTAAAAAATACGGCGGCAGCCGCCTCTTCCCTTGACAATGCAGTTGTCAGGGTTCTAACATTATACCCACCGTTAGAATTACCAAAGGTCAAATTCCTGTACATGGTACGCTCTTCATCATGGCTTTCCATATATCCGTCTGAGGCAGGATTATTGTATCCTCTTTGAGCGCTGTTGTAAACAACCTGTGAAAGGTCTGAATTGGAAGTGAAGCCCATTGTACATTGGCTATACACTGCATTGTCCATACCCCAAAGCATGAAGCCATGCGCTGCGTATTCCTGTTCCTCCTGGCAGGGCAGTGTACCCAGGAACTCCAGTATCATATAAGTATTGGGATGGGTGGGTACCGTGCCGTCATAATACCTGTTCAAATTTGCCACCCGTGACGCATCATAATTTTCAATGGTGATGGTGTTGGAGACAGTTTGTGTAAAGCCCTTGGCAAGGTCGAAACGGAATCCATCAACTTTATATTCATCAAGCCAGTGATTAAGCGAACGCTGCACCAGGTACTGGGTAGCCGTAGAAGTATGGTTAAAATCATTGAATACACTATAAGGATGCGGCGCCACCTGGTTCAACCAGGGATTATTGGCGGCGGGCCGGCTATTGGCCGCGTCCCAGTACAACTTGGCCTCGGGCGCATTGCCGGTACAGTGATTGTATACCACATCCAGGATAACCGCAATACCCCTCTTATGGCAGGTATCGATGAATTCCTTTAATTTATTTTTTGTGCCATAATATTTATCCGGCGCAAAATAAAAATCAGGGTTGTAGCCCCAGCTTTCGTTTCCGTCAAATTCATTGACAGGCATCAATTCAATGGCATTGATCCCCGTATTCTTTAAATAATTAATGGAGTCGATCAGTGATTGATAACTGTGTTCAGGCGTAAAATCCCTGATCAGCAACTCATAGATCATGAGGTTCTTTTTATCGGGCTTTACAAAATTGGGTACCTGCCAGGTGTACTGCGGTTCTGCTGTTTGTAAAATCCCAACAATACCCGAAGTCAATCCTGTCGGGTAGGGCTTAAGGCTAGGATAAGTGACATTACTTATATACTGGTCATTATCGGGGTCCAGTATCTTTTGAGTATACGGATCGGCTGTCCTGATGCTGTTGTCTACCAGGTACTGGTAGGCATATTCCGTTCCGGGGGTAAGTCCGTTTATTGTTAGCCAGTAGTAATTTCCGTCCGGAGTACGGTTCATCTGGTTTGCACACAGGGTCGCCCAGTTTGAAAAGTCCCCGATCACCACTACATTATTTTTAAGGGGGGCATACAGCACCAGGGTTACGGACGTATTGTTGGAAGCATAATTTATTCCTTCTACCGCACCAGTCGGCAGTGCCGCTACCGTGGTGGTCGGTGGAATATAAAAACTGAATGAGTCTTTCTTGATCCCTGAACCGTCATTACCTTCCATTATCACCTGGTGACTGCAGGATGAGGATATGGTGGGATTTGCAGAAATAGTGTTGGTTCCGGATGCGGTATTGATTGTAGTCCCGTCCAATTTTAAGGTCAGACTGGAATTGGCAGAAGCAACACCGGTGATACTGATGTTTCCGCCCGCGCTGATATTGATGGGCTCGATCCAGGGAATATACCTGGGTTCAAAAGGCGGCAGGTTGATGCGAACCGCATACTCCGGGTTACCATAAACCGGAATATACATATCACTTCCGTCAGAATTCACCTGTTTGAGACTGCCGGTCGCATTTCTGAATATTACGCATACTTTTCTGATGATCTCGCCTGCAGGCACGCCAAAAAAACTTCGGATATTCGTAATCGTGTACAGGTATTTATTACTCCCCAGCGGAGTTGCATTTGCCGCCGGATTAGCGCTTCCCCAGGTAAATTTGGTATATTTCCAATCGTTTGGACCGGTACTTAAATTCGTGATCACCCCCACATGCACGTACACATTGTTAGAAGCCCCTCCTTCAAAATTCAATAGCCCCTGGTTGCCTTTAGCGCAATCAACGGTAATGCCCATGGTTGAATTATCGATCGGGAATTCGGGTGTCCAGCTTAATAAACGCTGTGCAAAGGATGATGTAATGGCGCAGAAAAATATCAGCAGCAGTATGGCACGCTTCATAAACAAGCAATTTAATGTGTAAAATACACACATTATATCAAATTGCAAAGTGCGAAGAATTTTTTATTTTTTATACACACTTTCCCCGTTCAGGTAGGTGGCGATAACAGAAGCCCTGAGTACATCCTGTACCGGGCAGATTATCAAGTCAGTATCCAGTATTACAAAGTCGGCGTATTTGCTTTTTTCCAGGCTGCCCTTTTCCTTTTCTTCAAAGGAGGCCCTGGCCGCCCAGGTGGTCATTCCCCTGATCGCCTGTTCACGGTTAAGGGCATTGTCCATTTGATACCCTCCCGCAGGGAACCCTTTTGAATCCTGCCGGGCCACGGCGGCAAAAAATGTTTTAAACGGGCTGATGTCTTCTACCGGGAAGTCTGTGCCCAATGGTATCCATCCATTCTGTTCCATCAGTTTCTTATAGGCATAGGCATTCTTCACCCTTTCCGCACCCAACCGTTCCTGCGCCCAATACATGTCGCTGGTGGCGTGTGTGGGTTGCACCGAAGGGATGATGGAATAATCTCCAAAGAAATGAAAATCGTTTTCGTTTATAACCTGCGCGTGTTCTATACGCCAACGCAGGTCGTTCTTCCCTTTTAAATACTTTGCGTAAATGTTCAGTATGATCCTGCTGCCGCTGTCTCCGATGGCATGGGCACAGATCTGCCATCCGTTCTTCGAAACGATATCGACGACTGAATCAAAATGTGCGGGTGAACTCAGGAGAAAACCCGACCAGTCGGCCCTGTCGTTGTAAGGTTGCAACAAGCAGGCGCCTCTTGAACCAAGCGCACCATCGGCATAAATTTTAAAAGCACGAAGCTTCAACCGTTCCGTTTTTATTTTTCCTTTAGAGAAGGCGAGATCATAATTATCTTTTTTATCGCTGAGCATCGCATAGACCCGCATCTTAAGGTTGCCGGTTTTTTGGAGACTGTCGATGAGCTGTACGCTTTGATAATCCAGGCCACATTCGTTCACGGATGTTAACCCTGTTGCAAAGCATTTTTCCTGTGCAAGAAGCAGGGCCGTTTTTACCTGTTCAGCATCTGGAACAGGGATTTTGGAAGAAACCAGTTGCACGGCATTATCGACCAGGATACCGGTCAGTTTACCATTCTTCATTTCAATTTCGCCCCCGGCTATTTTATCTCCCGGCCTGATTCCCGCCAGTTCAAGCGCTTTTTGATTGGCAATGGCCGCGTGTCCGTCGATCCTTGTCAGCAAAACCGGGCGGTCGGGATATCCCTCATTCAGCTTCGTATTTTCAGGAAACACTTCCACAGTCCAGTCATTCTGATCCCATCCCCTGCCCGTTAACCAACGATTTGCCGGCAGGTCTTTTGCAAATTCAGCGCAACGATGAAGTACCTCCACCCAACTTTCCGTACCTGCCAGGTTCACCTTTTGCAAACTAAATCCATAATTTAAAAAATGGGTATGGGCGTCTATAAAACCTGGGAATACCGGTTTCCCCTTTGCATCATTCATCACATCACTTTCATAACCTTTCAGGATCTCATCATTAGAACCGATGGCGATTATTTTACCATCCCGTATGGCCATGGCTTCCGCCACAGTAAAATGTTCATCAACGGTATATATCTTAGCATGATGGAGGACGAGGTCGGCTTTTTGCCGGAATTTGCAGGAGGCGCCGATAAATAAGCAATAGAGAATGGGCAACAGGCAATAAAAAAAATTCCGGCGGAGCAGCATAGAAAAATGTTTTATCAAAAATACATAAATGCTGCAATCATAATTTTTAACTTTGGAACATGTATGATGCAAAACAAACGAAAGCGCTGCAGGACGCTACGAAGGAATTACTAAAGGATAAAGATATGCCGAAGAATGAGATCGAATCACTCCGCAACGTCCTCCGTTTTCATGAATACCGGTATTATGTACAAAATGATCCGCTGATCAGCGATTTTGAATATGATACTTTGTACAAGGGCCTGGAAAAATTCGAAAAAGATCATCCCGGCCTGGTCACCCCCGATTCCCCCACGCAACGTGTAGGTAAAGGACTGATAAAAGAATTTCCTAAAGTGCAGCACATGGTGCCCATGCTGTCGCTGGATAATTCCTATAATGAAGAAGACATGATGGATTTTGACCGCAAGGCCAGGGAGTTATCGGGACTGGATGAAATTGAATATTGCGTGGAGCCCAAGTTTGACGGCGCCGGCATTTCCCTCATTTATGAGAATGACCTGCTCCTGCGCGGGGTGACCCGGGGCGATGGCGTGGTAGGCGATGAGATCACCCCCAATATCAAACAGATAAGATCGGTACCCCTTTCCGCGAAATTCACCAGCTATGGCATTCAACAAATAGAAATACGCGGTGAAGTGCTGATGAATAAAAAAAGTTTCCGGGCCTATAATGAAACTTTGACTGAGGAGGGCTTGCCACCGCTCGCCAACCCCAGGAATGCAGCTGCGGGATCTTTACGCATAAAAGATACGGCCATTGTGAGCCAAAGGAACCTGGAGGCTTTTTTATACCATGTAAGCTATTTTTTAACCGGCAACGGGGATGAGGCAACAGACCATAAGGAGCCCCAAACACATTCGGCCATGCTTGAAATGTTGTGGGAACTGGGTTTTCGCAGTCCAAAGAAAGAAATGAAAGTATTTAAGGGAATAGCGCGCGTGATAAACCATATAAAGGAATATGAAAAATTACGCGATGGGCTCGCCTATGAAATTGACGGGATGGTGATCAAGGTAAATGACCTCCGGCAGCAGGATAAACTGGGCATGACCTCGCATCATCCCCGCTGGGCCATTGCTTATAAATTCAAAGCAAGGCAGGCGACCAGCAAATTGTTATCCGTTGAATTCCAGGTTGGCCGTACGGGCGCCGTAACTCCCGTCGCCAAGATAGAACCTGTACAGGTGGGTGGGGTAACGGTTAGCAGTATATCCATTCATAACGAAGCCTATATCACGGAAAAAAATCTCAGGCTGGGTGATTCCATTTTGATCGAACGCAGCGGCGATGTGATACCGCAGATCGTAAAATCATTTGCAGAATTACGGAGCGGCCATGAAAAGAAAATCGCCTTTCCAAAAAATTGCCCCGTTTGCGGAAACGCCCTTTTTAAACCCGAGGAAGACGCGGTTTGGCGTTGCATTAAGCTGACCTGCCCGGCTCAAATAGTTGAGGGGATCATCCATTTTGCGAGTAAAGACGCCATGGATATCCGCAGTTTTGGAGAAGCTAATGTCAGGAAATTTTATGAAATAGGGCTGCTGAAGGATATTGCCGGAGTTTATACCTTACCGTTTGATGAGCTAAGAAAGATAGAAGGCTTTGGGGAGAAGTCGATAAACAACCTAAAAACGGCCATTGAAGCTTCAAGATCGCAACCCCTGTACAGGCTGATATACTCGTTGGGCATACGTTATGTGGGAGAAACCACCGCGAAGACTCTTGCCAATTCAGTCAGCCACCTGCTTGACTTTGCCGATTTCACGGAAGCGCAGTTGCAGGAACTGGAGGACGTTGGCGTAAAGGTTGCCAAAAGCGTCTATAGCTTTTTTCACAATAAACATAACCTGCAACTGCTGAAACAACTGGAAAGCCTTGGCGTACAGCTGAAAAATGAAAAGAAGGACCATATCACCGATGGCAACCTTAGCGGACAAACGTTCCTGTTTACGGGCACCTTATCGGGGTTAAAGCGCAGTGAGGCGGAGGCTCTGGTGGAAAAGAATGGGGGGAAGATACTCGGCGGCGTTAGCAGCAAGCTGAACTACCTGGTTGCCGGCGAAGAGGCGGGCAGTAAGCTGGAGAAAGCAAAAAAAATTCCGGGCATAAAAATAATAAGTGAGGAAGAATTTTTAAAAATGCTACCTAATTAAGAAAAGGTTTTTTATATTTATATGTCGAGCCCACAATAAACCATTAAAAATTATTTGTTCCGGCAGGCCCGATTGCCAGAGCATCACATTTTAAAATCATAGCATTATGATTAAAAAAATTCCCGGCGAAGTTTGGAAACAAATACTTTTCAGCGGCCACAAACAACTTCGCAAAAAATATGCAGTATCATCGCATGGTCGTGCCGCCAGTTTTTCAATGGGTGTAGATAAAGATGGTAAGTTGCTGAATGGGTCATTGACCTCCGGCTACAAAACACTCAACCTTCATGTTGAAAATGGTAACGGTACCATTTATATCCACCGTGAAGTAGCTAAACAGTTTTGCAAGAAAGCCGCCCCTAAAAATAAATATGTCATTCATATCAATCACAAGAAACAGGATAATTCTTATAAAAACCTCAAATGGGCCACACTCGAAGAAGTGAGTTCGCACCAGCAAAAAAGCCCTGAAAAAGTAGCGTATAAGAAGCGTCAGGCCAACCGCACCGTGGGCCTGAAACTCAATGCCACACAAGTTAAAACCATTAAGGACACCATCAAGAACCCAAAAAGGAAATTAACCTACAAACAACTGGCAAAAAAATATAAAGTAAGTGAGATGACCCTGTACCGCATCAAGAGCGGGGAGAACTGGGGAAGGGTGAAATAGTCATTGATAGCCGAAAATTAATAAGAAGGAATTGGTTTGATGCCAGTTCCTTTTTTTATTTTAGCGCAACTATTTTCGACCATGATACAGCAATACACTATTAAATTCCTGAAAGGATTAAAAAATAACAACACCAAGTCCTGGTTCGATGCGCACCGACAGGAATATGATCTGGCCAGGAAAGATTTTATTTTGTTAACCTCTCAACTTATAAAGCGCATTGGTGAATTCGATCCTCCCATCGGTAATCTTGCCGCGAAGGAATGCCTCTTCCGCATCAACCGCGACGTTCGTTTCAGTAAAAACAAAGATCCTTACAAGAATAACATGGCCTGCTATTTCAACAAAGGAGGTAAAAAAGCTAACGGGGCGGGCTACTATTTTCACCTGGAACCGGGTAAAAGTTTTGCCGGAGGTGGTATTTGGATGCCATTACCGGCCGACCTGGCTAAAATAAGGCAGGAGATCGACTATGATCTTGACGGATGGACCCGGATCATTTCCGGTTCGAATTTCAAAAAATTTTTTTCCGAAGGCGTCGACAGTACAGATGTTTTACAAAGGCCTCCAAAGGGTTATGCGGCAGAAAACCCGGCCATGCCTTTTCTGAAAATGAAAAGCTTTGTTGTGACAAGATCATTTACCGATGCAGAAATAAAGGCGGACAACTTTGCAACATCGGTTGCCAAAACATTTCAGGCAATGAAACCAATGATCGATTTTATCAATACCGCCGTGGATTGATCAAGTCCTTAAACCCGTCAGTTTTTCATCACCGGGCAGCCCAATTGATCTTTTTTTCCAAACTTATAGATCAGACCGATCGTGTGTGAATGATAATAATCATTCTTTAACGGATCAGCCGCTTTGCTGAATCCATCGAGGTAATCTGTGGTCGTGTACCTGAAATTGGTCTCGGCCAACAGCGAAAGGTGTGGATTAAGGTAATATTCTAGTCCAACTCCGGCTGGGATCACCAGCAGTGTTCGTGGCGGGGTCTTGGCCTGATCTGCAGTAAGGCCCGTCTGAATATCAGCAGCATCACCAAAAAATGCGGCATTAAAATTACTGTAGTCACGTTTCACTTTTAAAAAGTTTAACCCGACCCCCCCGAAGAGGTAAGGTGAGAACCGCCTGTCGTATACATTGCCGTTATTCCCGAATATGTTCCATACCAGCAATGCTGAGATTTCTTTTACTGATGATGAAAAATTGAAGCTTCTTTCTTTTCTCCATGCTGGATCATTATAAGCAGCGTCATTGCCCTTCAGTGATCCAAAAGCGAAATTGACCCTTGCGAGGAACGAAGGACTTAATACACGGGAAATATTAAGACCAAATGCCGGTCGCCATGTTTTATAAGAACCCATACGGGAAGGGGTAAGGTCTCCCTGGTAAATAAACATTCCGGCGTTGACCCCAAACTGCCAGTTGCTGAGGTTAAGTTGCGCATGAGTAAATGTATGGCTGCTAAGAAAAAATACAATGACAAAAAATACAGGTTGGCATGGTTTGAACATGTTGAATTATTTAAATACTGATCAATAATTTCCCATGCAGTCAGTTGATACGGTCGTTTATGAATAAAGGGTAGCGTTTATGTCATCAGTGTGGTGGCGAATATTAAGGAGTGGTGATTTTAATTATGTTACAGGCATATAAAGCTCCGCGATAAAAAAAATTGCATGACATATCCTAAAGAAATCATAAATAATTCTTATCCCTGTCCATTGCAGGAAAGATTTTTTCCGGAACCGGATAAAGGCAATGTCGGGTAGGAGTTCCCTAAAAAAAGATGGCCAGAGATAAAAATCTCCGGCCTTGCTTACCTCTGAAACCACAAGAAAAAAATTATAATAATGTTTAAGTAATGAATATAGGTTAATAATGCAGACATTGCCATTCAGGCAATCCCGTTAGGGCTTTAAATAAGATTGGAGAGAGTTTTAGATAACCGAGCAGGTTGTAAAATTAGCATTTTTTTGAAATTATCATAATTTATTTTATTCCCCCTACCCCACTGCGGCCAATTCGCGGTTGGCGAGGTCAATTAAACGCCTTCTTTTGCGATCATACCACCATTTGGGGCTTGTTTTCTTCATCAGGGTGTCAATATTGCGCATGCCGAATAATTTCCAAAGCCCGTCGATCTTCCCGCCCAAACCGCTTTGTAAGGCCCTCAGGCTCATGGCAACCCCGCCCTCCAGGTATTCCATATGGTGCCAGTAACCCGCCGGCATGAAGAGGGTGTCCCCGTGTTCAAGTATCACTTCATAGCCCCTGGCCAGTTTCACCGCCGGAAAATTTTCATAATCAAAGGCTTCGCTGTAATTCGCGAAATTGGCGAGGCTCAGTACCTCCCAGGGTTTACGGTATAATTTATATTGCTCTTCAAAGGGGAATAATAACACTTTCTTGCGGCCGATGAACTGGGTATGCAGGATATGGCTCATATCTATATCAAAGTGAATATGAGTAACCGAGCCCTGCCCTCCCACGAAAAGCATCGGGTACTTCTTAACAAATCCCTTCATCAAATGCTCGGGCCAGGTAAAATCACCGGTGATCTGTGGAGCGTGTTGAAAAATATTAAAGAGAAATATCCGCAGGTCCAAAGGTCCTTCCTTCACTTTTTTAAGGTATTCGCCAAACTTCATATAGGCATCGGCCGTATTGATGGGGGTATAGGCGTCACTCTTGACATTATTATATACCCCTATTTCCTTGTCGCCAACGGTATCAATAAAATAATCCCAGGTCCATTTTTTATACGCCGGCCATTCTTTGGAAAGATTTTTTATGACCAATGGTTTCATTTTTTTATAGTACTCGGCCTTAAAAATTTCAGGAGAAATATCCTCTACGGTGTCAACGGCTTGTAACTGCATGGTATAATTGTTTTCCGATTCAAATTTAGCAATAATATCATGGTAAACCTCCAAAAAAGCTCCGGCAAAAAACTAATTATCATTAGTTTTGCAAAAAGGGGACTATGGCTAAAATAAATCCCGGTAAAAATGCCACCAGGAAAGACCTCATCACAAAAAAGGCTTCGGCCCTTTTCAGGATACGGGGATTCAACGCGGCCTCCATGCGGGAACTGGCCGAGACCCTTGGCGTGGAAGCACCCAGCCTGTATAACCATATCGGTTCAAAAAGCGAATTGCTGCAGGCCATCTGTCTTAAGGTTGCCGGAGAATTTACGGCGCAGCTGCAGGCAACGGAAAGTACAGGTCTTACAAATATTAAAAAGATTGAGACCATTCTCCGTTTCCACATCCGGATGATGATGGATCAATTCGATGAAGTATTTGTTGCCAACCACGAATGGAAATATTTGAAAGAACCTTTTCTGAGTGATTTCCTGAACCAGCGGCGTGTATATGAAAAAAGGCTGGTGGCACTGATCGGTGAAGGGATAAAACTAAAAGAATTCAGAAAAACCGATCCTTATGTTGCCGCATTGACCCTGTTATCTGCGGTACGCGGACTGGAATTCTGGCACCGGCATAAAAAAAAGGTCTCCCCCAAAGTATTGGAGGAAGACATGGTTGATCATTTGTTAAAAGGCATCATAAAATAATTGTATGGCTGTTCATTTTCACACACTGAAGGTACAGGAGGTCAAAAAAGAAACACCCGATTGCGTTTCGATCCGGTTCGATGTGCCTGCATCCCTGAAAAAAGAATTTGAGTTTGAACAAGGGCAGAACATTACCGTTAAAAAGACGATCGACGGGGAAGAGGTACGACGTTCCTATTCCATCTGTTCGGCCCCTTATGAAAATGAATTAAGGGTGGCCGTTAAAAAAGTTGAGGGTGGCAAATTTTCAGCTTACGCCAATGAATACCTGCAACCCGGTGATGAACTGGAGGTATTGCCCCCGACCGGAAGTTTTAATACGCCGTTGCAAGCCTCAAACCAGAAACAATACCTGGCTTTCGCTGCCGGCAGCGGGATCACTCCGGTAATCTCCATAATAAAGACCACCCTGCAAATCGAGCCCAAAAGTAGGTTCACGCTGGTCTTCGGCAACCGTGGCCGTTCAAGCATCATTTTTTTTGAGGCGCTGGAAAGTTTGAAGAACAAATACATCGACCGTTTTAATTTCATCAATATCCTCAGCCGCGAAAAAACGGATGCGCATGTAAACGCCGGAAGGATCGATCCCACCAAATTAGTTGAACTGAATAAACTGGTTGATTATAAAAACACGGATGAATTCTTTATTTGTGGTCCGGGTGAAATGATCTTTTGCGTGAAAGATTTCCTGGAAGGCATTCAAATTGATAAAAAGAAGATCCATTTTGAATTATTCACCACGCCGGGGCAGGCGAAGGGGATTGTTACCAGTCGGAAGCCGGTAGCCAGCAGCGAAGGGCCAAAGAGTAAGATAACGGTGAAACTGGATGGCAGAAGTTTTGACTTTGAACTGGGGTTCAACAGCGACTGCATATTGGACGCCGCTTTAAAACAAGGCGCCGATCTTCCCTTCGCGTGCAAAGGTGGCGTATGCTGCACCTGCAAGGCGAAATTGCTGGAAGGTGAAGTGGAAATGGATGTAAATTGGGGACTGGAACAGGAAGAGGTGGAGCGGGGATTTATTTTAACCTGTCAATCACATCCCGTTACCGAAAAAGTTGTGGTAGATTTTGATATCAAATAGAGCCTTAAGTAACAGTAGTAAATACACGCTTATGCAAAAGATATTTTTTTTCGTCCTGCTTTGCACTTCATTTCATGCGGTTGCCCAAACCGAAAATGAAATAAGAAATCATTACCAGGATGTCAATAAAAGGATACAGGCATCCAAGGAACATGGCATGGAAGGAGAATTGTATTGTAACGAATGGGTGACCAACAAAAATTCGATGAGCTGGCCCGCGGTGGGCGTCTACCAGGAAACCACCGATTTCTGGTATGATGATGATCCGAATCACATCAATCCAGAGGAGCGTGATCCCAAATTGGTGTTGTTGAAGGTTACCATAGCCAGGAGGTCGGCTTCGCTTTCCACAACCGAAGAATACCTGTATAAGAATGCCCGCCTGGTATTTTATTACAACAATGAAACGGAAGAAGGAAAGCAATGGGAAACCCGGGCCTGGTTCAATGCAAAAGGAATGTTCAGGAACAGCCAGAAAGCCGATGGTAAAGAACTAAGCCCCATAGAATTGGCTAAACCCGAATTCAGCGATTTTAAACTCACCCTGGCGAATATCCGGAAATACGGAAAATTCTACCAGGACCTGTTCACAAAGCAAATGGTGTACCGGTAAGGGAAACGAGGCGGATAAAAACAATACTAACGGTTGTTAGTTTTATTATAATTTTACATGTTAAAACAATGACAATGCACATACCCGATATTGAAAGATCATTCCAGGACAAGATCGATCAGGAAATAAAGATAGAGCCCAGGGACTGGATGCCGGAGGCCTACCGCAAAACCAATATCCGCCAGATCAGCCAGCACGCCCACAGCGAGATCGTAGGCATGCTGCCCGAAGGCAACTGGATATCAAGGGCTCCTTCCTTAAAAAGAAAAGCCATCCTGCTGGCCAAGGTACAGGATGAAGGCGGCCATGGTCTATACCTCTATTCCGCTGCAGAGACCCTTGGCATTGGCCGGGATGAGATGATCCGCGATCTGAACTCGGGTAAAGCGAAATATTCCTCCATCTTTAATTACCCTTCGCTTACCTGGGCCGATATGGGCGCTATCGGATGGCTGGTGGATGGCGCCGCCATACTGAACCAGGTAATGCTATGCAGGACATCTTATGGCCCCTATGCGCGGGCGATGGTACGCATATGCAAGGAAGAAAGTTTTCACCAGCGACAGGGATTTGAAATATTACTGGTGCTTTCAAGGGGAACCGATGCCCAAAAAGCCATGTGCCAGGATGCGATCAACCGCTGGTGGTGGCCCAGCCTGATGATGTTTGGTCCCAAAGACAGCGAAAGCACCAACAGCGACCAGAGCTTGAAGTGGAAAATAAAAAGAAAAACAAATGATGCGTTGCGCCAGGAGTTTGTGCATATGATCGCTGAACAGGTAAAGGTGCTGGGAATGAAATTACCCGATGATAAATTAAAATGGAACGAAGAAAAAAAACAATACGATTGGGGCGAGATCAACTGGGATGAATTCTGGAACGTGGTAAAGGGCAACGGCCCCTGTAATAAACAACGGCTGGCGGCCAGGAACAAAGCGCATGACGAGGGCGCCTGGGTAAGAGAAGCGGCCAGTGCATATGCCAATAAGAAAGCAGGTCAGCTAAAACAAGAAGCAGCTTAAAAATTTTTTTATGAATATCCAGATCCGGAAATTTTATTACGGCGATATCCCTGAAGAAAAGGGAAGCGCAAACATTTCAAACACCCCTTCAGGCGATGGAGGCAAAGCTGGCAGTAAAACCGAATGGCCTTTATGGGAAGTGTTCATACGCAGCAAGCAGGGGCTCGACCACAAACACATGGGAAGCCTTCATGCGGCTGATGCTGCCATGGCCATTGAAAATGCAAGAGACGTTTATACCCGCAGGAAGGAAGGCGTAAGCATCTGGGTGGTGGAAAGCAAATACATCCACGCAACCAACCCCGATGAGGCTGAAAGCTTATATGAACCCGCGGAAGACAAGATATACAGGCATCCGACTTTTTACCAGTTGCCCGATGAGGTAAACCATATCTGATCGCAAATTGAAAAGATTAAAAAGATTTCGCTGATGAACCGTTCACTGATCGATTATACTTTACACCTTGCGGATAATTCCCTGATCCTTGCCCAGCGCAATGCGGAATGGTGCGGACACGGGCCGGTACTGGAACAGGATATCGCCATCACCAATATTTCGCTGGACCTGCTTGGTCAATCAAGAAATTTTTATCAATATGCCGCTCTTTTAATCGGAGGAGATGCGGATGAAGATAAATTGGCATACCTGCGAACCGAGCGGGAATTCAAAAACTGTTTATTGGTTGAGCAACCGAATGGCGACTGGGGACAAACGATTTTGCGACAATTCTTCTTCAGCACTTATCAATACCTTCTTTATCAAAAATTACAGGACAACAGCGATGAACAGCTGGCCGCTATCGCCGCAAAAGCGCTCAAGGAAGTAACCTATCACCTGCGCTGGAGCAGCGAATGGGTGATAAGGCTGGGTGACGGAACGGATGAAAGCCATAACAGGATGCTGAAAGCCATTGAAGCCTTATGGTGCTACACCGGCGAATTGTTTGAAATGCAGGAATATGAAACACAGGTTAACAATGCCGGAATCGCAGTTGACCTGGCCTCGTTAAAACCGGAATGGATAACGAGGGCGAAATCGGTAATGGAGGAAGCAACCCTGCCCATTCCTGAAAATATTTTTATGCAATGCGGGGGCAAGGAAGGCGTACATACGGAAAACCTGGGTTTTATTTTAACGGAACTTCAATATATGCAAAGGGCATATCCCAACTCGTCATGGTAAAGGCCTCCCCAAACCCCTACCAAAGAGGCGCTTTGAAGAGAACAATAATTTAATTTTCTTTTATAGTATCATAATGCAGGAAGTGCTAAATACCGAAGAACAAAAAATCTGGCGAATACTCGACACAGTTAATGACCCGGAAATTCCTGTTTTGTCAATTACCGACCTTGGAATAGTAAGAGCGGTTGTCGTTAACCCCTCCCCCCTGGGGGGGAACTGGGAGGGGGCCGTGATCATCACGCCAACATACACCGGCTGCCCGGCCATGGACATGATTGCTATGAATATTAAGCTGGCATTACTTGAACACGGATATACAAATGTAAAGATCACTTCGGTGCTTTCGCCGGCATGGACCACCGACTGGATGAGTGCCGCCGGGAAAGACAAACTAAAAGCCTATGGTATCGCGCCGCCGAATCCAAAACAGGCCGTATGCGATGATCGTTTATTTGCAAAGGAAGAAGCCGTTCAGTGCCCGCATTGCAATTCGGTCCATACAAAACGCATCAGTGAATTTGGCAGCACGGCCTGCAAGGCGTTATATCAGTGCCTGGACTGCAAGGAGCCTTTCGATTATTTTAAATGTCATTAGTTGTTCCTGTTTTGTAAATTGTATTCCGAAAATCAATCCACCATGTCTTCCATCCTGTTTGAAATAAAAAAAGGCGTTGCCTTCATTACCCTCAACCGCCCCGATAAATTCAATTCCTTTAACAGGGAAATGGCATTTTTATTACAGGCTAAACTGGATGAGGCGGCGTCATTGCACGAAGTGCGTTGCGTGTACATTACGGGCGCCGGCAAAGCTTTCTCCGCCGGGCAAGACCTGGGTGAACTGGTGGGAGACAATGCGGTGGGTATTGATAAGATACTGTCGGAACATTATAACCCTGTCATTACCAGGATACGCAACTTACCCAAACCCGTAGTCGCAGCCGTGAATGGTGTTGCCGCAGGTGCCGGTGCCAATATCGCGCTGTGTTGCGATGTGGTCATGGCTTCACAATCAGCTTCCTTCATCCAGGCGTTTAGTAAAATTGGCCTGATCCCCGACAGCAGCGGCACTTATTTTTTACCCCGGCTGATCGGCTGGCAAAAAGCCAGCGCTCTGATGATGCTTGGAGAAAAGATTCCTGCCGCAGAAGCGGAACGCCTGGGCATGATCTATAAAATATTCGCTGATGAAAGTTTTGCCAGTGAAAGTATCGCGATCGCAAATACACTGGCACAAATGCCCACCAAAGGACTGGCATTTACCAAGCACGCGCTGAATTATTCCCTGAACAGTTCTTTAGAATCACAATTGCTGACTGAAGATGAACTGCAAAGAAAGGCGGCAGATACGGAGGATTATAAGGAAGGGGTACAAGCATTCCTGGAGAAGCGTGTGCCGGTTTTTAAAGGAAAGTAAAAGGATCTTGCTCAAAACCCGGGTTGAAAATCTTATTGACCTGAATATTGAGCATTGATCATTGAATATCGAAAATTTAAATCAAGTTTCATGAGCACAACTCCAAGCAAGGTAGTCTCCCACATGATGGAAAACGACCTCTTCAGCCAATGGCTGGGTATTGAAATACTGGAGATCAAAGAAGGGTACAGTAAGATAAGAATGACGGTGCGTAAAGAAATGATCAATGGCTTTGGCATCGTACACGGAGGTATCGCCTTCGCTTTATCCGACAGCGCCTTCGCCTTCGCCTGCAATAACAGAAATACCTTATCGGTGGCGCTGGATACTTCTATCAATTTTATAAAGCCCGTTCATGTGGGTGATACCCTCACCGCAGAAGCGAAAGAGCTGCACAATGGAAGAAGTACAGGCTTGTATCATATCACCATCAGCAACCAGAACGATCATGCCGTGGCGCTTTTCAAAGGCACCTGCTTCCGTACGAACAAAACACTGATATGATCTACTCCTTCAATGATATCATTCCTGTTGTGCATGAATCTTCATTCATTCATCCGCAGGCAGCCGTTACCGGTAATGTGATCATCGGAAAAGATGTGTATGTTGGCCCGGGTGCCGCCATCCGTGGCGACTGGGGGCAGATCATCATTGAAGATGGTTGCAATGTGCAGGAGAACTGTACCATTCATATGTTCCCGGGCATAACGGTGCTTTTAAAGGAAGGCAGTCATATCGGCCATGGCGCCATCATTCACGGTGCAACGATCGGAAGGAATTGTTTGATTGGCATGAATGCGGTGATCATGGATAATGTTGTCCTGGGTGATGAGTGTATCATTGGTGCATTGACCCTCATTAAAGCAGATACTATTATTCCTGCAAGAAGCGTGGTGGTAGGCAACCCTTCTAAGATCGTAAAAGACGTCACCGATGAAATGACCAAATGGAAAACGGAAGGCACAAAATTTTATCAGCAGCTGCCAAAAGAAATGTTTGAAAGCTGGAATGAATGTGAACCCCTGCGGGAAAAAAATAAAAGTCACCAGCCACAACCCAGGGCATATAAAACCTGGAATGAAATAAAATGATCAGCGGTTATCTTTCCAGACAAGTTTCTCGTTTTTCCTTTCCCCATAAAATCGGTCAGTTTATTGTTGCCCTTCCGGTAAAGGTTCCCCGGCGGATTTTACTTCTCGTCCTTTTAAAATTTCGTGATCAGTTCACGGATACAGGCTGGCGGAAAATACATCATCGTTTTCTTATGTATTTGAAAGGAAGGGCAAACAATAAGCAATATTATCGGAAGAAAAAAGTACGCTTTTATGATTTATCCGGTGGTTATTCTTTACAAATGCAAATCTTTAAATTTTACAGACCTTTGCAGCACAAATGGAAAAGTCAAACTTTGTAGACCAGATCAGGGTATTCTGTCGCAGCGGCCATGGTGGCGCCGGCAGCAAGCATTTCATGCGCAATAAATTAACGGCGAAAGGCGGACCTGATGGCGGCGATGGCGGCCGGGGCGCCCATATCATCCTGAAAGGCAATTCACAGCTTTGGACGCTCCTGCACCTTCGTTACTTTAAAAACGTATTGGCAGAAGACGGTGAGGATGGCAGTAAAAATAATTCCAGCGGTAAAACGGGCAAGGACATCATCATAGAAGTGCCCCTGGGAACCATCGCCCGGGATGAAGCTACGGGTGAAAAAGAAGCGGAGATACTCGAAGACGGCCAGGAAATGATCCTGTTGAAGGGAGGCCGCGGGGGTCTGGGCAACAGCAATTTCAAGACGGCCACCAACCAGGCCCCTGATTATGCCCAGCCGGGTGAAGAAGGTGTAGAAGGATGGAAGGTACTGGAACTGAAAGTTTTGGCCGATGTAGGCCTGGTGGGATTTCCCAATGCAGGCAAATCAACCTTACTGTCAAGCATAACCGCTGCCAAGCCAAAGATCGCCGATTACGCCTTTACCACCCTGGTGCCGCAACTGGGCATGGTGGAGTACCGCGATGGCAAAAGTTTTTGCATCGCAGACCTGCCCGGTATCATTGAAGGCGCCGCCGAGGGCAAGGGCCTGGGTCATCGTTTTCTTCGCCATATCGAACGCAATTCCATCCTGCTTTTTTTACTGCCAGCCGACAGTAAGGACCACAAAAAAGAATTTGAAATACTGCACAACGAACTGGAGGAATATAATCCCGAAATGCTGCAGAAGGATTTCGTAATCGCCATCAGTAAAAGCGATATGCTGGATGAAGAATTAAAAGCCGGGATAGAAAAAGAGCTACCGAAGAACATTCCCCATATATTTATCTCTTCGATAACCGGAAAGGGTTTGCCTGAGCTTAAAGACCTGCTTTGGAATACATTGAATCAGGTGCCCCGGCAATAATCAATAAATAATGATTGTGCAATAGCCATTTAAAAAATTACCGCTTTGAAGTATTGCAGGGGGTAAATAGTATGCCTATCTTATGGGATTAAATCTAAACCGCCATGAGGAAGTTGCTTGAATTTTTGTATCATGTCGCCAGGAGCATCTGGTATATCGTAAAAAATCCGCTGCAGGTATTTACCGTTTTTTTAAGGGTCCTGTGGTTATTGTTTCCCGCCGTATTCTTTTTTATGGCCGCATGGACGGCGTTCTGGAAATTATCCCAGGGAAGGGACGTGCTGATCTCCACATTGGAAAGAGACTGGGTGGGCGGGGCCGTACTAATGGCCATCATTTTCTGGGCAACCGTAAACTGGTACAGCAGTCGCATATTGATCTACCGGCGCAACCAACTGTACCTCGATAACCCCACCATCGCGTATCATATGCCGCGCCTGTTGGGCTTTTTAGGTTTCAGTGTAGTATGGATAGGGTTATTGCGTTTACCCCTACTCGATGGGCTGCATTTCAAAATTCATGAAAATACATGGCTGGACTGGTTATGGCTGGCAGTGAGCCTGATCCTATACAGGTTGCTGACCAGGGCCTTTGAAAATTTCAGGAATAGAAAACTGAATATCATCAGGGACATGGAGCATGACACTGATGCCGTACTGAAAGCAAAGGAAGAAACCGAAAAGAACAATTACAAAAGGACTTACAGGCGGGCGGGTTGGTTTACCTTGTTTATCATCGCGCTTAATTCGGTTTCCTCCATGCCTTTCCTGCTCCCCGCAAAAGCATGGATATTTTTTGTATCCATCCTGCTATTGCAGTTCACTTTTTTATTCATCGTGGTGGTACGCCGCGGCAGGCTACCGGTAAAAGACCGCACCCATACCCATTATGAAATGCCTTTGGAGTTCCCTTCCATAGAGGCGTGGCGGCAATCAGAGAAAGAGAAGGGCAATAATTTTACCATCGGTATCTGGGAAAGGATACTTTACAATTTCAATATTCCGCAAAAGGAGAAATGGTTTTTTGTTACCTATAATTTAATTGCAGCTATATCGCTGATCATTTATGTTTCCGCCATCTTCAGTTATCGCTGGTCGGTGATGCTGGGAAGCTTTGCTACCGTTTTGATCGCCTTTGGCGTGCTCACCGGCATCTTTTGCATGATCACTTTTTTCTCTGTTGTATTCAGGGTGAATTTCCATGTGGTCATCCTCGTAATGATATTGATCTTTGGCAAGATCTTCAACGAGCCGCATAATGTAACCCTGGTAAATGCCAATGAGGAAAATGTTTTCAAAAAACGCCCGGGGCTGAAAGCCTATTTCATCAACTGGGTAAACCAAAGAAAAGATTCCATCATGAAGGGTGAGTACCCTGTTTATTTCACACTGGCAGACGGAGGCGCTTCACGAAGCGGTTATTGGACGGCAGCCACACTGGGGAAACTGGAAGACTCGACCGGTGGAAAATTTTCTGAACACTTATTCTGCTTATCAGGAGCTTCGGGTGGAAGCGTCGGCAACGGAACCTTTTTGGCGCTTCTGAAATTAAAAGCTGGTAGCCCTGCCAACAAGGATTTTTACACCGGCGAAGCCACCAGGTATCTCAAAAGCGATTTCTTATCGTATACACTTGCCCGTATGCTTGGCCCAGATTTCGTGCGGCCCATTTTCGGGGGCCTGCCCGTTGATGACCGCGCCGCGGCGCTGGAATACGCGCTGGAAAACGGGGAGGATAAAAATGCGGTTCTGTACGGGAAATTCGCAAATCATTTTTCTGACTATATCCCTTCCGAAACAAACCGTCTTCCCATCATCTGTATCAATGTTACCCGTGTGCAGGACGGGAATCCTTCGGTGGTAAGCAATATCACACTGGATACTTCCATATTCGGGAAACGCGTGGATATACTGGCATCGCTTCCTTCTGATAAAGACATGAAACTGAGTACCGCTGTTATTTTGGGAGCCCGGTTTCCCTATATCAGTCCCGCGGGAAGAATCGACAACAGCTATTATGTTGACGGTGGTTATTTCGACAATTCCGGAGCGGGTGTAGTGCAGGAAATGATCATAGAACTGCAACGCGTCATCAAGGACACGCTGATGGTCGATTCAAATCACTATTTTAAGAATTTATCTTTCTGCGTGCTGCATTCCCAAAACGGGTACCCGGGCAGCGACCTGAAAAAGATACAACCTTTAATGAATGACCTGGCCGCACCCCTGCTCACATTGATCGGCGCTTTTGGTACACAGACATCCGTGAACGACTGGAGGCTGAAAAAATATATCGAAGACATTCATCGCAAAGCCGGGGATATCGGCTATTATCCCATGAACCTTTATCAAGACGCCACACCCGGCGATGAGTTTCCCATGAACTGGGCGATCTCCAAATATTATATCAACAAAATGAATTCCCTGCTGTACAGGAATAGTAGTCTGCGTGAGGTGATCAATATGATGATGCGTAAACTAAGGTAATTCAGCTGTAAAAACACAATGGCACTTTGGTTTTACAGATTACACCTTTTCAAAAAGGTGTAATCTGTAAAACCAACCGCTTACTTTATCTTTATAAAAAGGCTTTCTTGACCACGATCTTCAAATACATAAAGGAATTTTACCGCAAAGAATTCAACCCCCTCTATTTCCTGCTGATCCTGTTGATGACCGGAACACTGATCTATTTTAATTATTGGCACGGACTTGAGATCAGGTATGTAAATGGAGGCCATACCCGGTGGAGCCGGTTCGCAGGCTATTATCTTTTATACTTCATTCCCTTTGCCGCTGCTTTTTTACTGCAACTGTTTTTTTTCAGGGATTGCCGTTATTACCGGAATAAATGGTTCTGGGTGATCCTTGTTCTGGCCCCCGCCTTTTTTTCCCTGCGGGTGAATTTTGATTTCCAGGAATACCTTTTTGCTGAAATATGGAGCGGCGATGAACTGCAGTTCTGGAACAATTGCCTGAACTGGGTCACCAGGACATTCGTGGTACTCATCCCCGTTTATTTTCTCTGGCGGATCAAGGACAGGAACAACCAGCCTTTTTACGGATCAAAAAAGTTGGATAACATAAAGCCTTATTTGCTGATGTTACTGATCATGTTCCCGCTGATCGCGCTGGCGAGTACACAAAATGATTTTCTTGAAATGTATCCCAGGGCAAGGTTCCTGACGCAGCTGGAACTGCATTCAAAAGGCTGGCATTATTTTTTATATGAACTGTGTTATGGTTTTGATTTTATAAGCATCGAATTTTTCTTCCGCGGGTTTCTGATCTTGTCATTGGCAAAGATCTGCGGCACCCGTTGTATCATCCCTATGGCCTGCTTCTATTGCACCATCCATTTTGGCAAACCCATGGGCGAAGCCATCAGCAGTTTCTGGGGAGGCATGTTGCTGGGTATCGTAAGTTATAATACCCGCAGTGTATGGGGTGGCCTGATGATACACCTGGGCATTGCCTGGCTGATGGAAGCCGGTGGCTGGATGGGATTACTTTTGAAAAAATAAAGCAACATATTTCCCGTCTTATTGACAATAGCTCCGGGCAGCAGAAACTAAATAAAAATGGTCTTTAGTACAATGACCCATCGCATCCCCGTTAAAGGTTAAGCGTATATTTTTGTAATTGTTGACGCTTAAGTATAATTTTGAGAAACAATATGAAAACGGTTCACACCATATCACTGTTATTTTTTTTATCCGTCACGCTTTGTTCCTGCCCTTACAGTTCCATTTATAAATTAGACGAATCTCCTACGATCTATGTAGAGGATATCCTGCTGGGCAAATGGGCCGCCTTTGTAAAAATGCAGGGCTCCGGAAGGGAAGAACCCGTTAAGCTTATCCTCAGTAAAAAAACAGATACGGAATACAATATCGCATTCACAGGTTACCTGGATGACCTTCGTCCATTCAGGGTCATTTCATCCGATTCCATTACGGGAACTGCGTTCATGTCAGCCGTGGGTGGCAGGCAGTTCTTTAATATTAACATCAAGTCGAAGGTATATATCGCGGAGCTCAGGTATGATGAAAATAAACTTTCCCTGCTTCCGCTTGTAGAACATTTTACTTCAAAAATGATCCTTAACAATACTGACCTTAGAAACTCGCTTGAGTTTCATTACAAGACCAGGGTGCATCCCATGTTTGATGAAGAATTTTGTTTGAAGGATATGGTTAAAGTGAATTAGAATGGAAGGCAGATCATCATGATACTCATGATAAGGAATGATTCTGCTGCCATTCAATAAAAATATATTTTCACCCGCAAATGGTTCATATCAGCGCTAATCATGAAAAATCATGATAATCAGCGTTCCATTTTTCGTAAATTGCTTATCCACCAATTAATCGATTTTGTATGCCAAACAGCAGGATCGCCGGTATCGGCTTCTATGTGCCACCCCATGTCTTTACCAATGAAGACCTGAAAAAATATATGGATACCAGCGATGAGTGGATCCAGGAACGAACGGGAATAAAAGAACGACGCTATGCCGATCGTCTTGGCGAAACCACCACCACCATGGGCGTGGAAGCCGCGAAGATAGCCATTGAAAGGGCGGGTATCACGCCGCAGGATATCGACTTCATCGTATTCGCCACCATCTGCCCCGATTACTATTTCCCCGGATGCGGTGTGCTGCTGCAACGTGCCATGAAAATGAAGGAGATCGGGGCGCTGGATGTTCGCAACCAATGCAGCGGATTCGTATATGCGTTATCGGTGGCCGACCAGTTCATCCGTACGGGTACCTACAAAAATATTTTAGTGGTGGGGAGCGAAAAGCATTCATTCGGACTTGATTTCAGCACACGGGGAAGGAATATATCCGTGATATTCGGCGATGGCGCAGGCGCCGTGGTGTTGCAGCCAACCACCAGGGAAGGCCAGGGCATTTTAAGTACGCATTTGCACAGTGACGGGGAAAGCGCGGAGATCCTGGCCATGTATAACCCGGGCACGCATGCCAATCACTGGATACCCGAAAAACTGGCCGATTTCGATGACGCAGAAATAGGAGAAATGTTCATGAGCCATGCCATGGTCGACAAGGCGCAATTATTCCCGAATATGGATGGACCGGCGGTCTTTAAGAAGGCCATCATAAAATTTCCTGAAGTAATAAATGAGGCATTAACGAAAAACGGGTTAACAACGGCCGACCTCAATATGCTGATACCACACCAGGCCAATTTAAGGATCGCCCAGTTCGTGCAACAAAAATTAAAACTCAGGGATGACCAGGTGTATAATAATATTCAGAAATTTGGAAACACTACCGCGGCATCCATACCCATCGCGCTTTGTGAAGTATGGGAACAGGGAAAGATCAGGGAAGGCGACCTGGTATGCCTGGCTGCTTTTGGCAGCGGCTTCACCTGGGCCAGCGCCCTGATACGATGGTAGTTTTCTATCATTTGTATTCTTTTTTTATTAACTTTAACGACTAAACTTTTTACTATGAAGCTAAGATCCCTAACTACCCTGCTGCTCTTGTTTTTTACAGCGGGTGTTCATGCGCAGACTTCGGTTGATGTATTTATCAATGGTATCAAATCGGGGCAGTACATAATAAAAAATGACCAGGCCACCGGTGGTATCTCTTACAAAAAGTCTGTCTATAGAAATATGGAACGCTTATCCATACAGGTAAAAGGAAAAACGTTTGATGGCCCTTATATCAGAACGGTTGAAATAATGGGCGATGGTGAAGCACCCCTTTTTACTGCTGCTGAAACCGTGGGCGTTAACGGGCAGTTCATCCTGACAGATAAGGCTGTATTAAAAAGGCTGTTAAGAGGAAAATCCATAAGACTGATGCTCATAAAAGCCCCTTCGAATACCAAGAGTATGGAAGCCGTCCGGAAAATTTATATTGGTACCTTCTCCAGGGGCTAAACCTTACATGAGCCGTAAGTTTATTTACTTTATTAACCCCATCTCGGGCACAAAAGGAAAAACCCTTGTGCTGGGGACCATAAAAAAGAAGACCACCGAACAACAGTTCCCTTTTGAGATACTGCATACCAATGCGGCGGGGGATTATGCTTTCCTCCACGAAAAAATTGCGGTCGAAAAGATCACCGATGTCATCGTTTGCGGTGGCGATGGTACCGTCAATCAAATCGCCAATGCGCTGCGGGGCGTTGAGGTGAATATTGGCATCATACCACTGGGAAGCGGTAATGGCCTGGCGCTGGCGGCAAAGATCCCAAAAAATATATCTAAGGCGCTGGATGTGATCTTCAAAGGCAATGCAGTTTTTATTGACAGTTTCCAGATCAACAAAAAATTCAGTTGTATGCTTTGTGGCATCGGCTTTGATGCACAGGTGGCGCATGATTTTTCACGTCAGCCAAAACGGGGACTGGCTACGTATATAAAACAGTCTGTCAAAAATTTTTTCCTTGCAAAGCCTTATCCTTTCGGCCTGATGATGAATGGCACCCCTTTTACCACGGAGGCCTACTTCATCAGCATTGCCAATAGCAACCAGTTTGGCAACAATTTTACGATTGCGCCGCAGGCCAGTTTACAGGATGGCCTGCTGGATATCGTGGTGGTGAACAAGATGAGCAAGTTGCGGATGCTCTGGACGATGATGAAGCAGATCCGTAACGGACAGGTACGCCTGTTCGAAGATAAAAAATATCACCGCAACGAGATCCATTACTTTCAAACCAAAAAACTAACGGTGCAAAACCCGCAACTGGCGCCCTTGCATATCGATGGCGACCCTTCTGAAACCAGCACGGTGTTTGAGATCGAGATCATTGAGAAAGCGTTTCGGCTGATCATGCCCTGAGCAGAGATTCTTTTTGTGGGATCACTTTAATAATCCAAGCAGGCGCCGCGTCGCTTCCCTGTTATAAGGATTATTAAAAGATTCCTGCACATCCTTTTTTTCGCTGCCCGACAGATGAAAGTTAAGCGTTGCCCCCTGGTCTTCCTTTCCGGGTACATACATGAATGTGATGCGGTGGAGGCCGGAATCAAATGCATCCTGTATATAACTGTACTGGTCGGTTTCCGCATAATCCTGCAATTTATACCAGTTATGCTGGAGCATGGTGGCCGGTTTAATGAGGATATCCGTGACAGAGCCTGTTGCAAAAGGTTGCTGCCAGTTATCGATCATGCGGTCACGCAGCTGCAGGATGATAACGCCGCCGGTATTAGCTTTGAACCAATCCTTAAAATTTTCAATGAAGCGTAATGTCGTTTCCTGCCCGAAGTTATCCCGCAATCCCGCATCCATAACATCTATGACCGGATCAGTAGGCAGCCATACATTAGGCAGTACATACGGAAAAGTGGCATTCATCCGCAAAGCGGTCAGCAGCCGGATATTCAGGGGATCCTGCCTGGCCAAAAGCGCGGCAAAATCCACCGCATCCGGACTGGCGGAGGTATCGCCCGCATAATACAGTGGTTTCATTAAAAAGCTCACCGGCTGCGAACTGATCATCATACGCCTACCGTCGCGGGAGATCGTGGAATTAAAGATCATCAACGGAATATTGGCTTCCCGTTCATCTTCACTATAGGCTTTTATCTGGCCCGCGAGTATTCCCCCGCTGTTGTCATTGAGTTTTTGTTCAAAGGCATAGCCCCTGTCCTTTACATATTTATAATCACCCACGGAAAATTTCTGCGCCGGTGCGAAGATATCCCTGGCGATCATCGATGAGAATACGGGGTTCAAAAGGTCCTGGGAAATATTATTTGTATAAACAGGGTCGTGCAGGTTCATCAAAGGTGAACTTTGTTTTTGCCGGTACAACTCACGGTAATAAGTAGCCGCCAGCATGCCGCCGCTTGCCCCGCTGATCAGCATGGTATGCTGCATCAGCCGGCCTAGGGTCATACTGTCAAGCTGCTGCAGGGTGTTCATCACAAAGGTGCCACTGCGCAATCCCCCGCCGCTTACATTGATAAAGATCATGACGGGCTTGTCCTCTTTTTGTTTCTTCTTCCAATTATCCAGTATCCGGGTCATATTGGCTTTATCCGCTTCCAGGATGGACGGCGTACAAAGTTTTTGCAGGGATTGCTTGTTATAGGCCGGCCGTTCATTCACGTTGGTATAGTTGAGCCCGTACGCCTTATTCCGTGGGTCGATAATTTCTTTCTGATAGAGGATGTCAATAAAAAATACAAGTATGATGATAAAGGGCAGGCTCCAGCTCTGTAAAAAATAAGTGAGCGAGCCGATCACGGCCATCATCACTGAAAAGAAAATGAGTATGCTTGCCGCGGCGGGCACCTGGAAGGCCCTGTCATCCATGAAAAAACCTACGATGATCAGGAACGCAAAGGCCAGGATGATGCTGAATATCCCGGAAAAATGATGTCGCTTAAATACCAGGTCAAGGAAATTCTGGCTGTAATGAGAAACGTCTCTTACCTTACGCAGCTTGAACTTGGCACTCAAAAAATAACTCACTTTCAGTCCGAATGCATCCCATTGGGGTTCTCCCGAATGATTCGCCCGCCCGCTGAGGTGCTTCGAAGCGGCTACCATCGGCGTTAATGCGATACGTATCTGTTTTTGTGCGCCGAAAAAAAAACCAAACGAAAATATCAACACCAGTATCAGGCCTCCCAGTATTCCCCCCATCACGACCAATATCTCACCGGTGCTCATTAATTCCTTGTGTGCGTCAAACGGAAAAAGCCGGAGAAAATAAAAGAAAAGAAACAGCAGTGGCAACACCGCGTTATTGATGCAATAGATCAAAAAAGGCTGCGTAGTTGTTGCCAGGAATTTGCACCGCTTGCTGTGAAGGATGAACGTAGTGATATTCCAACTCATGATAAAGACCCCGAATGCGATACCAACAATGGAGGCGCCCAGTGCGTTCACATTTCCTAAATATTCAGGGGAAAGAAACAGGGCATCGGCACCATAGTTCTTCATGAAGCCGCTGTTGATGGTGCTGCCCAGCAAATACCAAAACACCAGCAAGAGCTGGTATTTACGAAAATGAAGTATGAAAAGCTGGATGGGGAACGAATAAAAAATATCTTTCACTAAAGATTTCATGAATGGGTCTGTTGCCCTATAAAATTACTACAAAAAAAGGAAGGTCAGCCTACCGGTTTCCTGCGTACAACATAGAGGAGTGCGATCAGCACCATCAATAAAACCATGGCAACAAACTGGTGAGAAACACCCAGTACGACCAGCCGTGCAGGATAGGTAGCGTTCAACAAGGTTAATATACCCAATAACAGTTGCAGAAAAATGAGGAGCAGTAACAGGGACCGAAAAATGTTGAATGGTTTATTGCCTTCAACTCTTTTCGACATGATCCACCATGCACTGATCAGTATGAACAGCAAATAGGCAAGTCCACGGTGAATAAAATGAATGGTGATCGGGTTGGATAAAAAGTTATTTGTCCATGGAGAAAGTTCATTCATTGAAGCCGGTATCATATTGCCATTGATATCCGGCCAGGTGGGTGCGGTGACCGCCGCTTTTAAACCCGCCATGAACCCGCCATAGA
Organism: Bacteroidota bacterium; assembly: GCA_043781975.1. Lineage (GTDB taxonomy): Bacteria > Bacteroidota > Bacteroidia > Chitinophagales > Chitinophagaceae > Ferruginibacter. The sequence goes on from JAYWAZ010000248.1 coordinate 28,785, forward strand.
CCAGTTGGAAAAAGAATATCCCCAGTATCGCCAGTAAAAAAAAATTCAGGCGAATATTTATGACCCTTTGCTCTGCTGAGCTCAACAGGCTCAATGCAAACCACCATGTGAAGGATAATAATCCCAGTGCCGCAATGAAATGGATGGTTAGTTCAACATGGCCTACAAAATATTTTTCGGGTACCAGACCGCTTTTTACCATTATCCAACCAATGGCACCCTGCAAAGCGCCCAGTAAAAACAAGATGATCATCGGCCTGATCATTT
>JAYWAZ010000249.1:0-11091 GCA_043781975.1 Bacteroidota bacterium
TGCCCGACATCAGGTTGGCAATATAACCTCCCTGCCTTATGGTACCGATATTTGAACGGGTTGGGCCAAAATAGCTGTTAAAACCGTTGCTGGTATTGGCAACTGAAAAAGTAGCCAATACATTATCGGAATTGGCAGCACAAGAAAGATTTGCATATTTGATGGCAGAATCCGCATAGCCACTGGTTACAAAATTCGCTTTACTGCTCAGGTCAATGTAAGAACGTGCCAGGATACCGTAAACGAATTTCTTCCATTTATCGATACTACCCTGGTTAAAGTATGCATCGCTTTGAGCAAGGTTTGCATTGTTTACATTTCCGTCTGTTCTGTTCAGGTAGCTTAAAGCTTTGAAACAATTTGCCCTGCAACTGTCATAAAATTCGGGTTGTGTATCATAAAGAAATTGTGTTAAGCTGGTATTAAATGCCTGCTTTAAAATGGCATCTCCATATTGGTTGGTCAATTCAAGCTGACCCCAGGCCTTGATGGCAAAACCTACTCCCACATAATCCCATTTTTCCTGCTGGGCGCCCCATGTAATGATGTCTATTAAATTTTGCCCCTGGCCATAATAGTAAGTTGCCCAGATTCCCCCGGTGTTATCACTTCCAATGGTACCGCCCATAGAACCATAATTTTCACCGTTGGTGGTAGAACCCCAGTATTGAATATAACGGCCAAGTAATAAATCATCGATCTGCAGGCCGTAGTTGGTGCCGGCTGCGGAATTAAAAGCCGTGAAACCACCCAATACACCGGGTAATATGGTTTCTACGGGTACCACTACCGGAGAATTGGGGTTTTGATAAGCGTCACTGATTAATTTCTTACAGGATGACAAACCGAATATGCCAATGAGCCCAATAAAAAGCAATGATTTAAAAATTTTCGTTTGCATATAAAGCGTTTTATTTTTTATTAAAATATAATTAAAAATTAGCCCTTAATCCAAAGTTCAGACCCAAAGGTGTAGAAACGCTGCCGAGATCCATACCATATCCGCCCACGCCAAGCGTGCCGGGATTGTTTGCATTTACTGCAGGATCGGAACCATAATAATTCGTAATAAGAATCAGGTCGCTACCGGTAACAAAAAAGCTTAATGATTTAAATGCTTTGAGTCGTTTCACTGTTTTCTGGGGTAACATATAATTCAGGGTGAGGTCCCTCATCCTAAGCCAGTTCACTTTCTTCTGAATAAATTCCTCATCCGGTAAAGAAGTATAATAACTGCTCAGGTATTGAGGAACGATCGCGAGCGTATTTACCGTAGGTGTTGCACTGTTCTGCAGGCCGTCGTTCAGTACGCCATTAACCAGTACAGGTGTACTGCGGTTGGCCGTTCGCTGGCTTTTGCCCAAACTTGTCAGCAGTTGATCGGTACCGTTATAAATATCTCCGCCCACTTTCAGGTCCCATAGAAAACTTAAACTCCAGTTCTTATAGTGGAAGGAATTGAGGGTTCCTAATGTAAAGCGAGGTGTCCTGTCGGCGATCAGGGAATTACCTCCGGTAACTACAGGTATTCCGGTTGAGGGGTTTATCAGGATCTGGCCGGCATTATTTCTCGCATAAATTGAGCCAGTAAGGGTCCCGGTTGAATGATTCCTGATAAGTCCTCCCCTTACATTGGAAATATAGGTATCTGAATTATAATAATCATTCAGAAGGCCGATAGATGCCGGCAGGGTTAATACTTTACTCCACACATGGTTAAAATTAAAGTTCACCGTCCAATTAAAATTCTTTTTATTGATCGGCATTAGATTCAGCGTTAATTCAACACCCTCGTTCCGAAGTGAAGCTGCATTTTGCGTATTTAAAACAGCGCCTGTTGCATAGCTGGCCCTGTATCCCTGAGCTATCTGGTCAGTGTTAAGTGTATTGTAATAAGCGGCTTCCAGGGTGATGGCGTTATTTAACAGCCTGAATTCTGCACCAATTTCATAGGTCTTTTGTTTTTCGGGTACTAAGAAAGGATTAGAATTTGTAAAACTCAACGTAAAGGTGGCCGGTAGAACAGTACTGCTGAAATTGGATACAAAAACCCGCTGGTTTGAATAAGGGTCATTTAACTTGGCGGTATTGGCCAATGATCCTCTTAGTTTTGCATAATTCAGGATATTCCCTTTTTTAATGGCCGGGAAAATATCAGAAAGTATCAAACTTAAACTTGCTCCCGGATAATGATAATTTCTATTGGCCTCAGGAATTGGGGAGGCGGATTCAAAACGATGAGAATACGTAAAAAATGCATAATTCTTATACCCTACGGATATTTCGCCAAAATAAGCAAGTTCCCTGAAAATACTGGCATTGGGTAAGCCGGCCAAAGCGTATCGCTGCAAACGCACTCTTGTATTCAGCGTTGTATTGCTGCTATCGGTCTTTGTTGAGTCAATGAGCCCGGTACCATATATGCCAAATTGTTTGGTTTCCAGGTCCTGCCACATGGTACCCACTAAAAGCCGGGTGGTGAAGTCACCAATATTCTTCCTGGCGGTGGCGGTGATCGTATGATTGTATCCTGAATATTTTCTGTAATAATTATCCAGGCTCCCCCCGATCGCGGTAGTCAGTATGTAAGATTCCGGATGAATAAACACGTACCCGTTATCCTTATAGGTATCATAACCAAACCTACCTGCTAAGGATAACCATGAGAATGGGTTGATGTCAATACCCAGGGTAGAGATCGAACGGGTGAGTTTATCGCTGCTCCTGTTGTATTTGGCGCTCCATAACGGGTTGTCAAAATCCGAGTTACGATTTGAATTAAAAAGTATGTTCTTGTTCCCTGCCGCATCCTGGTAATTTGTGATATCGTTATTAGCAGGCCATTCATAAAGTTCAACCAGGTAACCCCCTGATGCCAAAGTGGATGTGGAACTTTTGAGCGGTCTGAGATTGTCAGCGCTGATGTACGCCAAAGATGGTGTAATGGTTACATATTTTCCAATTTTAGTGGTATTGGAAATTTTGAAATTATACTTTTTATAAGTGTTGTTTGGCACTATTCCGCGATCATCGAAATACTGGCCGGAAGCCCGGAAGGATACATTCTTGGTTCCAAATTCTGCACTTAAATTATGGGTTTGTGAAAAACCTGTGCGAAAGAAATGATGAAGATTATCGTAAAAGGTAGTGCCGGGCTTCCATGCAGGTCCAAATGACGCGAACCCTGAAGTGGGCGGATAAGAAGGCACATTATTGCTTGTGCCCGGCCCATAGTCATTATTGATATCCGCATATCGCGTAATCTTTTGTATGCGGAAATTATTATCATAGGATACCAGTATTTTTTTATTGGTGCCCTTTGCTTTTTTTGTACTGATCACAATGGCCCCTGAACTGGCCTGGCTACCATAAAGCGCTGTCGCTTCAGGCCCCTTTAGAACGGTTACCGACTCGATATCATTTGGATTAATATCCGCTATACGATTGGTATTATCATTATTCCTGTTGTTACCATCGGAAGCAAGGCCAATACCACTTCCGCCCTGTGAGTTTGAGTTCAGGGTTTGATTATCTATTATGATACCGTCAACTATAAATAGCGGCTGGTTGGTGCTCGACAAACTATTAAAACCCCGTAAAACGATACCCGAGGAAGCCCCCGCAGCACCAGTTGTTGGCGTAACCGTAAGGCCTGCGACTCTTCCCTGTAAACTATTTATAAAATTTTCCCGTTGTGTTTGTTGAATATCATTTCCTTTAACGGTTTGAACCGAATATCCCAATTCCCTCGGATTTCGTTTTATATCCATCGCGGTAACCACCACTTCTCCCAGCATCGCATCGGAAGGAATTAGGCGAATATTGATGGCGTTGGTTTCCCTGATCTTAACCTGTTGGGAAATGAAATTTACAGAACTGACAACAAGCACATCGCCTTTGTTCGCCGTAATGGAAAATACCCCATTGGCATTTGATTTGGTGCCGGTTCCTTTACCCTTCACCACTACCGATACTCCATCGATCGGGGTACCGTCTTTTTGACTGACGACCTTACCGGTGATGGTTGTCTGGGCCAGGGTAATAAGGGGGAGTAATAAAAACAGGATTCCCATTAATTTGTTAGCAAATTTTCTCATATAGACAAGTTTTGGTAACTGTAATTTATGAATTTTTGAATAAAATAGAAAAATATTATCCCACATGGTTTTATTCAGCTGGAAACCTCAGAAACAGGGCCTTTTTTTAAAAAAATGTGATCCGCAGATATTAACCGGTCTTTTTTCTTTTTGTACTTGGAGGAGGAGGGGTATGGCTTTTGCTGATGCGCTTCATCGGAACACTATCCTTAATAAGCGTTTGGGAACCGGGCAATAAAATAGTTGTTGGTGAATTAACCATGGTGGTATCGATCAATTTCTGATTTTCCGTTTCATCTTCTTCCTCATTGTTATAATAAATATCGAAAATATTGGCGAGGATCTTTGCGTGATAAATGGCACGGGTGAATTTATTACCAATGAGGATGATGGTAGCGGAGTCCTGTAACAAACGGATAAAACAGGCATTGCTTCCATGCCACCAGCCATTGTGATAGATGATCTTTTTTCCATCGGGGTAGATATTCAGGCGCCAGCCCAATCCATAATTCCTGGTGCCGGGTTTTTCATTGCTGTAAGGCGTATAGGCCTGTTCAAGAGTTTCCGGCTTAAAGATAAGGCCGCTGGATAAAGCCCTGTCCCAGGTAAGCAGGTCCCTTGGTGTTGTATACAAATTCTTGTCACCGTATACCGCGTCCAGAAAATTGATCGTCATCGGCCTTCCCTTCCAGTCGTAGCTGGGTTTCATTTTCCCGGTGTCTGCAAGACTGTACACAAAACTGTTCCTCATTTGCAGGGGATCAAAAAAAGTATACTTTAAGAATTGCGGATATTTTTTACCGGATATCTTTTCTATCAGCAGGGCCAGCAACGCGAAATTGGTGTTGCTGTAAGAGAAATGGGTATCGGGGGGAGCGATATTCTCAAGTTCGGCCTTACGGGTCACCAGGTAGTTCAGTACATCTTCGTTGGTGACGAACCGGCGCTGATCCCAGCCCAGGTTCTCCATGAAGTAGAGATAGTTGGGGAGCCCGCTCCGGTGATTGAGCAGGGTGCGTACCGTAACGCCGGGATAATTGAATTGCGGAAAATATTTGCTGAATTCGTCATCAAGGCTGAGCTTACCATCCTGCCATAATTTCAATACGGCCATGGCGGTGAATGTTTTTGACGTGGAAGCGATGTGCATGGAAGTATTTGCATCAATGGTATCGGTACCGGGTAGGTGAAGAGTACCATGGTATCTTTCAAAAACAATATGGCCGTTTTTAGCAACGATCATGCCGCCGTTGAAACCACTTTGTTTCAGGACGGTATCGTACCAGCGTTCGCAGGCGATGCGGATCCTTTCCGTTTCAAATGCCGGAAGGGGGCGGGGAGCGGGTAAGTGATAAGGAGCGATGGAATCAGATAGGGCGGCTTTGGGTCCCGAGCCTGAAGGCTGACAGGAAGAAACGCCCATCATCAAAGCCACCAATGCTCCGTAACAATAATACCGGCAACGGGAGCGTCCTGTTGCACGGAGCATGAGCAGACCCCGGAGGATGGTGTAAAGAACAAATGCCGGCATCATAAAATATTATAACTTATATCAAATATATTTGTGCAAAATACGCTGTAATAATCATGGCAGAAAAAAAAACAACCAGTTATCCCAAGGAGAAGATCAATATCCTGTTCCTGGAAAACATCAGTGACGCTGCCGTTAAGCACTTTAATGCGGGTGGATATGCCAATGTCAGGAAGGTCAACGCGGCATTAAGCGAAGACCAGTTGGTTGCCGCTGTAAAGGACGTGCACCTCTTGGGCATAAGGAGTAAGACACAGGTCACCAAAAAAGTACTGGATGCCGCGACAAAGCTACAGGCCATCGGTTGTTTTTGCATCGGCGTGAACCAGGTTGACCTGAAAGCTGCTACGCTGAAGGGCGTGGTGGTCTTTAACGCGCCTTACAGCAATACCCGCAGCGTGGCCGAACTGGTGATCGGTGCCTCCATCATGCTGATCCGCAGGATCGTGGATAAGAACAAAGCCGCTCACGAAGGCATCTGGCTGAAGGAAGCCAGCGGCGCTTATGAACTGAGGGGAAAAACACTGGGGATCATCGGCTATGGCAATATTGGCAAACAGGTAAGCGTACTCGCAGAAGGCCTGGGCATGAAAGTGATCTTTTATGATACCGAGACCCGGCTTCCGCTTGGGAATGCGGAGGACCAGAAAAGCCTGCGCACTGTGGTCAGCAAAGCCGATATCATCACGTTGCACGTACCCGAATTACCCACAACAAGAAACCTGATCAGCAAAGCCACGCTGGGTTATTTTAAAAAAGGAAGTATTTTGATCAACTATGCAAGGGGAGAGGTGGTGGATCTTGAAGCCCTGCGCAATGCCTTGCTGGAAGGCCAGCTCAGCGGGGCGGCGGTGGACGTGTTCCCGGTGGAGCCTGAGAAGAACGGGGATCCCTTCCGCACGCCATTACAGGGACTGAGTAATGTATTGCTCACACCGCATATCGGTGGCAGTACGCAGGAGGCGCAGCAGCACATCGGCGATGACGTAAGCAATAAATTATTCAATTACCTGGAAAAAGGCATCAGTACCGGATCACACAGTATACCGGGGCTGGCCCTGCCTCCGCAGGAAGGTACACACCGCATCCTGCACATACACGGTAACGTGCCGGGGGTATTGAGCGAGATCAATACGCAATTGAGCAAGAACAAGATCAATATCCTGGGCCAGTATTTAAAGACCAACGAGGCCATCGGTTACGTGGTGGTGGATGTTGACAAGCACCTTAGCAAACACGCGCTGGAACTCCTGAAGCAGGTGAAGGGGACGATCAAGGTGAGGATGTTGTATTAGGCCATTCTTTCGTTGTAATATTTTCTTATTTTTCAATATTTATTGAAAATATTATATCTTTATGGGGTAAACCGGATCAACCATGAAACTTTTAATCATCGGCGGCGGATTTGGAGGATTGAGGCTGGCGCGCAAACTCAGCAACAAACCGGGTTTCGACATTACCCTGATCGACCGCTTTAATTATCACCAGTTCCAGCCCCTGTTCTACCAGGTGGCCACGGCCGGACTGGATGCCAGCAACATCTCATTCCCCCTGCGCAAGGTCTTTCAAAAAAGCAGGAACATACGCTTCAGGATGACGGAAGTGCAACGGATACTCACCAGTGAAAAGAAAGTGATCACCGATACCGGGGCATATGATTATGACGCGCTGGTGATCGCTACGGGTGCCGACACGAATTTTTTCGGCAATCAAAACTTAATGGACAATGCCTTCCCGATGAAGAGCACCGTGGAGGCATTGCAGTTGCGGCACCGTTTGCTCCACAATTTTGAAGATGCGCTGCACGCGAAAGACGAACAGGAACTGCAGCGGCTGATGAATATCGTGATCGTGGGCGGCGGACCCACCGGCGTGGAACTGAGCGGGGCCATCGCCGACATGAAAAGATTCGTGCTGCCGAAAGATTACCCCGAACTGGATTTCAACCTGATGAAGATTTACCTCCTGGAAGGAACCGGCAAGACCCTTGCGGCCATGAGCGAAAGGTCGGCCAGGGATTCGCAGCGCTATCTTGAAAAGTTAGGCGTTACCGTTATGACCAATACCCTCCTGAAGGAGTACGACGGTCAGACCGCGGTGCTGCAAAACGGGGAAACCATTGATACCGCCATGGTGATCTGGGCGGCGGGTATCAGGGGTAATGTGCCACCGGGTATCAGTAATGACCTCATCGCAAAAGGCAACCGTATAAAAGTTGACAGGCATTGCCAGGTTCATGATCATGATAGTGTATTCGCCATTGGCGATGTGGCCTATATGGAAGAACCGGCCTGGCCTGCCGGCCACCCGCAAGTGGCGCCGGTGGCCATGCAACAGGCCGATATGCTGGCGGGTAACCTGCGCCGTATTGAAATGAAAAGCAGCAACGCACTGTTGGAAGAATTTGTTTACAATGACAAGGGAAGCATGGCAACGGTGGGGCGTAACCTGGCCGTTGTAGACATACCAAAACCCAAATTGCATTTTGGCGGCTTCTTTGCGTGGATGATCTGGATGGGACTGCACCTGATGCTGATCCTGGGTGTAAAGAACCGGTTCTTTGTATTCAGTAACTGGCTGTACAATTATTTTACTTACGACCAGAATTTACGATTGATCTTTAAGGAATTTTACCGGCAGCCGAAAAAATAAGGGTTTTCAGTTTTAAATTTTTCAATAGGATGGCTTCTGAATTTTTAACAGCGGAATGGAATAACCTGATCATGGCGAATTATATCGTTGATGCCACCCTTCTTAAGCCCTATCTCCCTGCCAAAACCGAGTTGGATACTTTTAATGGTCATGTTTATGTCAGCCTGGTGGGCTTTATGTTCATGAATACGAGATTGCTGGGATTTAAAATCCCTTTTCATGTAAATTTTGAAGAAGTGAACCTGCGTTTTTATGTACGCTATAATGATAACTCCGTCTGGAAACGGGGCACGGTATTCATCAAAGAGATCGTTCCAAAACCGGCCATCAGTTTTATCGCCAATACCATTTATCATGAAAAGTACTGTACCAAAAGGATGCGCCATTTTTTACAGGAGCGTGAAAATGAGATCAATCTCGGTTATCTCTGGAAATACCATGGTCATTGGAACCGGCTGGAAGCAACCACTGCAACCATGGCCCTTCCGATGCAGCCTGGCAGCGAGGAGGAATTTATAGCGGAGCATTACTGGGGCTACTCGAGGTTCAATGAAGCCACAACCTTTGAATATGCGGTGCAGCACCCGGCCTGGAAGGTATATGCCGTAAAAGAATATTTAATTGACTGCGATTTCGCCGGCTTGTATGGTGAACCTTTTTCCATGCTGCAAACGGCAGTACCCAACTCGGTTTTCATGGCGCAGGGTTCTCCCATAAAAGTTTTGAAGAAACGAAAATTATGAATTGCCCATGGCTTTCAGTATCTTCTTCGCCCTGTTCTTAAAACCGGCGGTCTGGTGTGACAGCTGCTCTTCGATCATTAATTTCAGTTCGGGTATGATCGCAGGATATGGATACGCTAAATTGGCCAGTACTGTCATTGAAAATACTTTTACGGCAAGTGCTTCTGTGGGCGATCCGAGATAGGAGAAACAGATATTCATAATTTGACCCTGGTATTTTTTTGGGATCTCAATATCCTGCAAAAGCCGGATGGTATTTCGTTTTACGGCATCATGCAGCCTGGGTTTCTGCAGGTTTTTAATGAGCCTGGTCCAATGCCTGTTAATGAAGGACGGATGTGCGATCACGCAATAACTTACCGGCCATGCGGCCCGCTGCACTACGCGGTATTCATCATGCAGGAATAAGCCGAAGCGTTCATCGAAGCGTTGCCGGGAAGCGCCAACCCATTTTACAATTTTGCTGCACTGGGCCTTTGAATGTTCTTTTAATATTTCTTTTCGTAGAAACACGCTTACATGAATTACACTAATTTTACGAATGTAGTAATTTATGAAAGATATTTTATCACACTATGGTTTTGATGAAAAGGATGGTATCGGGTTGCCTTTTGGCAGGGGACTGATCAACCGTACCTGGCTGCTTGAAGCAAAGGGGCAGCAATACATCCTGCAAAAAATAAATGACCGGATCTTCCGGTCACCGGCTTCCATTGCATTAAATATTCGCATGGTTGCGGAACACCTGGAAAAATATCACCCGGGTTATTTGTTTGTAACTCCAATTAAAACACTTACCGGTGAAGACCTGCTGGAAAAGGCCGGGGCGTATTACCGGCTGTTTCCCTTTGTAAAGGACTCGCATACCATTGATGTGGTTGAAACACCCGGACAGGCTTATGAAGCGGCCAAACAGTTTGGATGGTTCACCCGGAACCTGTCGGGACTGGACATTACCCAACTGAAGATCACCTTACCTGATTTTCATGATCTTTCACTTCGCTACCGGCAATTTGAAGCGGCATTGCGGCAGGGTAATAAGGAAAGAATTCAGCGATCGAAGGAACTTATTGATTTCATCTTTCAGCATCGTGTCATTGCAGATGAATTTGAACATTATAAAAAAGTGTTTACCATCCGCTGCACGCACCACGATACCAAGATCAGCAATGTATTATTTGATTCGAATGACCGGGGCATCTGTGTCATTGACCTGGATACCCTGATGCCCGGTTATTTTATCAGCGACCTGGGAGATATGATGCGGACCTATTTATCCCCGGTGAGCGAGGAGGAGGAGGATTTTTCAAAGATCGCGATACGTAAAGAATTTTATGACGCGGTCATCAATGGTTACATGAGTGAAATGAAAGATGAACTTAGCACCATTGAAAAAGAACATTTCCGCTATGCCGGTAAGTTCATGATCTATATGCAGGCGATACGTTTCTTGACCGATCATATCAATGATGATTTTTATTATGGGGCCAGTTACGAGGGACATAATTTTGTAAGGGCCGGTAACCAGGTAGATCTGTTGAAGAAGCTTATGAAGTTCCTTTCCATAGAGAAATGAGTTGCGAAGTTTTCGCAACGGTATCGTATGGACGATGTGAAGCCTCCGCTTCTCCCGCTTTCCGCGGTTGATCATTGATCTATTCCAGCGTTCTTACTCCCCTGATCTCTTTGGCTTGCCTTTGCAGGAGGTCAAATATGATGATCTCATTATTCCCTTTTTTTAACCAGGAAGCCGGGCAATACAGGTGTTGCTGAGGCCCTGTGTTCCAGTACCGGCCCAGGTTATGGCCGTTTACATACACCATGCCCTTGATATAATTACTGAGATCAAGATAGGTATCACCCGTTTCCGTCAATGTAAAATTCCCCTTGAAGAATACGCACTGCCTTTCATCCAGCCCCCGGTCGGGCCTGGCTGACTTTGTTACGTAGATTTCATCCATGGGAATTGAATAAGTGGTCCAGTTCATCAGGGTCATTCCATTTAGTGTAACCCTGTCCGTTATTCCCTTCCGGTCGATCATGTACTGTGCAAAATTGATATGTCCCA
>JAYWAZ010000250.1:0-11069 GCA_043781975.1 Bacteroidota bacterium
ATTTTTTGTAAAGACACCCGGTTCGATCAGCCATTGTTTTGGCACTTCGGCAGGGTATTTACCCAGGGTCATATAAGCAACGTTCAATAAATACCTCGACTGAAGATCATCAGGAAATTTATTAAGGATCATCTTATATACTTCTATTGCCTGTTCCGATCCTGAGGTCAGTTTATGGATGCCCTCTCCCTGGATAGGGATGATGCAACTCTGCGGATTGTGATTGGCCGCGCAATTTTCCAGCTCGCCTTTTCTCATATAGGAGATCGCTAACTGATCAAGGAGCGCTTTGTTATTCGCGGTAAAATTTTCACCGGTAATACCCATTGCCAGCATAACCTGTTTCAGCACGTTGATTGCTTCATCGGTATTTCCCGCATTTAATGATTCCATGCTGTATTCAAAATACAGGCTCAATCTTTTCGCAGGGTCTTTTTCAGACAGGAGATTCTTTTTAACCAGTTCGGCACGCATGGTATTCATCATGTAAAAATCCGCCGGTTTGGCATTTTTACTCAGACTGTCAAGTATCTTCACCATTCTTAAAGTGCCCCTGGTTTGCTTTACGGTTGAAACCAGTTTTACGCCATCCGGTTCACAGCAACTTTTCATCTGGGCGGTTGAAGCAAGGCAACTTATGTTAAAGTATATAAAGAGAAAAGCAATAAAATAATGACTAGGTTTCATTTTATATGAATTGAAAAGCGCTGTAAAATTAAGGTAATAATCTGGTGTGTAAATCGAACTGTTATAGTCTTCCATTCTTTATTTCCTCCACTACTGCAGGGTCAAGCAGGGTGGAAATGTCTCCAAGATTCTCTGTATCTCCTTCGGCGATCTTTCTTAAAATGCGCCGCATGATCTTGCCGCTACGGGTTTTGGGCAGGCCGCTTACAAACTGTATCTTATCGGGTTTTGCAATGGCGCCGATCACCCTTGTCACGGTCTGTAAAATATCTTTTCTGGTAAGCGCTTCATCGCTGTGCAGTTGGCTGTAAATGATATAGGCGTAAATGCCCTGCCCTTTGATATCATGGGTAAATCCTACAACAGCGCTTTCCACCACGCCGGCATGCATGTTAATGGCGTTCTCTACTTCGGCAGTACCGATGCGATGGCCGCTAACATTCAGCACATCATCCACCCTGCCGGTGATCCGGTAAAAGCCGTTTTCATCTTTCAGGGCGCCATCGCCTGTAAAATATAATCCGGGATAGGCGGTAAAATAATTAGTGCGGCACCGTTCATGATCGCCATAGGTGGTTCTGATAATGGCCGGCCAGGGAGCTTTGATACATAAATTCCCTTTCATCAGGCCATTTTCATCCGGTTCTGTAATTTCTTTTCCGTTCTCATCCACCAAAACGGGTTGCACGCCCGGCATGGGTAATGTAGCCCAGCAGGGTTTTGCGGGGGTAATGCCTGCAAGGTTCGAGATCAAACAACCGCCCGTTTCCGTCTGCCACCAGGTATCCACAATGGGGCATTTTTTCTTTCCGATATTTTCATCATACCAGTTCCAGGCCTCTTCGTTGATGGGCTCGCCAACCGTGCCGAGTATTTTTAACGATGAAAGATCTTTTCCTTTCAAAGGCTCCAGGCCAAACCCCATTAAACTGCGTATAGCCGTAGGCGCTGTGTACAGGATATTCACCTTATGCTTATCCACGATATCCCAGAACCTTCCCGCATCGGGCCAGGTAGGGATGCCTTCAAACATCAGGCTGGTGGCGCCGGCGCTTAACGGGCCATATACGATATAACTGTGTCCCGTGACCCAGCCGATATCCGCCGTGCAGAAATGAATGTCGCCTGGCTGGTATTGGAATACGTTTACAAAAGTGTAGGTGGTCCATACCATGTAACCGGCAGAACTATGCACCACACCCTTTGGCTTGCCGGTTGAACCTGAAGTATATAATATGAACAATGGGTCTTCCGCGTCCATTGATTCAGCAGGAAAAGAAACCACGCCATTTTTTTCAATCTGGGCCTCGGCGTGTTCCATTTCGTCCTCCCACCAAACATCCCTTCCCTTTAGCATGGAAACCGGTGTTCGGGTCCTGGTATAAACGATCACGCGCTTTACCGTTTTATTGCCGATCAATGCATCATTGATCACAGTTTTTAAAGGAATATCTTTTCCGCCACGAAAAGCACCGTCGCAGGTAACGATGTATTCAGCCTGTGCATCTTCCAGCCTATCGGCAATGCTTTGTGCGCTGAATCCGCCAAAAATTACGCTATGGATCGCACCGATCCGGGCGCAGCCCAGTACCGCATAAGCCAACTCGGGCACCATACCCATGTATATGCAAACCCTGTCGCCTTTTTTTACACCATTATTCTTTAGCACCTGTGCAAACTGGCAAACCCTTTTATGCAGGCGTGCATAGGTAACGATCCGGGTCCTTTCTTCGGGGTTATTGGGTTCCCAGATGATGGCGGGCTTGTCGCCCAGGGTATCCAAATGACGGTCGATACAGTTCTCGGTGATGTTCAATTTGGCACCTTTGAACCATTCTACTTTGGGTTCAATGAAATTCCATTCCAGGACGGTATCCCATTTTTGGTGCCATTTAAAATTTTCGGCAACGGAAGTCCAGAACCCGTTGGGGTCTTCCACGCTTTTTTTATAAGCGGATTTATATTCTTCGAGTGATCGTATCTGATAAGGATATGCCATAATATTCATTACTGGATTAAAATTAATAACTTTCAATCGCAAACACTAAAAAACTGTGCATGGCAAACGGGGTTTCTACAAAAGGTATCGGCAGGGTGATCTTCTCCTCTTCACTGGGCACCCTGATAGAGTGGTACGATTTTTATATTTTCGGCATGCTGGCCAAAACCATTTCCGTACAGTTTTTTCCGGATGGAAATGATACCGCGGCACTCTTAAGCACACTGGCCATATTTGCAGCGGGATTCCTGGTACGGCCATTCGGGGCGCTGGTGTTTGGCAGACTGGGTGATCTCATCGGCAGGAAATATACTTTTCTTTTGACCCTGGTTCTGATGGGGGGATCTACATTTTTGATCGGACTGGTACCAGGGTATAAAACTATTGGTATAGCAGCTCCGATGCTGGTGCTGTTACTGCGTTTGTTACAGGGCCTAGCATTGGGCGGGGAATATGGCGGCGCCGCAACTTACGTGGCCGAGCACTCGCCGCCGGGAAAAAGAGGCTATTATACCAGTTGGATACAAACCACGGCCACCCTGGGTTTATTTGTTGCATTGGGTGTCATCATGGCCGTAAAATCAAATATGAGCGACGCCGCGTTCACGGCTGAATGGGGTGGATGGCGCTATCCCTTCTGGGCCTCCGTTTTGCTGGTGCTCATTTCAATTTATATACGCCTCCGCATGAAGGAATCGCCCCTGTATTCCAAATTAAAGCGCGAAGGAAAGACCTCGGTGAATCCGCTGAAAGAAAGTTTCGGCCACCGTACCAATTTTAAAATGGTGTTGTTGGCATTGTTTGGCGCGGTAATGGGGCAGGGCGTGATCTGGTATACGGGTCAGTTCTATGCCCAGTCTTTCCTGGAAAATTCGGCCAAAATAGAGTTTATGCAGAACCGTGAGATATTATTGTGGGCCATTGGCCTGGGCACGCCTTTCTTCCTGGTGTTTGGTGCATTGAGCGACAAGGTGGGGAGAAAATGGATCATGCTCACGGGGATGTTGCTGGGTGTTGTTTTTTACCGGCCGATATTTAATGTTTTCTTAAAAGATACGGATGGGAAGGAATGGATGGCCAGGAATGAGGGCCGCAGCTATGTGAAGATGACCGGGCAAAAAAATCCGCAGGTAAAAAAAGATACGATCCGCAATACAAACGATATGCTGGAGGTTGTTCATACCAAAAGTAACTGGCAGCTCAGCGAAGGCATACGCTTTACGGAAACCATATCAGATACCATGGGATATGGAAATGACGGAAGCGCATGGATGAGTAAAGACCTTAAACCAACGTATACGGATAAGGTATTATCCACTTCCCTTAAATGGAAATTCATTTTCCTGGTCTGGTTAATGATCGTTTTTGTGACCATGGTGTACGCACCCATCGCCGCATTTTTGGTGGAGCTATTCCCTACCCGGATAAGATACACCTCCATGAGTTTGCCATACCATATCGGCAACGGGGTGTTTGGCGGACTGGTACCGTTCATCGCCACCTTATTATCCACCACGTTCACCAAAGATCCGCTAGTGGGGCTCTGGTACCCGATCGGCGTGGCTGGACTTTGCTTTATCATCGGGGCATTGTACCTTACCAATAAAAAAGACAAGACAGTTACTGATTAATAAAAGTCATGAATACGCTAAAAAAAATAATGGGTATCGTCTGGATGGTCATCGCACCCGTGATCATTTATTTTTTAATAACGGGGGCCATCCATAATATCAGTGCGAAGGGTACCAAGGATATCAATAAGCCCATACCCTGGATCATCATCATCACCATATTCACACCCATTGCGATCGGGTTAATGATCTTTGGCTATTATGCCTTAAAAGGCGACTATGATAAACTGCCGGAAAGTTCGAAAGAGCTTTAATTTTCGCCAGTCTATTTTAAAACCACTGACCCCAATCATTTATTTTATTGATGCGACTCATCTTTATTCAGCTCGTTAGGGCCTAGCTTTATCTAATGAACAGGTTATTAATTAATTCTTGCAATTAAAAATATCATCATGAAAAAGAAAGAGATCTTCGCCGAAAAAAAAGTGGGTATATGGTTGAACCAGGAGAAAGCCTATATTTTTAAAATAACAGGCCTGGCCGAACCTGTAATGGAAAAAATAAAATCAGCGGTTGAATTACACGTGCGGTTTTCCGGAGAAAAAGAAATAACATCCCGCTCCCTCAACTTTATCGCAGGCGCTAAGGAAAAAAAGCAACGTCGCCAGCAACAGGAAAGAATTGACTATTTTAAAGATATCATCCGGCACATCACAGACGCCCAATATATTTACATCTTTGGGCCAAGTGAAGCCAAACACGGATTGCTGCATGCTATTGAAAAAGATAAACGTGTTTTGGGGAATGTATTGCCGTTGGGCAACGCCAACCGGATGACATTGAACCAGATGAAAGAAAAAATAAAAGAATATTTCTCAGGGATTGATTTCAGGACGGTAAAAAAGGAGCAGAAGAAATTACAAAAAGGGTGAACAATTTTTATTTCTGGAAACAATGAAAACAGGTGTAAGGGATACTTTTGATGCATCATAAACCCAGTGCTTTATAAATTACCTCCTGCATCTTGCCCCTTACATTCATGTTCAGTAGTTTTTTATTATCACCCCCTTCGGGATTAACGCGGTTGGCCAGTAAAACAAAGACCAGGTTATAGGCAGGATCGGCCCACACGCAGGTGCCCGTAAAGCCCGTATGCCCGAACGTTAGCGGTGATGCCGTTAAGCAGGGATAAGGATCCGGGCGAATGGGATTGTCTTTCTCAGGTTTGTCAAAGCCATAGCCCCGCCTGCTGAATTTACTGTGGTAGGCTGTAAACAGTTGTATGGTTTCCCTGTTCAGGTATTTTTTTCCGTTAAAAGTTCCCCCGTTCAGCAGCATTTGCATAATGACGGCGATATCATAGGCATCGCTGAATAAGCCTGCGTGGCCGGCCACCCCGCCAAACATGGCCGCACCAGGATCATGTACATCTCCCCGCAACAATTGTGCCCTGAAAAGTTTTTCCCGCTCGGTGGGTGCGATACGGCTTAGCGGAAAATATTCCCTTGGTTTAAAACGCGTACTCGTTAATCCCAGGGGGATATAAAAAGTATTTTTCGCGTATTCATCCAGCGGGGCACCACCAAGCGCTTCCACGATCTTTCCCAGGAAGATAAAATCATTATCACTGTACACATATTTATTCGCGGCGCCCAGGGGACTTTGTAATATGCGCCGGTAAAGGGTATCCCTCCAGTCATTTCGCATGTAAAGATTTTGCGCCACCCTGATATGAAAGGAATCATTTTGTTGGGTGGAATAATATTTCAGGTATGGTGTTCCATAAGGATCAAGGGTTTCCTTATAGAAGGGGATATACGCCACCAGGCCTGCCTGGTGAAGTAAAATATTTTCAATGCGCAGGCTTTCCTTGTTGGTACCCCTTACCCAGGGTAGGTAATCGCCCAGGGTTTTTTTTAGGTCAATTTTTCCTTCATCATAGAGTTTCATGATGGAGATGGTGGTGGCGCAGATCTTGGTCACCGAGGCCATGTCATAAATGGTTTCGGTATTAACGGGTTCCGCCTTATCGTATGTTAAATGGCCATAGGCCTTATGATAAGCGATCTGCCCGTCTTTTACGATCAGCACCACACAGCCGGGGGCTGCGCCTTTTAAGATGGCATCTTCGGCTATGGAGTCGATACGTGAAAGTTTCCCGGGGTCGAAGCACAATTCAGCGGGGTTGGTTCGGGGGAAAAAAAAAGCATCGCTTACCAGTCCGCTGCCATATTTGTAGGCGGGACAAACGGTCACGGATAAATGCCCCTTGGCAGGTATCTTTCCCTGTAACAGGTCGATGGCGGTGTTTTGAATGACGTCATCATCCTCGTAGCAGGCAACCAGGTTTTTTGCATCGCACCAGTTCTTTATGGCGTAGGGATTTCCAAATACGAAAGTGATGGCATTGGTTTGTTGCTGCAGTTGGTTTACAAGGTCAATGGCGGGCCGGCTGATCCCGAAATTATTGGCCGGGTAACGGGTATATCCATGTATGCCGATGATCACTTTCTTATATCTTTTACTTATCAGTTCAACCGTAGATGCTACCGTGGCCGCATCCTGCTTATAATTGAAATTAAAAACATCGGCATTGTATTCGCTGCGCATGCGCCTGGCGAAGGCATTGTCTTCGGTTGAACCCACGCTTACATAGACCAGATCGCCGGCAATGGGATTTTCAGGCGCGGGCAACGGAAAAAAAACAGTGTCCGTCTTTTTTAAAATGGTAAGGGCGTTTTCCGCAATGATCTTTTTCATTGCATTCACTTTACTGTTCAGGTCATTCGTTAAATTATCCGTATTGATGGGTTGAAGATGCGACAGGCCATACTGGTATTTTATCATCAGCACTTTCCTGCAATGCGCTTCGATCTCTTCCCAGCTTAGTTTTTTTGCCAGGATGGCCACTTTGATCTTTTCTATCGCGATTGGCACGTCATCAGGCAGGCACAACATGTCGTTCCCCGCGATCAATGACTGAACGGAGGCTTCCCCGTCGGGAAAGAATTTTTTTACACCCTGCATTCCAAGAGCATCCGTAAACGTTAGTCCCTGGTAACCCAGTTCGTCACGCATCAACCTGGTCACATTATTTTTTGAAAGAGACGTGGCCCGGTTGACGGCGCTGTCGATGGAGGGGATATAAAGATGTGCGATCATTACACTGCCGATGCCCGCTTTGAAGATCTCGCGGAACGGGTATAATTCCAGCGAATCCAATTGGGCCCTGGATTTATTGATCACCGGCAGGTCGAGGTGCGAATCCACGGACACATCGCCATGGCCGGGGAAATGTTTGGCGCAGGCCAGCACGCCATTGTCCTGCATGCCTTTCATGTATTGTATTCCAAACAAGGCTACTTTGTATTTGTCTTCACCAAAACTGCGGTCATTGATGACGGGATTGTCGGGATTATTGTTGATATCCACTACGGGGGCGAAATTCACCTGTATCCCAAAGCGCTTGCATTGTTCCGCAACGATCTTTCCGTATTGCCAGGCAATATTGCTATCGCTTACCGCACCCAGCATCATTTGCTTTGGCAAAGGAAGTATACTGTCTGTCAGCCGCATGCCCAAACCCCATTCCGCATCAATGCACATCAGCAAGGGTGTTTTGGCCATGGCCTGCAGTGAATTGATCGTCAGGGCCTGCTTTACCGGACTTCCCTGGAACACACAGATACCGCCAACATTATATTGTTTTACTAATCCCGCAACCTGGTCTTCAAAAGAAGTAATGACCTTGGTCCTGGTGTCTATGGATGAAAGCCTTACCACCATCAGCTGTGCGATCTGTTCATCGGGACCAAGGGTTTTAAATACACTGTCCACCCATGCCTTTGCGCCATTTTGCTGGGCCAGGGACCTGGTTCCGGTAAACAGAATAATAATTACAAGAATCTTCCGCATGTGCTTCAAAAAATTTTATAGTGGTAAGGATACATTATTTTTGATGTTCTAAATTACAGGATTTTGCCCGATATCATTCAATTATTGCCCGATAACATCGCCAACCAGATCGCCGCGGGAGAGGTTATACAAAGGCCTGCCAGCGCGGTAAAAGAACTGATGGAAAATGCGGTGGATGCAGGTGCCGACGAAATAAAACTGATCGTAAATGATGCGGGCAAAGCATTGATACAGGTGATCGATAACGGGGCAGGTATGAGCGAAACGGATGCCAGGATGTCTTTTGAGCGGCATGCCACATCCAAGATATCAGTCATTGAAGACCTTTTTCGCATAAAGACCATGGGCTTCAGGGGTGAAGCCCTTGCAAGTATCGCAGCCGTAGCCCAGGTGGAATTAAAGACCCGTACCGCTACCGAGGAAACCGGTGTATATATTGAGATCGAGAACAGCATTGTAAAAAAACAGGAAAGCATTGCCGCCCATGTGGGCACAAGCATTGCCATGAAAAATCTTTTCTTCAATGTGCCTGCCCGCCGTAATTTTTTAAAGAGCAACGCGGCCGAATTAAGACATATTGTTGATGAATTCATCAGGGTGGCCATGTCGTTTCCAGGCATTTTCTTTTCATTTATCAGCAATGGCCAAGAGGTCTTTCATTTGGAGAAAGGGACGATCAAGCAACGCCTGGTTCAGCTATTGGGTAATAATTACAATGCAAAACTGGTGCCGGTACAGGAGCAAACGGATTACCTGAATATCTATGGATTTGTGGGTAAGCCCGAAACGGCGAAGAAGACTCGGGGCGACCAGTATTTTTTCGTGAACAACCGTTTTATCAAAAGCGCCTACCTGAACCATGCTGTGATGAATGCCTTCAGTGAGATGATCGCCAGGGATAGTTTCCCGATGTATGCGCTTTTCATCGACCTGGACCCATCACAACTCGATATCAACGTACATCCCACTAAGCAGGAAATAAAATTCGAAGACGAGAAGATCGTCTATGCGTTCGTGCAAAGTGCCGTCAAGCACGCACTGGCACAGTTCAGCATCACCCCCACGCTTGATTTTGACCTGGACGCATCGATACAACAACTTGACGCGGTGAGTAAACCGTTTACCGATGAAAAAAGATCATCCGCCGCGGCTTCCTCCCTTTACAACACGTTTTCAAAAAAACACCAGTCGCATTTCATTGAAAGCAAAAGTGAATTAAAACACTGGAAGGAATTTTATGAGGGCGACAAGACACCTGCCGCCGACCTCAGGTCGCAGGTTGAAGTCGCTGCATTTTCAACCGCAAATTATAATCCACAGGCCACAAACCTTTTTCAGCTTCATAATTCTTATATCGTCATTCAGAATGATAAAGGCTACTTGCTGGTTCATCAGCAAAATGCGCATGAACGCATCTTATATGAGCGATTTGAAAAGGCGGTGGCTGGAAAGCCCATTGCCACCCAGCGAAGTTTATTTCCGGCTACCATGGAACTGGCGCCGGCCGATGCCGTGTTGCTGGAAGAACTCTTGCCCGACCTCAACCACCTCGGCTACCTGCTGGAACCCTTTGGCAACAACACATTTGTGATACAGGGTACACCGGCTGATGTAGAGCCGGGCAATGAAAAAGCGGGCATTGAAAGGATGCTGGAACAATACAAGCACTTCAGTAATGATCTTAAGTTTGGTAAAAGAGAAAAGCTGTTGCGTTCCCTGGCATTGCAGCAATCCGTTAAAGCTGGGGTTCCCCTCGGCGATAAGGAAATGAAAGCTTTGATAGATGAACTTTTTGAATGTGCCACTCCCAACAGCACCCCAAACGGCAAACCAACCTACCTGGAATTCAGAAAAGAAGAACTGGATAAAATGTTTGGAAGGTAACACCCGGCTCGATCATTGAATCTGATTTCGTTGATCAACTTTATACAAGGAATAATGACCCTTTGACTGGTTAATGTAGCGTAACCCATCAACCCTTCAAAACTCCGTTCAGACAAGTACAAAAAAAACCTGCAAATTTTGATTGCAGGTCTTTTTCATAAAAAAACTCAATTATAATTTCTGGAACGTTGCATTGCAGATATGGTTACCATAGATCACCTGCATGTGATAGAGCCCCGCCACCAGGTCGCCGATGGAAAGCGTCACCACATTGTTACCGGTACTGCCCTGCTGGTGTTTTTCCTTGACAAGCACATTTAAGTTATTGTACACATACACATTGATCATTTCAGGTTGTGTAAGGGCAACGTTCACGCTTACCTGCGTTGTTGCCGGGTTAGGGTATGCCTGCAGCTGACAAGTGACGGGCATTTGTTCAATATGTACCGTACTGCAGTATTCTTTAATGCAGCCACCCAGGGTAACGGCCCTCAGGCATACGCTGTAATAGCCGGTATCCGGGAAAATATACACAGGGTTATTCTGGTGCAGGATCACTGGTGTGCCATTGGGCAGCTTTTTTATCGTCCAGGTTTGATCCAGGATCGGGAAGTTGGCGATGGCGTAGAAATACACTTTGTTATGAAGGATCGGGTCGAACTGGTAAGTAAAGGTTACATGTATGCTATCGCAATTGATCTGTGACGTAACCGCTACAGTCCTGCAGGTAGTAGAAGCACAGGTAGGACTGCGCCATACGGTGAGGCAAACGGTGTAAGTGCCCGCCTGCGCGTAATGATGCGTCGCAATCATATCATGACTGCCCGTGCCGTCTCCGAATGTCCAGGTGTATTGTGCGGCTGAATTCTGGAAATCCGGAATGAAAGTATAGGTTTGGCTGTTGGTAGCTGCCCTCAAAAAGTTGAAATTACTTTGATTGTTACATGGCGGCATCGGAACAGGAATGGTAATGGAATCACACTTGTAGCGTACACAATTTGGCGTTAGTTGCA